>NZ_CP042910.1:1258125-1566250 GCF_008298035.1 Gimesia maris
TCAGAAAGGTTGCTCCTTTGGCAACTGTGATTAAGGCATTTCCAATTAAAGCCGCAATCACTGCGAACCGGGAATTGCTTTGGGCCATTTTATCTTGTTCCCTATCAGTTGAATGATGTCTTTCAGGTAATAGTCATGTTTAAAATAACACAACAGAAAAGAGAGTACCATTCAAATATGTCTTCTTACAGGGAGCATGCGATCATCTCATTGATTCACACATTCTGAGAGTGATCTATAAAAAAGCATGGGATCGAGATCTACAGGCAGTCCTGAGACGCCACCATCTCCGGTTTCCACAATTTTGTATGTACCGTCCGTCAGCGCAGCAACATCAATCGTAATAAATGGAGATTTAAACTGACCAGCGATGTCCTCCCATCTCTTAATTCCGTCCGGTGGTAAAGCGCTGTTAGGAAGAGGAAGGACGACGGGTTTTCCATTCCAGAAAAAGAGTCGTGTTTCTTCAACAAGAGGCATGCCACGCATATCATTTCCATGTGATATGAGAGGCATGAACTCTCGCAACACGATACCGCGATTGAATAAATTCCCTCGTTCTTCCCGGAAGACCTTGTAGATTCTTTTAAACCTCTTTTCATCGGTACCAGCGGGAATAAAGCATCCATCATTCCAGCGATTTTTTGCAGACTTTACCCAGTCTTTGATAATGACGTCGGAATCAGCGAAATTGGAATAGAGTTGCCACGCCGATTCAATATCATCACCTGAAATCCAGGTGGTGCGGGAGGTCTGTTCTTTGATGAGTGGATACGCCAGTGGAAGATAGCGCGCTTCTTCATAGGCTTCTGGTGTTGTTACCAGTTGGTATCCCTTTGATCGTACGGATTCGTACAGTTTTGCATAGATCTCTCCCGGGAGCATCCAGCCCCTTAAGATGAGTTTCTGTGAACGCGTTGTCACAGGTAGACCCTGCACCGTAATTCCAGTATCACCCTGTGTAAGTGCGTCATGATCATAGAAAACCGTTTTCCATCCCGCTTTCAGTGCCGCTCTATGTTCCTCCGAGAATGCAGAGTCGATTTCATTACGAGAGAACGCTTCATGAGGAAAGAGAATGAGATTGGACATGCTGCATGGATCCTTATTCGGTTTTGCAGTCGTTTTTGAGAACTTAGACTGTATCCCGTTTTACTGTAGCGTCTCCAGGGCTATTCGGATCGAGTATTATAGATCGGGAGACACTATAGTTTAATGTGATGCGCTCTAGACGTTCAGGAAGACGTATCTTTAATAAAGTTGAGGTCGAATGACTTCACTGCGTAATGTGACACAAAACAAAGCAAGACTGTTCGATTTCTGCACACAAAAAAAGGCCCTTGAAGCTGGTGCTCCAAGGGCCTTTGTAAAAGCAGGTCGCGATTTATTTGGCAGTACTGGCCTGGGCATTGTTGAATTGTTTAGAGAATTCAATTTCTGCCTGCCAGCGTTTGACTTCATTCTGTGCAGCGGCCAGTGCAGCTGCAGCAGCTTTGGCAGCATTTTGTGAAGCAGTTGCTTTATCAGTTGCTGGTTTCAGCGTTTTCTGAAATTCTACGACTTTGGCTTTGGCGGCATTCAATGCATCCGTTGTCTGCTTGATCTGAGGCGTGTATTGAGCAATCTTCTGCTGATTGTCTTTGACAGCGGCTTGATGGGCTGCCAGGGTTTTCTGTGCTGCGGCTTTCGCAGCTTCACGTTTATCAACGGCGGCTTTCAGTTTTGCAGCGGCCTCTGCCAGTTCTGTATCTCCTGCGACCTGCTTGCTGACGGCATCTGCTTTAGCGTGGGCCTCTTTAATCGCGGGTAGTGGAGTGTCAATCGCTTTAATCTGGTTTATAGAATTTGCGGCCCCAGTCTGAGCAGCAGCAAGTGCTTTTTGGGCGGCTGCCAGATTTGCATTCAGTCCATTCAAACCGTTTTGCAGATCGGTCTGCTGTTTTTGTGTGGCTGCGATAGCAGCGTTGATTTTTGCAACTGCTGCCTGATCTGCCTGGGCAGCAGCCAGCAGTTTCTGATGGTTGGCCTGGCTGGTCTGCACGCCGGCAGTCGCAGCGGTCAATCGCTCTGCCAGCGGTACTGGGTTCGCTGAGAGTTCACCCACTTCTTTTCCGTCTGCAGCATTCCAGACTTTGATCTTACCGGTCCAGTCACTGGCAATGACACGATTGGTTTCATCACAGATCGTGACACTGACGGCTATATCTCCAAAAGCGGGAGCTGCAATCAGCTGTTTTCCTGCCTGATCCCAGACCTTCGTGACACGATCCCGGCCACAGGATACCAGACGGCCATCGCGGGCAAATTCAACACTCGATGTTCCGCCGCCATGGGCATTCCAGGATTTAATATTTGAACCGTTTTGAACTTCCCAGAGCTTCACCGACTGGTCTTCACTACTGGTTGCAACCAGATTGGAATCGCTGCGCCAGGTAATACCCGTGATGCCCCCTTTGTGACCTTTGAGAGTGAGGTATTCATTCCCGGAAGCGGCTTCCCAGACAAAGGCGCCGCCATTACGATCGCCGGAACAGAGCAGAACGGAGTCGGGACTGAAAGACAGAGCAGTCATCCAGTCGGTATGCTTACGGATTTCATAAGCGAGCTCACCATTGCTGGTTGAATAGACTCGAATTACTTTACTGGGGCTACCCAACGCTATAAAACGCTGATCGGAACTGATATCAGCACACAGGACCGAATCCAGTTCATCACCCACTTCGAACAGTCGTTTGCCGGTTTTTACATCCCAGACAACAACGCGACCACTGGCAGCAGCATGACCGCCACCAGCCAGCAGAAGACTGCCGTTACGGCTGAATTTCAGTACATGCGGAACACCTTCAGGGAAAGGCAAGACCCCCAGTAGTTCCAGAGTTTTTGTATTGTAGAGAAGAATTTGTTTCTGACCTGCAACGGCAGCCAATGGAGACCACGGATTGGTAGCAAGTGCGGTTACGGTGGTCGAGAGACTGGTATGTACAATAGGTTCCAGACTCAAACGAGGCGGCATCGGAGGCGGTCCCGCTGGTTTTCCGGAAGAAGCCCCCTTCAAAGCGAAATCGAATTTCGGCTTTTTGATGGTGACTTTACTGCCGGCATTTTCAGGTGCACCGGCACTGATCCATTCCTGGATGAGTGCAAGTTCATTCGCAGGCAATTTGTCTGCTTTCGGTGGCATGAAAGGTTCTGATTCATGAGTGACCAGCATATACAGATAGCTGCCTTCTGCATCACCGGGTGAAACAGATTCCCCGGCAGCGCCTCCCTGCATCAGACCTGTGTAGTTGGTCAAATCCAGGCCCGAGGCCTTTTTGTCTGTATTGTGGCAGGCAAAACATTTCGCGCGAAAGATCGGTTTGATGTGCTCATCAAAGGTGATCTTCGGTTTCTTCTTATCATCCTCTTTTTTCTCTTCCGCCAGAACGGGAGTTGAAAACAGAGCGATCGAAACCATGCCCACAGCAATGAGAGTGCTTCTGGTAAGATTTTGCCAATCAGTGGGAATTAAATTATTCATTATCGTAACCATATCGTGTCTGGAGACCGCCGCAGCAGACCCCGGTGTTAGTTCAATCGATAGAAATTTAGTGATTGAAGATGAATTCACGAGAGTTCAACAGAGACCAGAATACGTCGTTCAGAGTATTCGTTTCATCTTTTTTGTTTTCATCCAGCACCTGAACGAGTGAGGAATATTCTTTATCCGTCGGTTTGCGGCTCAGGCAGGTGATATACATCTCATCAATGACCTCCAGCGGTTTCTTACCGGCTTTCAGTCGTGATTCCACAAATTTACCCTGTACGATCTTCTGATTAACGGTATCACCATTTAACAGATGCAGCGCCTGTGACAGACTGGGTTCCATTCGAACTTCGCAGGAGCAGACCGTGTCGCGTTTCGCACGTCCGAATGTAGTTAGGAAGTAGTTGGATGTGTTCCCGTCGGCGATCTGAACCGCACGCGCACCCAGTGGTAACCCTCGGAATTTATTCGGGGCACTGGTAACCTGTGAGATACAGTCCAGCAGAATTTCCGCCCGCAGCCGACGAGGTTGTGCATGCGAGAAGTTTGTCAGGTCACGTTCGTTGGAAGGATTGGTTTGCGTAGACAGCTGATAAGTCCGCGAAGTGCAGATATCACGTACCAGCTTTTTGAAGTCATAGTTGTAATCAGTAAATCGTTTTGCCAGTTCGTCCAGCAGTTCCGGGTTCACGGGGGGATTACTGACGCGGACGTCGTCCACTTCGTTGATAATTCCCTTACCGAAGAAGTGAGCCCAGACTATGTTACTGAGGTTGGTTGCAAAGTAGGGATTCTCATCAGAGGCCAGCCAGTTTGACAGCACGACCCGACGGTCTTTACCACGGGTATCTGGTTCGGCACCCCCCAGGAACTTAGGTTTCATGACCCGGTTATCAACAGCGTGTTTGACTTCTCCACTGCCGCGATTATAGATAATCGATTCACGAGGATCTTCGCTTCCTTTACGGCCGACCTGAGAAAAGAAGGCAGCAAAGCTGTAATAATCATCCATTGTCCAGCGGTCAAACGGATGGTTATGGCATTGGGCACATTGAATCCGCATTCCCATAAAGACCTGGGCCACGTTTTCAGAGACTTTGAGAGTATCCCGTTCGTTTTCATAATAGTTAGTCGCGGCATTAGCAAAGGTACCGCCGGTGGCCCCGAGCAGTTCCTGAACCATCTTGTCGATGGGGACGTTTGTCGCGATGCGTTCCTGCAGCCAGTTGTAGTAGAGCAAGGCCGACTTGTAACTGATACGGTTGTTGACTGTCCTGATCTGAAGTAACTCAGACCACTTCATCACCCACATTTCCACAAATTCTTTGCGATTGAGCAGCTGATCAACCAGCTTGTCTCGTTTTTTGGGATCTTTGTCGGCAACAAATGTGTTGAACTCTTCAATCGTAGGCATCACGCCGCAGATATCCAGGCTGGCACGACGCAGGAATTCGGCATCGGAACAGACCTCGGATGGTACCACACGTAACTTTTTGAGTTTGTTGTGAATCAGTGTGTCGACATAATTGTACTCTGGTACGCTGGGCCATTCGAAATCCAGGCCTTTGGGAAGTACCACAAAATGTGAACCAACGGTGTGGGTATCGAAGCGTGCCATGATGAAGGCTTCACCACGATTGTTGGCGGTGATGAGACCGTCTTTTGTAATCGTTGCCGAGTTATCGTTATTGGATGAGAAGAATGCCAGCGTTGTTACATCTCGAGTAGTGCCATCCGAGTAATGCGCCAGGACTGATACCTGTTGAGTGGTATCTTTCCCATCCATTACGCCACCTTCAGGATAGATTTCCACCTTTGTGACGGTGGGGATTTCGCCGGCGTCATAGGGGGCACCTGCCTGTAGCCAGCGGAGAGTTGCATTGTAATGCTCTGAACCTTTTTCATACAGTTTTCCGCCCGTATGGGGAACAGCGCCAGTCGCTTTTTCGAGCAGCAGACTTTCGTGGGGCAGGCTCAGGTTGATGCGACGTCCACTCAATTCACGTGTCAGGCGATTGTAGTCACCTTTCGGATCAAACCCGAATAGTGAGAGACGGAAGCCGTCTTTACCACGAGCCGCCCCGTGACAACTACCGGTATTACAGCCAGCACGCATGAACGTAGGCATCACGTCCAGGTTAAAGCTGATCGGCCGATCTACTTTGCCTTTTACCACTTTGGTATGTAATTTTACATCGGCACCGCCGAAGCTGGCGATGACATCGGTTTCTCCATCATTTTCCGGATAAACCATGTTTTTGTCGAAGCGAACGATACCAGGCTGCGCTGCTTTGAACTGGATCTGACTGGTTACATCCTGTGTCAGACCGTTATCGAAGACCGCCTGTGCAATTACTGATTGACGATCCCGACTGGTGGTGAGTTGAATTTCCGTGGGATACACATTCAGCTTGACCATTTTGGGAGCTGGTTTAACAGGAGCAGGAGCTGCCGGCTTGGGGGCAGCGGGTTTGGCAGGAGCCGGTGTGGCTGGTTTTGTTTCCGCGGGCTTAGCCGGAGCGGGTTTGGTTTCTGCGGGTTTGGTTTCCGCTGGTTTAGCCGGGGCAGGCGTGGTTGCTGCAACCGGTTTTGCTTCGGCCGGTTTCGTTTTAGCCGGTTTCGCTTCTGCAGGCTTAGTTTCAGCAGGCTTAGTTTCAGCAGGCTTAGTTTCAGCAGGCTTAGTTTCAGCAGGCTTCGCAGGAGCCGGTTTAGCTGGCTCGGGTTTTGCCGGTGCTTTTTCATCTGCTGCAGAGAGAGAGAGTCCGCTGGCAAAAATGACCAGTGAGAGAACACTGCCTGTTAATAGTCGATGACGCCACATAATTGAAAACCTTTTTTCGTCAACAAAATCCAGTTGATGAAGGTAATATTAAACAGAGAAAGTATTTTTGAAACTGCGCAATTTACAATCCGATTTATTTCGTACCGGATTCAAGTCGTTTCTGTGCTTCGAGCCTGAGCTGTTCCAGTCTGGTTAACCGCTTGGGAGCTTCCTTTTTCGGTTCTTCTTTTTTCGCAACCGTGGTCGGTTTGGCCGGCTCCTCTTTCTTGGGAGGTGCTGGTTTATCAATTCGCAATTCGGTGCGACCCGTCGTATGCACAACGGTCTCCCCGTTGATTGGAATTTCTACCTGACAGAACAGACTCTTGTGCCGTCCCTGAGGAGAAGCCGGATCGGTTTTCACTTTGAAGACCAGTTCTTTACTCTCTTTATTGAAAGTAATATCTTCAGTTGTCACTTTCGGAGGCAAGCCGACCAGCTTGATCTTGGCATCACCAGCGAACGGGTTCTTCATATTGACTTTGCAGAGGATCTCAGTTTCCTGACCCTGTTCGACTGCTGTCCGTGCCAGTTCAAGATCCACAAATGAATCTGCCACTTCCAAGGGAGCCAGTTGAGAAGAAACCCAGGCATTGCCGCCGACGTTAGCAGAACCGATGACAAAGATCTTCCATTTTTTCATTTCGGCTTTGCTATTGGCATTGATCGGGTAGAAGGCCTCATTCTTTCCCTTGGGAATGGTAACCCGACTGGAAGCACCTACTCCTGGTGGACGGAAGGGGAATTGCAGTGTAATCGGTTCATCAAAGCCTTCTTTGCGGGTTGCCACCACTTTCAACTGCATGGAGCCATTTCGAGTCAGTGGTGCTTTCGGTTCGACAATATCCAATTTGAAGGGGAGTTCTTCCACAACAACTACGGGGATCTGAGCTACATCTTTCAGCCATAACAGCTGATTATTGCGGACACGCACCAGGTCAGCCCGGTTTGTGAAAACTCCTGAAATATTCTTTTTGGGGTCAACATGCTGTCCTTTAAGTTCAATCAATTCGCCTCCAATGGGGGCATCAGCGGCGGCTTCGAATACAACAGGCATTGTTGTCAGGTTAGCCGCCATAGGCTCAGCAACAACCTTGATTCCTTTAGGGAAGTTAGAAGTATCGAGGGCAATTTCGCCAGAGAAGTTGCTTCGCTTGGCACTGACGATAGCGGCAAAACGATTACCACGAGCCACAACAATTCGCTGACGTTCCTGTGAATAGCGGGCATTGCGGGGAATTCCCAGTTCCAGTTCGGGTGATACAGGCAGCATCTCGATCCGGTAAACAAAATCTTCACCGCCACGGGAGAGATGGTCTGTGATGGAAATAGCGTATTCACCGTCAGCCGGGAATTTGTAGCGGAAGTAACTGTCCGGTCCACGGGAATCGTCGTTTCCGCCGAGCCGCTGCGATTTCGCATTGTACAAATTTACGACAGGATCCAGTGGCGAACGAATGCGACGTGCATAACATTCGATTTCCAGAGTCTGGTCTTTTTTGGCCTGGAATTTGAAGAAGTCGATATCGCCTTCTTTTTCAATGATTCCGTTGAAGGCATTGGGTAACGCAGCAGCGGATGCCGATTTGAGATCGTTATTGGGTTCCTGTTCCATAGAGTTACCATGGGGGAACAGGCGAAAAACATTTCCGGAAGGTGCGCTTCCCCCCGCATCTGAGGCAAACACTTCGAATTCTGCATCCGGTTTATCGGGGAGCTGGAATTCCTGAACCAGGTTATTGATCGTATTGCCTTTGAAGGTGACCTGTTGCTTTGTTCCCAGCTGGCCACCCGCCGGATAGACGGCTGTAGGGCGCGGGTAAGTTCCCACATGCAGTCGGTAGAAAGCGGCACCGTTTCCACCATAAGAACTGTCGCGAACGAGAATTGTGTATTTCCCGTCTTCAGGAGCAACGACAGAAATGGCCGCATCATTTCGCAGCAGAGGCAGGTCGTCTTCTGCTTTGAGTTCAAAGCGTTTTTCATCCAGAATGGCGATGTAGGGGTCAAACAAAGTAGTCGCCAGGCGAATGCCTTCAATTTCCGCAGAGATTCGCTGACCTTTTTTGGCATTGACGACATAATGGTCCACATCTTCGTTCTGAACAATACCAGTGACAGTGTGATTCAGTTCGATGGGCTGGGGTGTTTCGAACTCACTGTTGGGTTCTTTTTCTTCGACTTCAGGGAATTGTCCGACCCAGAATGTTTTGTAGTCGGAGACACCGCTTTTAGTGCGAACCTGAAATGTATGTTCGCCCAGAGCACAGTCAGGGGCAATCTTGACGATAGCGGTACAGACATTTGCGTTTTTAGGATTCGCCTGGATGTCTTTGAATTCAAAGCCTTTTTTATAGGACAGAATTTCGACTGCGTCAGAAAGTCGGGCTCCGATGAAGGTAAGACTGACTTCTGTTCCACGTTGACCTCCCCGTGGACGAACGTAATTCAACCCCGGATCAGCAGCCCATGCTGGAGCAGCGAGCAGTAAGCCCAGAGCGATAGTCAAAATTCCGGTGCAAACAGACCTGTACTTCTGCAGCATCACGGTTCCCCCCTTGGAATGTAGATGTTCGAGAATCAGTTTTTATTTCCGTTTGAATATGAATGTCAGCATGAGAACGGGAGTCCTCATGCTAACAATTCAGATTCGATTTACCTGTCTGACTTCTAAACCAGCAGGTCTTTGACGACTTTACCGCCGTCGACAATCTCAATAGGACGATCGCCGGGAGCCATCAGTTCTTTATCAGCGACAATCCCCATACAGTGGTAAATGGTGGTTGCCCAGTCCATTACAGACAGTGGGTTGTCTTCGGGTTCGCTGGCAATCGCATCTGATGAACCGTAGACGTTTCCACCTTTAATTCCGCCACCAGCCATGACGACACTGAAGACTTTAGGCCAGTGGTCACGTCCGGCAGTTCCGTTGATTTTGGGAGTACGTCCGAATTCACTACAGACACAGACCAGGGTGCTGTCGAGTAATCCGCGATCGTAGAGATCTGTAATCAATGTTGAAAATGCCTGATCGAACGAAGGCACGTTGCGTTCGATACCGGTCTGAATCCGGTCGTGCATGTCCCAGCCACCGTAAGTCATGGTGACGAAACGTGCTCCGGCTTCTACCAGACGACGAGACAGCAGCATGCGGGCACCCGCCTGATTGCGTCCGTAGGCGTCTCTGACTTTGGCGTCTTCTTTATCCAGGTCAAAGGCTTCCTGTGATGCTTTGGAAGAGACCATGTCATAGGCCTGCTTGTAGAAAGTATCGACGGCGTCGAGTGAGTCAGCTTTTTCTTTCGAGACAAAGTGCTCGTTGACAGCACTCAGCAGAGAACGACGGCGGGTAAACCGGTTGTTGTCCACACCACCAGGCAGGTTCAGGTCCCGAACTTTGAAGCCGTTGGAAGCAGGGTCTGCACCTACGCTGAAAGGAGCGAAAGAGGAACTCAAATAGCCGGTCCCTGCGAACTCATTTGGTTGATTGGGAATACAGACATATTGTGGCATGCTGTTTTTAGGACCAAATTCATGAGTCACAACACTTCCCATACTGGGGAACTGCAGGGCGGGGCTGGGACGATATCCGGTGAACATATTATGTGTTCCCCGCTCGTGTGCTGCTTCGCCGTGAGACATGGAACGGCAGACAGTCAGCTTATCCATGATCTTAGCGGTTTTCGCCAGCTTCTCATTGAAGCGAACACCGGCAACATTGGTATCGATTGATCCCATGGGGCCACGATACTCGACAGGAGCATAAGGTTTGGGGTCCCAGGTTTCCTGATGGGCAGCACCACCGGGGAGGTAGATGAAGATAACCGATTTGGCAGTACCCTCTTTTGATTCGTATTTTTTGATTTCTGCCTGGGCACTTTTCATACGGAGAAAGTCAGGCAGAGTCAGACCGATTCCACCTGCAAAACCAACATGCAAAAAATCGCGACGTGATTGTCTCAAGCTCATAGTGAAATCTCCATTTTCGTTTGTGGGGATAATTTGTGTCTGGTTGGTGGCTCTCAAGGGCCAGAGGCTTAACACTTGTAGTCAGGTTTGAGCACTAAATCTTATCAGGTTGGAATATAGCCAGTTCTTACTGGCGGATGGCTCGGATCTTTTCTTCATATGGCCCGAGTTATTTGTCAGGTGATTCTGGCAATGTTTCTAAAAATATCACATTAATCCAGTGGGGGAAGGCATCGTATTCAAACCACCTGGGTGCATTATGCCAGATTCACTCGCTGGAATTCAAGGACAATTTTAAAATCCAGCAATCTAAACATAGCTTGACACCGTATATATCAAACAAAGTTGATGCGATTGTGTCAAGGATTTACTGTCCAGATTCTGCCAAGTCAGGGAAATATCGAACTAACTGCATCGCCGGGATGATGCTATTTTTCTACATGCCCGGATTGCTCTGAAATTCGATACACCTGATCGGGTTTCAGATTTTTCAGAGAAGTCACTTTCCCAGAGGGCCATTTAATGGAAACCGACTCGATTTCCTCATCTTTTCCCAGTCCAAAGGTCACTGGTAATTCGGTTTGCGACAGATAACTTCTGGTAGGCATCACCATCCGTTTTTGGATGCCGGCAGCAGTTTTGATCTCAATCTGTGCTCCCAAAGCATTACGGTGTGAAGCAGCAGGGCTATCCTTGGTCGCTGTTCCTTCACTGAACAGATGAAAGCGGACCCAGTGGTGCCCCGTCTGCTGGTCATTTCTCAGCAGGCGGGGTTTGTTGCCCGTCGTCATGATGACCAGGTCCAGGTCACCATCGGCGTCAATATCCCCAAATGTCGCGCCACGTCCGACCAGTGGTTCGACGAAATCCTTGCCCACCAGCGATTCATCCAGGAGAACAAACTCGGTTGCATACTGAGGACCACAGTTCCAGAAGAGTTGAGGCGGCTGTTTGTAATGCTGTCGCTCCTGAACGATATTGATGTCTTCTTCCAGGTGGCCGTTTGCAGAAAACAGATCCAGGCGCCCATCGAGGTCCGCATCAAAAAAGAAGACGCCAAAGGTCAGCGCCTGTCGTGTCTGTGGTCCCAGTCCGTTCGAAATCGCTTCATCAATGAACTGCATCTCTTTTCCTGGGGAAGTATACAGGGCTGTCATCTCATTGGCGAAGTTCCCGATGGCAATTCCCAGCGTGTCATCGTTTCGAAAATTGGCGATGTCGATGCCCATGGCGCCGCGTGCATTTCCATCCATGTCAAAGGCCACACCCGCGAGTGCCGCCGTTTCGCTGAAGGTTCCATCCTGCTGATTTCGGAACAGCAGATTCTGCACGGTATCATTTGTGATGAAGATATCGAGATATCCATCTTCATCGAAATCGTAAAAGTTCAAACCCAGCGATTTTGCCAGAGGCACACCGGTGCCCGGCGAGAAGACTCTGAGTCCTGCCTGTTCGGTCATATCCTTGAAGGTTCCGTTCCCCTGATTCTGATAGAGCAGGGGATTCACGCCGTTAAAGTTCTGGGGACGACCATAAGCACGAATACCTCCTTTGAGAGTAAAATTCTGCGCGCGGTCGTAAGCGGGGGTCCAGTCCACATAATTGCAGACGAGCAAATCCAGGTCGCCATCCCGGTCATAATCGAACCAGCCACAACTGGTACTCCAGAGATGGTCGGGGCCTCCCACTCCGGCCTGTGCGGTCACGTCTTTGAATCGCGTCCCTTCATTTTTCAGCAGGCGGTTGCTGCCCAGTGACGAGATATATAAGTCAACCAGACCGTCATTGTTATAGTCTCCACAAGCGACTCCCATGCCATATAGTGACAAATTCAGCCCCATGCTTTCGGTGACATCCTGAAATTTTCCCGATCCATCATTCTGGTACAATGCCAGCGAGGGGACCGATTTTTGTTGCTCCCCTGCCTTACTCCAGGGCCAGTTCTGAGATCCCACCAGCAGTAAATCCTGGTCACCATCATTATCGTAATCAAAAAAAGCGGCTCCTCCCCCCATGGTTTCCGGTAACAGCTTTTCACCGGAGGCACCGTTATTATGAACAAAGCGGATGCCGGCAGCTTCTGTAATATCTGTAAATGGGATCTGAGGAAGCGTGATTTCTTCCGTTTTTCGTTGAGCAGGGAGCGCAAGGGGAGTTTCCTTGACGATTTCCTCTGGCTGTTGCATCTGCTTCCAGGCATAAATGCTCCCGCCACAAATAGCAAGGAGCAGGATCACCGAGAAGGAATACCAGAATGCGCGACCGATGGATTCATCATTCTGCTCGGTTTCAATTTCCAGTTCGGGGCTCAGGTCATCAGGGTTCAAATCTGACATGAGTATCACTTTCGTTTATCTAAATTCGGCTCTCCACTCTGTGTGGCAGCGTGGAGAGCCGATACGTCAGGGTTTGACCGTACGGTTTAATGAGTAAATCACGGGTTGCTCTGCTGCGTGGTTGGCTGCAGGATACTTTTCGCGTGCTTTTCGTTCCGCGACTCCCCGTGCGGTATCATCGACTTTATATTTCTGATGCAGCTTCCGATGCTTCTCAGACAGTTCCGGTTGCTTCAACTGATCATAAACCAGAGACAGGCCGTAATGCGCGGTGACATTTTCCGGGTCCAGGGTCAGTGTTTTCTGAAACTGATCGACGGCCTGATTGAGCAGTTGATCGCGCTGTTCCCGGTTTTCTTCCGTGCGGAACCGCTTGGCCTGATCAAACAGGTTTTGACCGAGATCATTGATGACCACGTAGTCTTTACTGAAGTCAAATCCGCGGCGGGTGCGTTCTTCCGTCTGGTCTTCCAGCACACTGCGGAAGTTTTTCTCTGCTTCTTCCAGGTGTCCCTGCTGCTGATTCACCTTGCCACTCAGCCAGGCGAGAGTCCAAGGCGGCGCGGGGGGATTGCTGAAGGAAGCGGTTCGCTTCAGTGCATCAACGGCATCTTCCAGGCGTCCTTCCGTGAAATACACCCGCGCCAGATTCAATGAACCATCGTAACGGTCGAGTCGATCAACCTGCTCAAATGCTTCCGCTGCCTGGCGCAGTTCTGCTTTGCCTTTCAGGAACAGGCCTATACCGTAATCGTTCCAGCGCTGCCAGACCGGGATTTCGACTTCCTTGTTTTTCACTTTCGCAGTCACCCCCTCGATCGGAAACGTAATGGTATCCGAAGCGATGGTTGTGATGGGTAGAGTATTCACATAAGGAACCCCTTTTTCCTTCCAGGAGAGTGTCTGGCCTTTGGCTTCCAGCGATGAAGCCACAAACTGCATGTAATGCGTATCAAATTTACGATACTGCAGTTTTGCTTCGACCGTCACCGGCGCGGTCAGGTCATCGGGCAGAATCAGTTCATAGTGAATGGTCTGGCCGGCGCCCGGCGGCATCTGGTTATTGTACAATGGTACGAAAATATCTTCTGGATTTCGACGGGAGATTCGATTACCGTCGCGGTCAATCACAAAAGCGTTCACGTAATGCGACCAGGGATCTACGGTCCCGTCTTCTTCTCGGGAGCCGCTGCGTCCGATGATTCGATCGCCACTTTTGACCGTCACGTCCAGCCAGATCTCATTGGAGTCGGCGGTGCCCTGGGTAAAGTGATGTCCGACTTTCAAGGTACGCAAAACCGTTTCCAGCAGATACTTGTTACCGGGTTTCAGGGTAGGGACTTCCGGTCGCAGAGGAGCGATCAGTTTACCTTCGATCTTGCCTTCTTCTCGAATGCCAAAAAAATCAACGCGAAGATTGTCTTTCAGGAAGGCCTGATGAATGGCGACTGTTTCCGGGTCATTGCGTAATGCGGCGATGCCGGTATTCGCAGCCGGGAACAGATGATTGTGAACACTGAGTTCTTTCGAGTCATAGAAGTTTCGTGCGCCAAAGTCGTTGGATGGTTTGGCTGGCATGTGACACTTGTTGCAGTTCTCCTGGGCTTTGGGAGGATAGTAAAAACTGCGGGCCCCGTGACCGGACACACCGCTCAACAGAAAGGAATCGTAATGATTCTGCCCGCGGAGGAACTTGTATTGGTTCAGCTCTTCCGGCAGATGCACTTTGTGGCACGTACCACAGAATTCCGTAGATTTGTGAAGATCTTTCAGGAACGTTTTCTTGTGAAACGCCGGTTTGGCTTTCACCAGTTGATTATTCACCCATTGCAGAAAATTATTATCACTGTAAGCAAATGGATAATGGATGGGTTCTTCAATGGTATAGTCGCCGTTGCCACGCACACTGTTGACGTTCGTTATGGCATGGCAGGTCGTGCAGGTAATTCCCGCCTGCGAGGTGATGTGGTTGATATCATCAAAATTGGGATCATCAAAGGCACCGCTGAAGAAGGGGACCGGATCGTGGCAGCCGGCACAGAAGCGGGATGCCTGCAGATTGCCATCACGTTCGAAGGAAACTTTGCGGGTTTCTCTGACCGAAGCGAGATAGGCTGGATTATTAAACGAGCTGAAATGATGCACGCTGTTTTTCCAGTCGGCGTGTGTATCGGGATGACATTTCTGACAATAGTCATCCATCATCATCGCTTCTGCGGGAATGAAGTCACCTGTCGAAGTCCGGGAGAGTGAGGGAAAGAAATATTTCTCACCTGACTTGGGGCCAATCACATTCCATTTGCGGGGATCGGAAGAATGGAACATCAGCATGCCAACCACCATGGCAGTGATGACACCCAGGTAAGCGAGTCCCCCCTTCCACCTGATCTTGGGGCCGACCAGGCGATGCAGCCAGTACATCCAGAGGGCAAACACCGGCGCAATCACGTGACACCAGTAGGTGACCGATCTCGCGGTGGGGTTTTTCAAGTCGAAGGAACCAATGCGTAACAATAAGATTCCGGAAACCAGTACCAGGCAGGAAATAAAGAAGAGGCCATATCCCACGCGGACAGCGCGGCGGTTGAGACGGTTCTTCGTGTTATAAATGTGTACGATGCCAAACAGGATAAAGGGAGCCAGTAACACCAGCCCCAGGATCAGATGCGCGAGAAACATGTACTGGTAGAACCAGTTTTCCAGAGTCTCTCCACTCAGCCAGTCATAGACGGTAATGCTGACCAGGTAGATCGAATTGGCGCCCAGCAATGCCACCATAAAAAAGAGCAGATAGAGAACTTTACGTAATTTCGGTCCGATGGCTTTGCGGACGATACGACGGGGTTTCGCTTCCGCCGTGGAAGAATCGGTGGTTGACATATCGACAAGAGGTCCTGCACTGATTGGCTATGGGTAAAACTTGCAGTAAAAGCGCACTTAATCAAAGCGCAGGCTAAACCGTTGAATGGAACAGTTCGCGCAGGCAAGTTTCATGAAACAACAGAGACGATGTCCCTGTATCCGATGTTTCAGAGGCCAGAGAGTTGGGGAGGACGGTCGATGCGTGCTCGATTCGCTGATGAACAAAGTAATGTGGAGCAGGATACGAGTCTGGTTTGCCGTTGTTCCGACTTCAGCGTTTCGAAGCCGACAGGGCAGGCTGGTTTGAGAACGGTAATCACCAGTACCGGTGCTTCGGGAACAGGATTAGGGCGATGTTTTTGACAGCCGGGACCCGAGCAGGGCATCGCGGGTGGCATCTGTGTGGGCTCTGTGAGCAGATCAGTCACCGAAGTGTCATTTTGACCTGCATGGGACAGATAATCTCCACAGGTCGCCTGGGCGGAATCGAGCGACATCAGATTCGCAGCGCAGACGGCTACTGCAATCAGCAGCAGATGCAACGTAGATGAAGGTCGATAAACCATAGAAATTACAGGAAGAACAAAAAGGGAACTGATTTGAAGATATCTATCACTCTATATGAATATACTCTGTCAGCCGTTCAATTCCGAGCAAAAAATAATTAGTCCGATTCTGTTTTAGCAAAAAACGATTGAATTTGATGCCAGGTGAACAAGGTTCAAGATGGGGCTTGACGTAAAACCCGATTCTGTAGACACTTTTACGACTTTGAGACTGATTCCAGGAATAGAACGGCCTCTCTCTGATTGTAGATCTGAAGAGTTAACGTGAGGCTGCTTCTGGGTTTCAGTTGAAATCGATCCCGTCTGATCTTCAGGAAGAAGCGGGTAATCACAGCAGGGAAGTCTGGGGGAACGATCGCATGATCAATTGGCGCATGGTAAGATACCGACTGGAATATCTGATTTTCCAGACACTGGTTTGTATCGTCAGATCTTTACCGCTGAGAGAATCGGTGAAACTGGCAAAAGGGATGGCGTTTGTGATTCACCGTTGTCTGCCCCGCAAGCTGACTCGTTATCACGTGGCTGCAGCCAATCTGCGGACTGCCTTTGGTGAAGAATGCTCTGATGAGGAAATCGACGAGACGATCTATCAGATGTGGACGCATCTGTTTCGTATGGTTGTGGAAATCATACAACTCCCCCGCAAACTGCATCGAGGCAATATCTTTGATGTACTGGATTTTGATTATCCGCCGGAGCTGATTACGGCACTCTGTTCAGGGAGGCCGGTGATCCTGTTGAGCGGTCATTATGGAAACTGGGAGATCGCGGTTTCCGTCTTCGGGCTGTTTGGTTTTCCGATGGGAGTGGTGGCCCGGGAGCTGGATAATCCATTCCTGAACGAATGGTTTGAAAGATTCCGTCAGCATACCGGTCACCGCGCGATGGCGAAAAAAGGGGGCTATGATGATATGATTGCCACCATTGAACGTCGTGGACATCTGGCACTGCTCGGCGATCAGGATGCAGGCAAACGCGGTTTGTTTGTTGACTTTTTTGGTAAGCCTGCTTCTACTTTCAAATCAATTGCTCTGCTGGCTTTGGAATACCGGGCCTATATCTGTGTCGGCTATGCCCGCCGGCTACCAGATGATTTTGAAAACAATCAGTGGGTCAAGTTCGAAATGGGCTGCGAGCAGCTGATCGACTCAACTCAGTGTACCTCTAAAGATCCGGTGGGAGAAATCACCCAACAGTTTACGACAGCTTTAGAAAATGCCGTACGGAAATCACCCGAACAGTATTTCTGGGTACATCGCCGCTGGAAGAGTGAGCCACGGGTGCGAGCGAAAAAGAAGCGCCAGACTGAAACGATTCAGGAAAAAAAGGCGGCTTGAATTGATTCAGACACTGATCTCCACTACAAACGCAGTCAGAGGTCATTCCACTGAATCGGCAACTCCCTGTTCAGCATAAGACCATTCACAGCGCATTCTGAATCAGACAGCCGACCTGGAGAAACGCATGGGTAAGAAAATACGAATCGCCGACCTGACGACCGTGCCTGAAGGACAGGCGGGTGAGTTTGTCGCGGAAGATCGTATTATTGCCCTGTTTCATGTGGATGGTGCGTATTATGCCATGGACGGTGTCTGTCCACATGCAGGGGGGCCACTGGGTGAAGGGGCGCTGACGGGAAATGTCGTGACGTGTCCCTGGCATGGCTGGCAGTTTGATGTGACGACAGGCAAGCACTGTCTGAATGAACGCCTGTGCCACCCGACCTATCCCGTCCTGGTGGAAGAGGACGGGATTTACATCGAACTTCCGGAGTCATAGTGAATTAAGAAGTGAGTCAGCAGGCGACATGAAATACAAAGCGGTGATCTTTGATTGTGATGGTGTGCTGGTCGACAGTGAAACCCTGGGGAATCGTGTCCTGGCCGAAATGATAACAGACATCGGATTTCCCCTTTCTCCTGAGCAGGCGGTCCAGCAGTTCAAGGGAGGCAAGCTGGCCGATTGTCTGGCGGTCGTCGAAGATCAGATGGATGCGAAGCTACCGGCAGATTTTGCCACTCAGGTCCGTGCACAGATGGCGAAAGTATTTGAAAAAGAACTTCAGGCCATTCAGGGGGTCCGCGAAGCACTGGAAGCGATTCCCGTCACCAAGTGTGTTGCCTCGAACGGCCCCGAAGAGAAGATGGCACTCACCTTGAAAATCACCGATCTGTCCCGCTATTTTGATGGCCGCATTTACTCTGCCTATACGGTGGGAGTCTGGAAACCGGAACCCGATCTGTATCTGTATGCGGCTGACCAGATGGGAGTCCATCCGAATGAGTGTGTGGTCATTGAAGACAGCAAGCTCGGAGTGCAGGCGGCAGTCGCTGCAGGCATCCCGGTACTCGGTTATGCCGACCACAGTTCACCGGTTGAACTGGAATCATTCGGCGCAAAAACCTTTCGCTCCATGTATGAACTGCCAGCCTTACTCGGGCTGCAGTCGTCATTTTCCTGATGAGACGTGCAATCAGGGGCTGCTGCAGCCGGCAAAGATTGCTGTTTGATAATTCACTTCGAAGACTCAATGCGCGGATTACGCCGATCGACTGGTATTTCTTACATTGTCGATTTCAAATTAGTGAAAATGAGGTGACCTTACAGCCGATAAAATCGAAAAAAACTGAACTTTTCTGTCAAGAAGCTAAATTGATTAAGCCGATAATTAACGTGGGGCTGGAGTGAATTCCGGTCTTCTGTTTTGTTCAGCTCAATCAAAATGATACTGGTTTGCAGAGAATTGCCTCTGCCTGACTGCGGATTCAGCCGGTCCAGGAATCATTGAGTTCGATATAGGAAGGATCCTTTCCATGCAACATCGGCTTCGAATTTTTACAGGTGAAGAAGAGACTCTCGAACAGAGTGAGAGCCTGGTCAATGTTCGATTTGGGGAAATTGCAGATGCCCTGGCAGAAGCAGTTTATTATCGTCGTACCTGGGTCTCTGATTTTTCAGAAGACGAAGTAAAGATTCCCTCGGATCTCTACGCGATCTTATCAGCATACAGCCATCTCCGCCCGGGCGCCTGATGGCCAACAGACCTCTCTCGCAGAAGTTTCTCATCGGTGTTCTAGTTACAGCAGGTCTTTACCTGGTCGTAATTGGTGCACAACGATTCTATGAGCATTATCGGGTGAAGCAGATTGCGCTTGAGTTTGTGGACGCTCTGGAAACAGGGAATGAGTCACAGATTCGCGCTCTGCTTACACCTGAAAAAGCCGATCTGGCGAAGAAGTTGAACCAGAAGTCGCACGATGATCCACTGCCTCTTGAATGCCGCGTTCTTGATGTCAAAATGACCTCTTCTACAGCCCAGGTTCGTGTTCAGATTCAGAAAAACGGTTATGCGATCAAGCCGGACATTCATCTTGTCAAAAGCCAGACGGGAGTCTGGAAAGTTTCTGATATCACCCAGGCAAAAGTCGATCCTCTCTGGTATGATCAGGAAGATGAACTGGCCCGGAAAAAACTGACTGAGGAGGGGGTCCCTCCAGCAGAAGTCCAGGGACGTGTGCTTGCAAAAGAACTGGCACGTTCGTTAAATACAACTGTGGAAGACTCGAGCTCGGATCAGGTAGATCCCTGAACGTATTAATTTGCTCCAGCGATTACCAGTCTCGACCAGAGCCTCCCTGTAATTTACCTGCCGTGTCAAAGCACGGAGATACGAAAAGTAATCGGGAAATCAACCGGTCTGCTTTTCTCTTTTATGCGAGGTATTGATGTCGCAGACATCTTCAACTGCTCAGCGTGCTTTACAGATCTGGAAAGCCGGAGTCAGAGCGGTCGACTCAGAAACGCTGGTCTCCCGGTCGATTCAGGTGACAGATCAGGATCTGACGATCTGCGGACACACAATACCTCTGCAGGGCCATGAACGACTGTTGGTAACAGGTGCTGGCAAAGCGGGCAGCGGGATGGCCGCGGGTGTGGAAGCCGCACTGCGAGGTTCAGCGCTGGCTGACAGAACAACCGGCTGGGTGAATGTGCCCGCGGACTGTGTCCGTCCGCTTTCAAAGATTCATCTCTATCCGGCGCGACCTGCAAGCCTGAATGAACCAACAGTGGAAGGCGTATATGGTGCCCGCCAGATCCTGCAGAAAATGTCGAATCTCCAACCGGATGATATCTGTATTGTGCTGATCTCGGGAGGGGGGAGTGCATTGCTGCCGGCCCCACTGCCGCCAGTGACTCTGGAAGACAAACAACTGGTAACACGGTTGCTGATGTCATCGGGAGCAACCATTCAGGAATTGAACTGTGTCCGCAAACAGATCTCCGCTGTGAAAGGGGGACGGCTGGCTCAAGCGGCTGGCTACCGACAACTGTTTGCCTTGATTATTTCAGATATTGTCGGTGACCCGCTCGATCTGATTGCTTCCGGTCCGACTGTAGCCGATGAATCAACGACACAGGATGCATTACAGGTTCTGCAGCGGTTTGTATCCGACCCCGCTCAGATTCCCGAAAGTGTCTGGAGTGTCTTAAAGTCAGAGCAGACGCCCGCACACTCTCAAAAGCCGGTCAGATGTGCGACGGTGTTTAATCATATTATTGGCAGTAATGCAACCGCGGTGGAGGCGGCATCAGAACAGGCTCTGGCGCTGGGGTATGAAGTGTATTCCCTTGGTTCGGCAAACGAAGGGACTGCCGCTGATAGCGGCGTGGAACTGGCCGAACTCTGTATGCAGTTGCAGGCGGGGACAGGACCGGTACATCGGCCTGCGTGTATTCTCAGCGGCGGGGAACCGGTTGTCGATTTATCATCATCGCCCCATCCGGGAAAGGGGGGCCGCAATCAGGAACTGGTACTGGCTGCCATGCAGCGTCTCTGGGATGAAGCGATTTCCGGGTTCTGCATTCTCTCGGGAGGCACTGATGGAGAAGATGGCCCTACTGATGCAGCCGGTGGAATTCTGGATGAGTTCAGCCTGAAACGCGCTCATGAGTTGAAACTGGACCCTGCGCTGTATTTACGGGACCATAATGCATATCCCTTTCTGGCGGCTACAGACGGGCTTCTGAAAACAGGTGCCACGCAGACTAACGTGATGGATCTGCGGGTGGCTCTTGTCGATTGAAAAAGCTGCGTGCCGACTGACTTCTCAGTTACAGGCAGAGAGCCTCGAGTTCCGCGTGGGGAATTGCGCGAATGACGCGCAGATCATCGTGTTCCTGCAGGTTGAATATTTGCGTTTTTCCATCGGGGTGCAATACGCTGACCACTGGTGCATCGTATTGCTGACGATTAGTTCGAAGTACCGTAGCCAATTGTCCCTGATTCAATTCGACAGCGGATCCCACAGGGTAAAGCGAGATGGACTGTAATAATGCGCGGACCGCGCTGCTGTCGAAGATTCCACGTGAGGCGCCGTAGATCAACTGTTCTACCGCCTGGTAAGGATGGACTTCTGCATTGGCTGCAGCCAGAGAAACCAGGGAAATGAATTCATCTGCTACAGCGGCGATTTTTGCAAACGGGTGGATTTGATTTTGTTTCTGGCCACGTGGATATCCGGAACCATCACAGCGTTCATGAATCTGATAAGCCACCATTCGTGAGATCATGGAGAACTCATTCGATTCGCTGAGTAGATTGTAAGTGATGACAGGGTGTTTTCTGAGTTCCAGACTGTCGATGGGCCGGGATGGCAGATGTCCTACGATGCCGCTGGTATTAATTTTGACCATGCCGGTGTCGTGGACCAGGCAACCGATACAGAGTTGTGATAAATGTTCTCGCTGCAGACCGAGTTGCGTACCCATCGCCATTGCCAGGCTCGACATCTGCAGGCCATGTCTGCAGAAATTTCCCAGCGCGACAGGCGTAATTCCTTCCAGGACGAACAGATCCATGTCCTGCATCATTTGTGAGAAAGAACTGTTTGTCACTGATTGAATTTGTGACAAACTGATTCGCGAAGCGCCCAGGATCTGTTTGTAAATATCATCTGTCACTTTTGTCAGTACGGCGAATTCTTTTCGATACTCGGTTTGTAATGTGGGAGAGTAAGCGGTTGTTGCGGGCGGAGTCACTTCATGTAAAAAGGACTGGGATTGAATCTGCCAGGGAGAATTGGTTCGTTTTGTCTCGTCAGCCTGTCGGTTTTTTAACTTTTGACTCTGCAACCGCAGGGAAGCAGTAGAACCGGAAGACTGGTTTTCTCCGGGAGCCAGCGTCAGGTTTGACAGATCCCGTTCATGAACCCGCACGCTGCGAATGCCGCGTTTTTTCAGGTTCTGAATGGTCGTTTTGGTGATACTTTTCCCGCTGGCCAGCAGCAGGATGTTCTTTTCACTTTCCGCGTCGTAAATGGGTGCCTGTAATTTGACGCCCATTCTCAAGCGGTCAATATTCAGCGCGCTGTAGGGGCTGGATTTCTGTTTGATAATTCTGGCAACCATAGTGTGAGACGCCGCTGTGCCCGAGGATCTGCAATTTTGATGTTGTGATTTTAGCTGTATGAACTGACAGGAGTTGACAGGGATCGGATTGCATAAACCGATACGCAAACATATGAGATTTCTCAAACTTAGGTCAGGCAGACTCCGCCGCCAAACCAGAAGCGCGCGAGATGTACACACAGGGTCATTCCGGAAGAATTATTGAGGATTCTGTCAATGGCAGGGATTGTAGCGGCGAAAAAACGGCGTGTCTCAAACCGTCAGTTGCGTTCCTGCTGATAGAGTGCGGTCAGAAATTCTTCAATACTTTTGAATTTCTTCCCTTCTGCGGCAATGGTTTCGACCTTCGTACGGGCTTCGGTTGCCGAATATCCCAGGCTGAGCAGCGCTTCATAGGCTTCACTGAATACGTCGGTGTGGCCTTCTTCTGCAGGAAATTCTTTGGCGACAATCAGCGCGAATTTTGTCATCTTGCGCCGGAGCTTGGCGACAATTCGCTCCGCGACTGCTGGTCCGATTCCAGGCAGCGTGGTAAGCTGTTTAATATCTTTTTCTTCAATGGCGGTCGCCACTTCTTTGACGGGGCGCACCATCGCCCTTAGTGTTTTTTTGACTCCGACCCCATCTACCGAGCAGACCAGTTCGAAGAACTCCCGTTCGGCGTGACTCATAAATCCAATCAAGCGAGGTGTGAGCCTGCCTTTCTGTGGATTCCCTTCGATGTACTGAATGGTTTTCAGGCTGATTTCGCTGCCGATCAGTGGCTGCAGTTGGCGGCGGACGAACTCGGGAATAAAAACTTCATAGTCGAATGCCCCGACGGAGATAATAGCTTCGGTTAAGCTCAGTTCAATCAGTTCGCCGCGGATATTTGTAATCATGGGTGCTCAGTAGATAAGAGAAAGTGGTTTCACAAACAGGTGACACGGATGGTGTGATAATGGCATAAAGCGGCCGCGAAGGCATCCGCCACGTCATTGGGTTCCAGAATGGCTTTCAGACCCAGTTCGGTTTTGATGGCATGCTGCATCTGCTCTTTTGAAGCACGCCCGCTGCCGGTAATTAATTTCTTAATCTGTGTCGGCGTATAATGCACGACAGGGACACCCGCATCATGGGCAGCGAACAGGATCGCGCCACGGGCATGAGCCATAATGATCGAACTCTTGGGGAAGCGGGGAGTCGTAAATACCTGCTCAATGACCATCACATCAGGCTGATATTCGGCAATGACTTCGCGGATTCCAGAAGCGATTTCATGAACACGCGCGGCAAGATTTGCTTCCTGGTTCGAGCGGATGATGCCCCCTTCGCACAGTACGGGTCCTTTTACGGACTGCTGTAGCAAAGCATAACCCGTCCGGTTCAATCCAGGGTCGATTCCCAGAAAGCGGACCGCTGTAGTCAACTCTGCTTCATTCATCGTTGAATTCAGATTCATGATTGGCTCGATGTGATCACAGGTAACGTGATTAGCCGCGTCGCCACAAGCTGCCTTCCGGACGATCTTCTACAGTGATCTGACAGGCGGCGAGACCTTCGCGAATTTTATCGGCAATGTCCCAGTTTTTGTTGGCACGAGCATCTTTACGGATATCCAGAACCAGTTCCATCAGCTGGTTGACCAGGTCATCATCGGCGTTCGCATCTTTGGCCGGGGCTTTCCGGAATACGCCCAGCAGGTTCGAAAGTTCCTTGAGCTGACTGGCACCGGTTTTCAGCGCCTCGACCATTGTCTGATTCTGCTTGCCTTCACCTTCCAGATTCTGCGAATGAATCAAGGCGTTCAATGTCGAACGTAATTCAAACAACACGCCAATGGCGCCGCCTGTATTAAAGTCATCGTCCATTGCTTCCAGAAATCGCTGACGCAATTCGGATACCTGCTGAAAGTATTCCGCCGGATCTCCTTCCAGGCCTGTCGACTGTTCCCGCTTGTCTGCTGTGGGAAGCTGGTAAAAACTTTCTCCCGTGATGCGTTCGAATGTTTCAAAGAAGCGGTAGAAGCCTTCAATCCCTTTTCCGGTTTCACGGATATTCTCATCACTGAAAGCGATCGGGCTGCGATAGTGTGTGGAGAGCAGAAACAACCGCACGATTTCGGGTGGATGAACGGCAAACAGTTCTTTCACCGATGCAGCGCCTTTGGACCCGGAAAGTTTGTCCGCTTCCTGGGCCTGTTGATCAACGGCGACATCGCCGTGACGATCATGCTGGCCACCTACTTTTCCAGCGGCATCGCTGGCCTGCATCAAGCCGTTATGCACCCAGTAACGGACATACGTTTTTCCCGTGCAGCATTCTGACTGGGCCCGTTCGTTTTCGTGATGGGGGAACATCAGGTCCAGACCCCCGCCGTGAATGTCAAAAGAATCGCCGAGCAGTTTGCGGCTCATGGCGGAGCATTCAATATGCCAGCCAGGTCGACCAGGCCCCCACGGGCTGTCCCACGCGGGTTCACCCGGACGCGATTTCTTCCAGAGTGCGAAGTCGGCCGGGTTCTTCTTTTTATCATTGGCTTCGACACGTGTGCCTGCGATCATTTCTTCAATTTTTCGACCGCTCAGACAGCCGTATTTATTGTCGGCTGCAGCAGAAAAATAGACATCCCCATCGAGTGGGTAGGCGAAGTCTTTGTCGATCAGCGATTGAATAATCTCCTGCATTGCTTCGATATAGTCGGTGGCTTTGGGGAAATCGGTAATCGTATCGACGCCCATGGTTTCCAGGTTATCGAAATAATCCTGCGTCATGTCAGCTGCCAGCTTCTCTACAGAGATATTCAGTTCGGCTGCTTTATTAATCAGTTTGTCATCAATGTCGGTGATGTTATTAACGAATTTGACATCGTAATTGTTGTAGGTCAGATAGCGTGCGATCGTGTCAATAATGACCGGTCCGACCATGTGGCCGATATGGGAATGCTTGTAAACTGTGGGACCGCACAGGTAGATGCCAACCTTACCCGGCTTGATCGTCTGAAAATCTTCTTTTTTGCGACTGAGTGTGTTGTAAATTCTGAGTGTCATTGTGCTGGATACCTGAATTTCTTCCTGTAATCAATTGATGAGGAACCTGAAATGAAGCAGGTTCCGTCTGATCGTGAATTTCATTGACTTCGCGTTAATAGCACTACAGCGTCTGCTGTCATCGCTTCCTGTCTGCCGACAGGGCCAACGCGTTCTCCTGTTTTTGCTTTGATATTGACTTGTTGTTCGTCCAGGTTCAGTAAACGGGCGACTGATTTCCTGATTTGAGGCTTATAGCTGGCTAGTTTAGGACGTTCTGCCGAAATAGTGCAATCCAGGTTTACAATTTGCCAGCCCGCCTGTTCTACTTCTGAGAATGCTGCTTTCAACAGGTCACCGGAATCGGCGCCTTTCCAGCGGTCGTCCGTGTTGGGGAACATCTCTCCGATGTCACCCAGACCGGCCGCTCCCAGCAAGGCATCGGTGATGGCGTGCAACAATACATCGGCATCGCTGTGTCCCACCAGACCCAGATCAAATTCAATGGAGACCCCTCCCAGAATGAGAGGGAAACCTGCCTCCAGCCGATGGCAGTCCTGGCCTGCGCCAATTCGCAATTCTGGGTTGTTCCGGGTTTCAGGGGCTGATGTCATGAGTTCGCATTTATCACAGTGGTCGTAATCACTCAGATGATGACGAGTGCTGTTCTAATGAATATAGGGTTAGGTCGGGTTCTGCTAAAGCAGGCAGATCATAGCTGGAGCAGTCAAACAAGGCAATATGAGCCGGCATTCCCAAGTCGTTCCCTGATCGAGAGTAGCGTAAATTGTGAAGCAAACCGTGCTGGTTCAGCTGGATGAGGCGAGTCGGGATTTTCAAATTGACATAAAATCTGAATCCCGTTAGACTCCCGACCCCTTCAATTAAAGTGGCGATACTTTGTCGCGCACTGATCTCTCAAACTGATACCTCTCTCAACTTGAACCTTTCATGAAGTTACTCCCTGTCAGATCCTGTTTGGTGGTGGTGGCACTGGTTTTACTGGTCGTCAAAATCTCCGGCTGCGCACTGATGGAAGAAAGCGCCGTGTTCGGATTAAAGAAATATGCCGAGAAACAGACGGTCAACAAGCTGCCTGCCATTCCGGTATCCCATGATGCCATGCAGGTCGAAATTGTCTTCATCGAACGACCAGCCACAGATCCTCTGCTTGGTTCCACACTCTGGAATGAGGTGGATGAAATCGGAGCCATCGAACTGATGGACCAGGAAAACCTGAATCAGAATGGGCTGCGAGTCGGCCATGTGAGTTCGGTCCCCCCCATGGCGTTGCAGACGTTACTCGGTTTGAAATCACACCTGGGAGGGCTTTCCCGGGAAGATGAATCACTACTGCTTTCCGGCAGGCGTCTGATGTTAAGGTCGGGCGTTCCGACTGATATTCAGACTAGTGACTTCTACCCCAAATGCAGACTGAAACTGCTGACGGGGGACGACGAAGAACCTGAGGAAGTGAAAGAGTTTGAAGAGGCCCGTTGTGTAATGCGGGTCAAAGCACATAAAGTGCAGGATGGCTGGGCAAAACTGGAATTTACTCCTGAAGTGCACTATGGTCCACAGCAACTCCGCCGCACGCCGACAAATATTGGCTGGCAACTGGAAAATCGCCAGAATACCAGCCCCTTCTATAACCAGAAGTTCGAAGTCACTCTGAATGTGGGTGAAATGGCGATCATCACAGCCACCGACGGAGTCAAACCGAACTCGGCCGGGCACCTGTTTTTCCGCGGAGAAGGTTCTAAAGCGGACATTCAGAAAATCCTGGTCGTGCGTCTGTCCAACATGTCCAAAATGGATGTGGTTCGAAGCGAATAAGGCTCCGTCCAGAATTAACCGAGTTGTAAAAAAAGTGAGCTGCTTCGGAAAGAAACAGCTCACTGAATATCAGTTTTTTAGCTGAAACGCAGACGCGGATCAGACTTTACCAAAAATGGTTTTTCCGCTGGAGAACAGGTCGTCGCAGGCTTCACTCATACGCTTGACAACTCCCATTTCACCGGCTTTCAGATAGCTGCGTGGGTCGTAAACTTTTTTGACTCCGACTTCACCATCGATTTTTAATACGCCGTCGTAATTTTTCATCATGTGATCCACGACCGGACGGGTGAAGGCGTACTGAGTATCGGTATCGATATTCATTTTCACAACACCATATTCCAGAGTTTCCCGCAGTTGATCTTCGGGAGTTCCGGAACCGCCATGGAATACCAGGTCGAATTCTGCTTCTTTACCATATTTGGCAATCACAGCTTCCTGACCCTGTTTCAGAATTTCCGGACGCAGTTTGACGGCACCGGGTTTGTAGCTGCCGTGCACGTTACCGAAGGTCGCGGCGAACATGTAGCGTCCCAGGCCATTAAGTGCTTCATAAACGGCGACCATGTCTTCTGGTGATGTATACAGCTTGTCGGCTGGCTGGTCGGAGTTATCCACACCATCTTCTTCACCACCGACTACACCCGCTTCCACTTCCAGAATGATTTCGTTGGCCGCACACAGCTTGAGCAGATCAACCGATAATTCCAGGTTTTCTTTAAGAGGCAGCTCGGAAGCGTCCAGCATGTGAGACTGGAACAGGTTCGGCAGGCCGGCTTCGCGTCGACGGGCTGTTTCTGCGATCAGTGGCTTCAGGAATGAGTCGACTTTTCCGGGCTGACAGTGGTCTGTGTGTAAAGCGATCAGCACATCATAACGTTCTGCCAGTCGGTGAGTGGCTTCTGCTAAAATGATCGCGCCTAAAACGGCGTCTGCCTGATCCAGGCCGGAAGCAAATTGACCGCCGCCGGTGGATACCTGGATGATCCCGTCTGACTTCTTATCTGCAAACGCTTTCAGGGCTCCGTTGATCGTGGTCAGCGAAGTGACATTCATCGCGGGATAGGCATAGTTACCTTCTTGAGCGGCATCCAGCATCGCTGCGTATTGAGCTGGGGTTGCAATCGGCATTGGTTTTTCCTGTTCAATTTAAAAGTGATAAAAGTTTGATTCTGAATGATCTTTTAGTCGATTCGACATTACGATCTCTGACCAGTAACTGATTCGTTTCCGGATGAATTTCCAAGACGATGTTCATCACGGACTGGCAACAGCAGGGAACCGGAAAAGATGATCGAGAGAATGGTCTCTGAGTCTCCGCTGATTCAAACTTTAATATCAGACAGTCATCGGTACTCTCAGAGCATAAGTTCTGCTGAACAGCACCAAGGCGATTGTTGTTAAAGTTGAATGCGGTCTGAAAATGGTTTGACAGAGTATAAAACCCCGAGCCAGATTTTCACTCTGCTTATATACTGTTTATTATCAAGTTCTGCCCGGTCATTCAAGTGTCGGGGGAATCTGTGTCCCGCTGCATTCCAGAGGTTTTCGTACGCGCTCTCAAAAAATACCCGTTTTCACTGGGGATTAGGGGAAAAACTGGGAGAGCAGGGGACGCTTTTACAGGGTTGTGGGGCGACTGGTTTCAACCGAGATTCCAGACCTTATTTCGGAACCTTGTTCAGTAAATCGACTGCCGCGGCGCCTGTTGTTTGGGCGGGCAGCACTTCCAGCCCCTGGGTCTGCTCGTAAATCCGAGGTTCGGGAGTATAGGTTATCACCCGTAAATCATCAAATAAGATGGCGCCCAGCCCATTCAATGACATTGTTAGAATGAAGTTTTCACTTTGCGGCACTTCCCGGATCAGATCAATTTTCTGCCACTCAGTCTTCTCATTCCAATGGAGGGCGCCGCCGGGTCCCATAATACTGTCCTGCAGCGTTGCCCCCAGTGGATTGCCCGTAATGGCAGTCGACACCTTGACCCAGCCTGTGACATGTACAATCTGGCCACTGCGGACCGCCAGCGGAGGCGTGGAGAGCTGTACCAGCGGAACTTCTATATTATTTGGAATTTCACTACGGTTCAGGGGAGTCGCCAGCAATCTCAGGCTGAAATCTCCGGACTGTTTGTCTCGGGGATACAGTTCGGCGATCGCCTGAGTTCCTTCAATCGCATTTTGTACGTGCGTCCAACCTTCCCCGATCATCGTGTCGATGTCTTCACAATCACCCGATCGCAGCATGTTGGGGTCAATGTGTTTCGCGCTGCGACCGATCTGTTCAATCATTCTCCAGTGATCGGGCAGGGTACTGTAGGAAACCGTGTACGGGCTCGTCATGGATAACGAAAGTGTTCGGGTTGCTTCCCGCCATTGGATGCGCTGTAAGATTCGCAACATCTGTCTACAGTCACGAGCCGCATTGTGGGCACCATGAAAATCCTGGCCGGAAAAAGCCGACTCTGCCTGGCTCAATTGCTCTCTGGCCCGTTCCAAAATGGCTGGTCCATCCATACGCGCAACCTGGCTCACTCCCAGTTCCAGCAGTTCTGCATTTGTTTTCTGACAGCGTTCCAGCTTGGCGCGACTCAGTTTCAGGCTGGTTTCTGCTGCCTGTGGGCTGATCAGGGCCACTTTTTTTCGCAGTTTCTCAATCAGTCCCTGATCGGATGTCATGATGATGATCGATGTCATATCGAATTTGGGAAGCGAGATTTCAACACCCCCGTTGACGCGTTTTCGATCTAAATTTTTGATTCGTGTTGTGCTCAGTTCCCAGACAGACGCGGATACATTTCCACCAGGTATCACAATCGTGGCATCGTTTCCCGCCATCTGATCGGGTACAAACTGAGACCCGTCGCGATACCAGACGGGGAGAATCAAAGTGCCATACTCAGAATGAATCACAGCCGCCTGCATTTCCGCAGCCGCATCTTTTTCCCGCTGTAACAGCATTTCCCGTTCGGACAGTTGTTCGTTGACCTGCAGTCGCTTGGAGCCGGAACGCTTGAAGTCGACTCCTAACTGCGTAATCCGGGGAGATCCCTTTTGTTTGAGCTGGAACGGAACATGAGAAATTACAGAACCGGTAGCCAGCCACGGCTCGATCAGATCGATTTCCCGATTCAACTGCTCAATCACCAGTTTTCGTTCCAGCGCACCGGGAGCACTCGTATCATCCAGGCGGTTGGTGGTCCAGTAACCGACGGCCCGACAACCTGCTGACAGCGTGGCGTAGACCTGCAGGCGAATTTGCTCAGGTTCAATCACAATGGGTAGCTTATTGGAAGAATCACGCCAGCGTGCATTGGCAAACGTTGGTTCCGTCTGAATCCAGGTCCAGAGAAATCGTCCCGGGGCAAAACGGGTCTTTTCAATGAGTGTATTTCGGTATTCCAGCAGACTGATGTCGCTGTTCAGAATACGCGGGCTGGAACCAATCATCGAAACTTCGCGTGCAATCTGTCGTTCTCTACCGAGGACATCAGCCATAATCGGACGCTTGAACTGCTGGTCGGCACTTTGAATCTGACCGACACGACTGCGGATTTCATTCCATTTACTACCGGGGATTTGTGTTCCCAGATACCAGAATACAATGGGTGCCGTCTGCTCATCAAAGGGGATCAGCGTAGCATTACGGGAAGGCAGGAACGTCCCATCTTCGTCCTGGGGACGGGGAGGTGTTGCCATCGCCCATAGACCCTGACTGCGCAGTTCTGAAAGAAACTGGTAATCATCAAACTGCGGCGCTTCGATAACATTCAGTCCAGCCTGTCTGAGTGTTTCCAGGTTTTCGCCATGATATCGCGACATGCGGGGAAAGAAAGGTCGCCCCTCCAGCTGAACCCGGTCCAGCAGAAATTCGACAATCGGTTTGGCTTTCTGTTTACTCAGAGCAGCAGCAGTCTGTATGACCGATTCGTTGGGACGGACAATCGGGCTTAATTTCAGGTCGTCCAGCAGGAATTCCACCTGATCAGAAGAGGAACGCGTTACCACCAGGACCCGCTCTACATACATTTCTCGTGTATCCAATTGACGGAGCTTACTCCGCCCCCGGAGCAATCCCAATGACTGATTCACCAGGGTTTCGGTGGTGGTACACTTCAACTGCTGCCACTTGCCTTCTTCTGTGTAGGTATCTCCAATCAGATAAATGCGGGCGACTTCTCCGGTTTCTGGATCAATCTGATGAGGCAGAACCGCTTCCAGGCCAACCCGAGTCCCGCGCCGATTGGATTTCAGCCATACGGAAACGGTCAGTTCATTGATGATCCGACTCGAAGGGAGTGGATGAGAAACTTCGATCAGCGAGCCCAGGTTTCCTGTCACTACCTGCAGATGTTCACAGGCAGCACCGGAATGCATTACCGTCGTATTGCGGACATGCCACTTTTTCTGAGCCTGATTGGGATCAATGCGAACTTGCCAGCTGACGCGGGATGTATCATCGAAATGTTCATGATAAGTTTCTGCGCGCAAAACCGACTCGCTGAACAATCCCGTGAATAGAATGATCAGCAGGCAGAAGTAACTCTGAAACAGCTTATTCAATATACGTGGCATCGATGCCTGAACTCGAACCCATCCCTGGGATAAAATGATCGTAACGCTGCAGTTTCTATACTGATTTACACACTCTGGTGACTCAGGAATGTGATTTTTAATCCCGTCCGTCTGTGGAATAGATTCCCCATTTTCCACAAACCAATCACCGTTCAGCATTCTTTACGAAATGTTGTAAGCTGTCCGGTTTTCGTTGCAGTCAGTCAACGACGACGTTGCCATAATACAACCAGCCATAACATCGCCAAAAATGACTACATTCTCTGGAGATTTTAGAAGATTTTGCAATCTAAGCCAATACGAAGCCTCCCTTTTTTGTGATTCAGTCAGCAGACAGCGTATTACTGGTTGTTATTCTAACAGGCTAGTATGTAGTAACTTAGAGCGAATCCTTTAATAAATATTCATATTCGGCATGAAATCTGTTCTATTGGCTTTCAGTTCATCCCTTGATGAAATCGTTTCTTGAGAAGGTAATGGCACAAGCTGAGAATTGAAAACTTATGAATATTCGACTGACCGACGAAACAGATAGTGCAAGTCTGCCCCGCGAAGTAATCGACCTGGGCAAGAAAATAGCCGAACTGCCCCGCGAACAGCAGCAATTACTGGAAGTCTCCTATTCGCGTGTCGTGGAATCGGTAAAGCGGCGCAGACGAATTCTGGGGCTGATCCAGGAAGCACTGGCTCAATTGCGCCTCGATGTGAAATACCTCATGTTCGATCTGGATATCACCAAAAAAGAACGTGACGAACTCAAAGCCCGCCTCGAAGAAACTTAATCTTCAGGAGCCGGACTCGCTCCGATTCTCTCTTGTTCAGGCTGCCGTTCGGATCGATATGACCAGTACTGTGCCAGGATCGTCCCGGTCAACATGCAGCCAAACATATACAGCGCCGGCGGTAAGGCGATCAGTTCCTGCCCCGGAAACAGTTGACCTGCCAGAACCGCTCCCAGCCCCGCGTTCTGCATCCCCACTTCCAGGGTCAAGGCCCGCCGCATCGATTCATTCAGTTGGATCGCCGCACCTGCCAGGTATCCACACAGATAACCCAGCAGGTTGATCACTAATAACGCGGCCGCCAGCGAAAAAAAGACTTTCTTCAACTGCGATTCCTGCAGGCTGATTACCGTCGCAATGATCCACAGGATCGAGAAATTTGCGAATGCAGGGCCAAAAACCTGCATGACTCGACTGAACCCGTAGTGATACAGGGCAAGCAGATGACCGCCAATCACAGGCAATACGACCTGCGTCAGTAGCTTAAAGAAGGAATCTTTCGCCAGCTCCGTCGCATTGATATCCGTTCCGCTGACAGCCAGATAAAGCACAATTGGCACAAAAATCGGCGAGAGCAGGGTGGCCGACGCCGTCAGGCAGACCGAATAACTCACGTTGCCCCGCGCCGCCAGCGTGAGCACATTCGAAGCCATTGCCCCCGGAACACAGCCCACCAGGATAATGCCGATTCGCAATTCCGGTTGATCGATAAAAAACAGGCTCATCAGAAAAGCCAGGCTCGGCATCACCGTGTATTGCACAAATGTGCCGCCCAGTACCTGGTGCCAGCGACGAAACACTGCCCGCACTTCATCGGGAGGCAGCAGGGCACCAATGACGAACATCGTGGCAGTAAACAAATAGGAGAGATATGGTTTCGATGCATGAAACGGATGAAACGCGTCAGGCAGGATCTTGTCCCAAAAAATTGCAGCCGCAGAAAGCACGATCAGCCAGACTAACAGATAACGTTGCAGCATAAGAGCATTTCCGGGGCTTAATTGGCGGCGACAGGCTTGAGATCGTAATAATCTGAGAGGTTCACAGCCACGATCATTTGTTGACAGTAATGAATCGGTTATGATTCCTGACTGTAATCTATGCCATTCCGAATTTCTATGAACAACAACATAATGATGCATGCGGACCATCTGGCGGAATTCGTCAGCAACTTTGAAGAAGCAGGGCTGCTCGTCCGGATCTCATCCCCGGTAGAGACGCAGCTCGAAATTGCTGCCATCACCGAACAGGTTGTCAAAACCAGTCCAACCAACTCCGCACCCGCACTGCTGTTCGATCAGGTCGCCGGACACAAAATTCCCGTGCTGACCAATCTCTATGGCAGTCTCCCCCGAATGCTGCAGATCCTGCATACCGATTCGCTCGACTCCATCGCCGACCGTGTCGCCGGGCTCCTCTCTCCCGATCTGCCCGAAGGCTGGCTCGATTCACTGAAAATGATTCCGCAGTTCTCGCAACTGGTCAATATCAAGCCCCGCATCGTGAAAACCGCCAGCTGTCAGCAGGTGGTCAAGCTCGGCCGCGATGTCAACCTCAGCGAATTCCCGCTGCTGACCTGCTGGCCAGAAGAACAATTTCCCACGATCACCGCCGCCCAGATCATTACGTTCGACCCTGAAACCAAGGCCCGCTTCGTCAACGCCCGGCCCATTCAGGTCATCTCGAATCAGCAACTGGCGATCCGCTGGAGTCAGCATGACGCCGGTTATCAGCTTCTGCAGAAATTCCATGCCCGCGGTCATCAACTGCCCGTCGCCATCGTGATTGGCGGTGATCCCGTCGGCCTCTATACGGCACATGCACCACTGCCGAAAATGACAGACCCCTATGCCTTTGGCGGCTTTCTTCGCAACAATGCGCTGGAACTGGTTAGAGCCCGCTCCATCGAAATCGATGTCCCTGCGCAGGCCGAAATCGTGATGGAAGGTTTTATCGATCCTGCTTCTGATCCGGTCGATGTCGGTCCCGTCGCGAATACCACCGGCTACTACAGCCCGGCTGAAAAAGTGATGCCTCTGAATCTGTCCGCCGTCACCCATCGTGCCAATCCCATCTGGCATGCGTTGATCCCGGCGGGGCCTCCCGCAGAAGCCGGTTTTTTCGCTCAAGCCACCGAACGTATTTTTCTCCCCCTGTTGAAGCTGATGGTCCCCGAGCTGGTCGACATCCATTTTCCCGCTGCCGGCGCAGGCCGTTATCTGATGTTCGTCAGCATTCACAAATCCTATCCTCAACAGGCCCGCCGGGTGGTCAATGCATTGTGGAGTCTGGAAAGTCTATTATCATTGAAGCTGATCGTCGTCGTCGATGACGATGTCAACGTGCACGACGAACAGCAGGTCTGGTATCGCGTCAGCACGAATCTCAATCCGGGCCGCGATCTGATTCACTCGGAAGGGCCCGGCGATGATGACGATCACAGCGCAGCCATCCAGGGCATCGGCCATAAACTCGGTCTCGATGCCACACGGAAAACACCGTCAGAAGGGCACCCCCGTGAATGGCCTTCTGCCTTGAAGATGCCCGCTGAAATGTTAGAACGCGTCCAGAGCCGTCTGAGCGAACTCGGCCTGTCCTGAAAATAAGAAACGATCCTGAAGTTATGAATGTTGATAAAACCGGCTCCCGTGTGCAGCAGATGTTTGGCGAAATCGCTCCCCGCTACGATTTCATGAACCACTTCCTCTCGGGCGGCGTCGACTATTACTGGCGCTGGCGCACCGTGCGGAAAGTCGCACCTGCAGGACAGGCTCCCATCCTCGATGTCTGTACTGGCACCGGAGACCTTGCCCTTTCCTATCTCAAAAAAGCAGGCGGCAAAACGCAGGTCGTCGGAGCCGACTTCACACATGAAATGCTGCAGCTGGCGTTGAAAAAGAATACCAGCAGCCATCTCACCTTTCTGGAAGCCGACACCCAGGAACTTCCCTTCGCCGACAACCAGTTTCAGATCGTCTCTGTCGCCTTCGGCCTGAGAAATGTCGCCGACACCCGACGGGGACTCAAAGAAATGATCCGCGTCTGTCAGCCCGGCGGTCAGGTGGCCGTCCTCGAATTCTCCATGCCCACCAATCCACTGTTTCGCTCCTGTTATCAGTTTTATTTTCGACATATTCTTCCAAAAATGGGACAATTACTCGCCCGCAACAGACAGTCCGCCTATAACTATCTGCCCGAGTCCGTTTCTGAATTTCCTTATGGTAAAGCATTAGCAGACCTCATGGATGAATGCGGGCTGGAAGGCACACGCTGGTATCCGCTCACGTTTGGCATCGCCACACTGTATACCGGCGTCAAACCAGCAGTTTCAAAATAACGTTCCAGCAAAGATTGTGAGGTCCCCTCATGTCCAATGTCGTCGTCGCCATGACCGGTGCCAGTGGTGCCATTTATGCCGTCCGTCTGATCGAAGTTCTGATGGCCGCCGGACGCACCGTGCATCTCACCATCAGCGCCTCTGCTGCGCAGGTTCTCAAACATGAGCTCGGCCTGAAAATCGATCTGGAAAATTTCGACCCCACACAGCTCCTCACCGATCCCGCCGGTCAACCCGATGACAGCGTCATCCGCAAGATCAAGCCCACCCACAGTGAAGACTTCGCCCTCAGTTCCGTACTCGGCGATTCCGATCTCAAGCAGGGGGCCCTCATTTATCATCACTACAAAGATTTCTCCGCGGGCATCGCCAGTGGTTCCTTTCTGACCGATGGCATGGTGATCTGTCCCTGTTCGATGGGAACCCTGGGAAGTATCGCCTCCGGGGCCTGTGGCAACCTCATTCACCGCGCCGCCGACGTCCATCTCAAAGAACGCCGTAAACTGATTCTGCTCGCCCGTGAAACGCCCCTGGGTCTCATCCCGCTGGAAAACATGGTCAAGCTCACACAGGCCGGCGCCATCGTCATGCCGGCTGCCCCCGGCTTTTATCATAACCCGGTCACCATCCATGATCTGGTCGACTTCATGTCGGGCCGCATCTGTGATCATCTGGGAATCAGGCACGATATTCATCAACGCTGGGGCAATCAGCCTTTGTAGATTTTTGTATCTTGTGTTCAGCACAGTCACTCCTCTCAAACGCTCTTTCTTGCGATTCTGCCTCGGAACCGTTAAAAACAAGTCAGAGCGTCTCACATTTAACCAGAGTGTCGTTCAATCTAATATACTCGTCTCGAATGTTCTTGGAGACGCTACAGTAAAACTGGACTTAGTCCAGAACTAATTCATCAGTCGGACTGATCAGCCAATGGAACGGAAAGCCGTCGTGGAATCCATTTCCCGCATTCATCAACTCGATACCAGCGTCATCAACAAAATTGCCGCCGGCGAAGTGATTGAACGACCCGCCAGCGCGGTCAAGGAACTCCTCGATAACAGCATCGACGCTCTCGCCACCCGCATCGAAGTCGATATCATGAACGGCGGTGCCGACCTGATCCGCGTCGTCGATAACGGCGAAGGCATTCATCCCGACGACCTGCTGCTCGCCGTTGCCAGCAATGCGACCAGCAAAATCTCTACCGCCGACGATCTGTTCAGCGTGCAGACGATGGGCTTCCGGGGAGAAGCCCTCGCCTCGATTTCCGAAGTCAGCCACTTCCGTATTCGCACGCGTACCGCCGACCAGAGTCAGGGGCTCGAATTCGAAGTCAAAACCGGAATTCCCGGCAAACCTCAGCCGTGCGGCTGTCCATTGGGGACAGCGATTGAGGTCCGACAGCTGTTCGCCAACACACCCGTACGCCGCAAGTTTCTGAAAACCACCAAAACCGAGTTCGGCCACATCAGCGAGCAGTTTACCCGCGCCGCCCTCGCACATCCGCGGCTCTACATGGTTCTCAGGCACAACAACAAAGTCATCTTCGATCTGCCTCCCTCCGATAATCTGCTCGATCGCCTCCGCCTGTTTTATGGCAGCAAACTCGCCGAGCAACTGATCTGGGTCGATTCGGAAGTCGACGACATCCGCATCTGGGGCTACGTCTCGCATCCCAGCGAGAACAAATCGACCCGCAAAGGGCAGTACCTGTTCCTCAACGGTCGCTGGATTCAGGATCGTACGCTGCAGCATGCGTTGACCGAAGCCTACCGCGGGCTGCTGATGGTCGGACGCCAGCCGATCTCGTTCCTCTATCTCGACATGCCCGCCTCCCAGGTCGATGTCAACGTGCATCCCACCAAATCGGAAGTCCGCTTCCGCGATGGGCAGCATCTGTATCGCCAGTTGCTTTCGACGCTCCGCAGCCAGTTTCTCAGCATGGACCTGCAGTCGCAGATGTCGCTCGGCAAAAAAGCCGACTTCGATGTCACAGCACCGCCGCCACCACTCACCCCCGAGCAGAAACAGACGCAGATGGAACTGACCAGTTGGGCCAAAGAACAGCTCAACCAGGTCCACGATAACCTCTCGGACATCAAAATCAGCTCGGCGCCCCGGTCGGTTTCTCCCACATCGGATCTCGCCGCTCCCTTTACTGCCGCCGACGCGATTCCCCTCTCCCACTTCCAGCAGAACCGGGAACAGTCGCCCGTCGAATTGCCCGAAACTGAAAACGAACCCGCCGACCTGGTCGTCCCCGACATCGATCGGCCCGCAGACAAATTTGCGGACGTCGCGACCTCTGACCTGCGACCGATTCAGGTTTTGAACTGCTACATCGTCGTCGAGAACAAAGGCGCGCTGACCATCATCGATCAGCACGCGCTGCACGAACGCATCATGTACGAGTACTTCCGCAAACGCGTCCTCGCGCAGTCGGTCGAAGCACAGAAGCTGCTCGTCCCGCTGACCCTCGAAATGAGCGGCAAAGAGGCGGCGCTCCTGCTGGATCACGCCGAAATGCTCAACAGCTTCGGTCTCGGCATTGAAGAATTTGGTGGCAACACGCTGCTGATCACCAGTTATCCCGTCATGCTCAAGAAGGTCAATCTGGAACAGCTGGTCCGCGACATCGCCGACAATCTCGACAACGCCAAACAGCCGTCGCGTCGCGATCTGCTGGATGACCTGATCACAATGATGTCCTGCAAAGCCGCCATCAAAGCCGGCCAGCGACTGACGCAGGAAGAAATCTACAGCCTGCTGGAACAAAGGCACCTGATTGACGATGCCCACCACTGTCCACATGGTCGCCCTTCTGCGCTGGTTCTCAGTCACGCCGAGCTCGATCGCCAGTTCGGTCGCATGGGCTGAAACGTGTCTTACTGAAAAAACTGGACTTGACCCCGCCACGCCAACAGCGATAAGCGTTGTTTTGGGTCGCGCGCGTGCCCAGTTTACAGTGCACTGAAACACGGGCCACTTGTTCGCAGTCATCACTATAAAACAGCCCCTTTTTTCCAGATAAGCAGTTCGCAGAACAGCACCTGTTCCGAATGTATGCCTGCGGGTCGCCACACTTCGCAGTCTTTCACCCCGGAACCGCCACTGTTCACACCAGCATCGTCCCTGTATCAACGCAGATCGCCACCCGATTCGGTTCATCCCCCCTTGACGCCCCCGCGCCTCTACAGAAAATAGTTCACCATGCAACGGTATCACAGTCACCAGACACCCCGGATAGAAAAGCAGATTGAACACTACAACAACGAACATAACTCAACGTCCTCTCATGCCGGTGGCACAGCTCGCTTGCCTGACGCTGCCCGAAAAACCAGTTCCCGCTCCTGATGCAGGGGTAAGCCCGAATATAATTCGGGCCGAGCGCAGCGAGCAGGAGGTCGCAGCTACCACGCACCACCCGGAACCGGGATTCCTATATCCATTCGGCACAGCCTCACAAGCCAGATCGTGGCTCACGGTTCCCTGACGTGATTCACCACAAATTATAAAGATCGGCTCCCACCCCCCGCAGATGAAAATCCTGCACCACTGGAAGTTCAAAAGGTGTCATTACTATTCACCGTAGAACATTCCAGATTAGCCGCAGAGCGTTAGCTCCGGTTGTCTCCCGATCTGCAGAAACCGCGACTAACGCTATACGACTCATGTGAAAGAAAGGGTGCCCCCGGATGCAATCCGGGGTTGTCGCAGACAACAGGAAACTGTCAGGGCAATCGCAGATTAAAGTTTTATGTTACCGACCTGCCAAGGCGTAGGGGTGGTACCCATGTGTCCACCCGCCTGCCATGGTTCGCACCGGTTTCACCCCACATCGGGAACCGATGAACCACTCGAACTGGAATTTCCTACCACGAAAAACTCGAAATGACACGAAAGTAAAATCGGGTAAGCCCGGATGTAATCCGGGCCGAGCGGAGCGAGCAGGAGGTCGCAGCTGCCGCGTTCAATCAATCCCAGTCCGTCTCATCCGCAAAACCCAATTAGCCGCAGAGCGTTTGCTCCGGTTGTCTCCCAGCCTGCAGAAACCGCGGCTAGCGCCGTACAGCTCATGCAAAAGAAAGGGTGCCACCGGATGCAATCCGGGGCGAGCAGAGCGAGCAGGAGGTCGCAGCTGTAACGTTCAATTCGAAACAGGGCTGCCCCTGATCACTCGGCACGGACGGACATTCCCTCAAATCCAGAAATCTTAACATCATTTAGTTTTCAAAAATCGTCCGCTTCCCTGTCTCACGCCTGACAAATCTGCTTGCCGAGGCGTTTTGCGACCGGTACAATGACGCCACTCACCCAGGCCGGTCCGCAGGGAAACAACAACGACCGGCCAGACAGAACTACCGTCCCGCCCTTTTTGGAGTAGAACACGATGCTCTCGATCCCCGGCTCACCACAACGACAGTGTGACGGCTCGCGCAGGCAGTTCCTCAAGATCGGCGGCCTGGCCCTGGGCGGACTTTCGCTTCCCCAGATCCTGCAGGCCGAAGCGCAAGTCGCAACGCCCGCCAGATCACTGGGGCACAAAGCCATCATCATGATCTTCCTGTCCGGCGGCCCTTCGCATCAGGATATGTACGACTTGAAGATGGACGCCCCCTCGGAAATTCGTGGCGAATTCCGTCCCATCGACACGAACGTACCCGGCATCCAGATCTGCGAACACATGCCCCGCCTGGCGAAGATGATGGACAAGTTCGCCATCATCCGCTCATTGCATGGCTGCCCCGATCAGCATGCGTCCGATCTCTGCATGAGTGGCTGGCCCATCAATGGTGACGGTCGGCAGTCGGGTCATCCTTCCCTGGGCGCGGTTCTTTCTAAAGTGCAGGGCCCTGTCGACCGGGCAGTTCCCCCGTTCGTCGGTCTCAGCATCCCCAGTCGCCACGAACCGTACGGCAATCCCGGCTTCCCCGGTTTCCTGGGAAAACCCCACGCCCCGATGCAGCCGACGGGCGAAGGCATGGACAACATGCGTCTGCAGGGCATCTCACTCGAGCGGCTCCGCGATCGCCAGGCATTGCTGAACAGCTTTGACGCGTTCCGCAACTCCGCCGACAACGCTTACGAGGGACTGGACGCCTACTCGCAGCGGGCCTTCGATGTCCTCACTTCCAGCAAACTGGTCGAAGCCATGGATCTGGAAAAAGAAGATCCCGCGCTCCGCGACCGTTATGGCAGAGGCAATGACTCGCCCGCCTTCGGGGAAGACGCCGGCCCGCACTGGCTGGATCAGTTCCTGATGGCTCGTCGCCTGGTCGAAGCAGGCGTCCGTTGTGTCACGCTCTCGTTCGGCAGCTGGGATCGGCATCATTCCAACTTCGCCCGCCTGCCTCTGCAACTGAATAAACTCGATCAGGGCATCACCGCTCTCGTTGAAGATCTGCACAACCGCGGACTGCAGGATGACGTCAGCGTGATCGCCTGGGGCGAATTCGGACGCACGCCCCGCATCAACGACAACGCAGGCCGCGATCACTGGCCGCAAGCCTCCTGTGCACTGCTCGCCGGTGGCGGCATGCGGATGGGGCAGGTCATCGGTTCCACCAACCGACTCGGCGAAGTCCCCCAGGACCGCCCTTTGCATTATCAGAACGTCTTCGCCACGCTTTACCGCCAGTTGGGCATCGACCCCATGACGACCACCGTCCCCGACTTCGCCGGCCGCCCGCATTACATGCTCGACATCCGCGAACCGATCGACGAGTTGATCTGACGGTCTCCCGACTTTCCTGTTTTTACTACCACGAAAAACACAAAACGACACGAAAGCCAGACAGTGGGTGACCCCGGATGTAATCCGGGGCGAGCGGAGCGAGCAGGAGGTCGCAGCTATTACGTTCAATTCGAAACGGGGCTGCTACTATACTCGGCACGGCCAAACGAAATCGCAGAAACTGCGGCTAACGCCGTACGGCTCATGTGAAAGAAAATCGGGTCGTCCCGGATGCAATCCGGCCTTATCGCAGACAACAGAAACTGGCAGCGAATCAATGCATTTCGTGTATTTTCGTGCCTTTCGTGGTAGAAAAATAATTAGTCCGCCTCTTGTCAGTAAAACGCCAGAATGTCGCAGAAAAGTTTTCCAGATTTCGTTAACCCTTGTGGTGATCGGATTGTTAAACTGGAGTCGGTTGTTTATCCCCTTCAGATCAACTCACTTCAAGAAAGTGGTTCCGCTCATGTTGAAACATGTTTCCTGCTTCTGTCTCGCTTTGACATTACTGATTCCCGCTCTGCTCCAGGCGGAGAAAAATTCGGACATCAAACCGGTACTGGGTAAGACCGGTGAACCGACGGCTGTTGACTCCTTTGACAAACCCAAACTCAGCAAACAATGGGCCGCTGCGAAGGGAGAGTGGACGGTTTCGGACGGCGTGCTGACCGGCAAGGAACTGAAAGCCGATAAACACGCGGCTGTTTTGACCTGGAAGCTGCCACATCGTAATTCGATTATCCGTTGTTCGTTCCAGTTGAAAGACGCCGACTTTTTTCATCTGAGCCTGAATCATCCCAAAGGGCATCTGTTTCGCGTCATCCTCGACGAATCAGGCATGACGCTGCGGACCGATAAAAACAAGAAAGACCCCAAGTCGAAACCGATCACCCTGGCACAGGCCAAAGGCACTCTGGAACCGGGCAAGTGGTACACACTGCAACTGGAAATGCAGGGAGATCGAGTCATTGCCCAACTGGACAATGGTTTAAACGTGGAAGGTCGGCACCCTTCACTCGACGTCAACAAAACCGGCTACCGCTTCATCATGAAAGGCAACACACTGTTACTGGATGACATGACCGCCTGGAACCTGGAGTAACTGATCCACACCACAACGGGAGTGGCTGAATTTTTCGAATTTGAATTTTCTACCAAAAAAAAACACGAAACCACCCGAAAGAAAAATGTGAGTGGGCCCGAATGTAATTCGGGCCGAGCGGAGCGAGCAGGAGGTTGCAGATCTCGCGTTTCCTCCAGATCCGGGTTAAGTATAGATTCAACCGCAGTTAAAATGAGTCGCGCTTCCTCACAAGCTCAAGTTCACACCGCCACCTCCTGTTGTCTGCGCCAACACCGAATTACATTCGGTGCCACCCGCCGCTTACTCTCCAGCGATTTTCCAATGTAGACGTTCAGGCTCATCCCTTTCGTGTGTTTTCGTGTCTTGCGTGGTAGAAAATAGTCTACCGGGCCAAGCGAGCAGAATGTTTCAGAAAAGCAGTTACCGCGGCAAACTCTCCACCAGCCCGATGACCGCCCAGGTCGTCCCCCAATAGACGGCGGTCTCCTGGATGCTCGCTTTTCTCTTTTCCTTGGTTCCCCGCACAGGCCACGAACCATCGTCGCGTTGCGTGCTCACCAGAAACTGTTGCGCCCCTTTGATGGCAGGATCGTTTCGATCGACGCCTGCCGAGACGAGCGCGTATAAAGCCAGGCCCGTTCCCAGGGCATCGCTGTTGTCGGCGATCATCCAGCCCCAGCCGCCGTCCGGATGTTGCTGGCTGCGGAGCTGCTTCACCAACTGGTCCCGCACTTCGGTCTCTCCCGTCTGGACAGCCAGCAGTAAACGGACAGCATACCATTCGACACTATTACCTGGTGGAGTTGCCTGGATGAATTTCAGGGCGTTCGCTACCACAGGAACACGAGTTTCGTTTTTTCCCTCAGCGAGCAGCGCCAGCGTCAGCCACATGGTGGAAACAGCGTCTGTTTCGGCGGCGGGTCGTTTTTGAAACGGGAGCTGGCCGCCCGCTTTCCAGGAACCATCGGGCCGTTGTTCTTCCAGTAAAATCGCCGCCAGTTTCTTGCGGAGTTCTGTCTGTTCGGAGTCCGCTAAATTCGGATCGGGGCTCAACAGCAGCTGAGCCACACCTTCTTTATTGCCCAGACCGGTGATCTTCCCTTTGTCGTTTTCCGCAAGCGACTTGTCGATCGACCACTGCCTCCATTCCGCCAGGCGCTCACTGACAGTAAAGCCACTCCGTTTCGCGGCCTGCAGGCTCCAGACCATGTTACCAACACGATGGCAGGTGACGCATTTCTTTTCTTCAATCCACCACAGCCCCTTTTCTTCAATGTAGGGAATGCCGCGCTGTACCGTTTCGCGAATCTGAACGGTCGTGGGCTGTGCGTCGGGCAGGGCGCCGATGGAAAGTGTCAACAGAATCGAGCTGAATGCAAACATGGTGAGAGCCAATCCTTAATTGATGCGTTGGCAGAAAGAGAAAAGCAATCTTTTTGTTATGCTTATTATACAATGCTTCCCACCAGAATGACACTAGAGAATTACTGCTGGCATTCGTGTAAAAGAGAGAATCAGGCAGGGTACAAACTTCCTGTACCTGAAAGGCATTAGAAGTCCCTTTTCAGCTGAGAAAAATCAAGACAGGAGCGGAGGTTTTCCCACAGCGCGACGAGAATCAGTAACATTCCCCGAGTGGCTCATGGTGTGCAGAATCATCGACTGGAAACAATTACCGACAGTTTTACAAAACGGGTCCTTCACACAGTAGCTTGGCTTGTCCAGATCATCTTCAGAAAGCTGATCCAGAAATGCCAGAGTATCCTGGCGGATTTCATCAAAGCGGGGACGTATCTCGTCGTATGCAGGATACTTTGACGGATCAGCAACAGGAGTAGAGCCGTAGCCGAATAGATCTGTATATTCTGGGAAGCGATTCGGTTTTCCCTGAATCCACTCATCCAGTAGTACAGATTCGTTTACAATCAAATGTCCCAGAACCCAGAGGGGGTGATTCCCGCCACGAGGCGTCGGTTCAACAAATGGAGTTTCTCGCATATCGTCGAGAAGTCTGCATGTCCAGTTTTTGCTCTCTTCCAGTCCGACTTTAATGAATTCGATTGTGTTCATGATTTGAATTGTTTTCCTTGGGAAATGACTAGCGTTTTCTGGAAAATCATGACCGTTGATTGAACTTCATAAATATTGAAGCTTATACTTTCTTCTGAATCGGTAAATTCTTGCGACACGCGGAGAGAATCTGTCGCGCCAGGGCAGGGGACTTGACGGCCCGCGCCAGGGACAGGCCCCCAAAACAAAGCGCCAGCGTCGAGAGAATTTCCTGTCGCGAAAATTCGTTCTGTGAGCGGTCTTCGAATTGCGCGACCATCCACTGGATGACTTCTTCGAACTGCGCTTTCGTTTCCTCATCGGCGCGGCCCAGATCGGACAGCAGAGGAGGGATCGAACAGCCCTCCTCCACATGCTCGCAATGTTTGCTCGACAGGTACCGCTGCATGATTTCGATCAGTTGCTCCGGAGTTTCGCTTTCGCTGAGCGCCCCGTCCATGGCTGCCTGGTCTTCAATGAACGACTGCACCAGCGCTGCGCCCAGCACATCGGTTTTCGAATCGAAGTGCCCGTAAAACGCGCCCGAAGTCATCCCCGCTTCTTCCATGATCCCGTCCACGCCACTCCCCACATAACCCTGACGCTTAAACATCCGCAGGGCGGCGTTCAGAATGTTTTTGCGGGAGCGGGTTTTACGGTCCGTGGGGGGCGTCATGATCAGATTCTGCTTTCCAGGCTATCGGGTAATCCTCCAGGCGTTCGCCATCCTGAATGGTGCCGGTCACACAACTGTCGGCGCGGTACTGGATTACCAGATAGTATAACGGCTCTTCCGAATTGTTTCTCCAGACCCGGGGCACTTCCGGCGAAAGTCGGATGAAGAATCCCTCAGAGACGTCGAACACATCTGTGCCCGCCTGGAACTGTCCCTGCCCCTGAATCACGAAATAAATCTCATCGTTCTCCTTGTGCCGATGCACGAAAGGCATCTCACGACCCGCGGGCAACGTATTGATCGACATCTCCAGCCCATCAGAATTCAGATACTTCCGCAGAAAATATTTTCCCCGCGTCGGCAGCGGCGTCTCGGGAGGCGACAGACGAAACCGCATCCAGCTCTCCATGGGCCCCGCTGCAAAACAGTCATATCCCTGGCCGTGTACGACCTCTTCACTCACTTGACTCATCACGTTTCTCCCTGGAAATCAGATTGGAACTGTTAATGTAACGACCGTTATATAACGTTCGTTATATTAAGTCAATCCCGTTTTAGAATCCACACCATCCCTCCAGCCCCTGTAATCGGAAGGGGCGCGGGTGGGATTTCAGTGCATTCTGAATGGCATCTCCATCCAGAATGACATCACCGGTAGAAATCGACGATGATTCGCTATAATAAACGGATCTCACAGACAGGCTCTTGTTTGAGTCAGCGTCAGAAATTGGGTACACTGGTCGCTCTCTCTGTTGTGCATACGTCCGCCTGTCAGGAACCTGCATTAAAACGTCACGTTCGCAGACAGTCCGGCTCCTTATAGAAAGCTGAAGTGATTCAATGATTTGTGTCAGCATCGGTCGAACCCGACACAAAATGGTAATGATGGAACACCGCTCCCTCGCGGAAAAAGGGGCGGAACTGGTAGAACTGCGGCTGGACTGGATCGCCCGGACTCCCGATGTAAACCGTCTGATCAAAGACAGGCCGACGCCGGTGGTCATCACCTGCCGTCGCCCGGAAGACAAGGGCCGCTGGAATAAAACGGAAGAACAGCGGCAGGCGCTGCTGCGAACCGCCATCGTTTCTGAAGTTGAATACGTCGACATTGAAGACGACATCGCCGGGACGATTCCCCGCTACGGCAAAACCAAACGCATTATCAGTCATCACAATTTCGATGAAACACCCGACGACCTCGAAGAGATCCACGCTGCGATGTGTAAAAAGGATCCGGATATTGTCAAGCTGGTCACCATGGCCAATTCGCCCGGCGATTCGGTCCGCATGCTGCAACTGGTCGCCAATGCCAAGGTGCCCACCATCGGGTTCTGCATGGGCGAGTACGGCGTGATCAGTCGCATCCTCTGCGGGAAATATGGTTCCCCCTTCACCTATGCCACCTTCAGCCGCGAGCGGGAACTGGCCCCCGGTCAGCTGGCTTTCTCGGAAATGTCGCGAATTTACCGCTATGATGAAATCGGTCCCGAGACCCCCGTCTATGGCGTTATCGGCGATCCGATCGCGCACAGCTTGAGTCCGCTGATTCATAACCTCGCTTTCAAACATGACAAGCTTGATGCGGTTTACCTGCCGTTCCGGATTCCCAAAGACCGGCTCAAGGAAACACTCAAAGAATTCGAATGGCTCAACGTCCAGGGATACAGCGTGACGATTCCCCACAAAGCCGGCGCCCTGGAACTGGCCGATGAAGCCGATGAAGCTTCGAAAAAAATGGGAGTCGCCAATACACTCTTCAAAGACGATAAAAAGGCCTGGCAGGCCCGCAATACCGACTACGATGCCGCCCTCGACAGCATTCGCCTGGGACTCGATCCCCAGGGCAAAGCCACAGCAGATCCGATTAACGGCAAGCAGGTACTGCTGCTGGGGGCCGGCGGTGTGTCACGGGCCATTGGTGCAGGCATTGTTGCAGCGGGTGGCGTCCTGACGATCTCCAACCGGAGTCGTACCCGCGGAGAACAACTGGCGAAAGATCTGGGCTGCAATCATTGCACCTGGGAAAACCGGGGCAGCGGTCGTTATGACATTCTCGTGAACGGCACCGCGGTGGGCATGTATCCCAACGTGAACGACACCCCCTTCGCGCAGAACTTCATGCAGGAAGAGATGCTGGTTTTCGATACCGTTTACAATCCGGAAAACACGCTGCTCCTCAAGCAGGCACGCGAGCGGGGCTGCAAAACGGTTTCGGGAATTGAAATGTTCGTGCGCCAGGCAGCTGCCCAGTACAAACTGTTTACCGGCAAAGAAGCCCCGCTGGAAGTCATGCGGAATACCCTGCGAAAAGGGATTTCCGCGGTCGGAAAACTGTAGGGAGCCTGGCATGACGGTAATCACATTGATCGGCTATCGGGGAAGTGGCAAAAGCAGCATCGCCGCACCCCTGGCCGCCAGGCAACATGCAGACTGGATCGACGCCGACGACGAAATCGAACGCCGCGCCGGAAAATCGATCACCGAGATCTTTGCCGACGAAGGAGAACCGCATTTTCGCCAGCTCGAACGGGCCGTCATGCAGGATCTGCTTTCCCGGGAGTCACTCATCATCGCTGCCGGAGGCGGGGCAATTCTGAATGCAGACACGCGAAGTGATATGCAAAAAGCCGGTCCGGTGGTCTGGCTGAATGCCAGTGTGGAAAAACTCGAAGAGCGGATCAACCAGGATGCGACTACCGGCAGCCGCCGACCTGCTTTGACCACGCGCGCTTCACAACGCGAAGAAATACAACACCTGCTCGAACAGCGCGAACCCCTGTATCGCGAAGCCGCCACCATGATTATTCAAACCGATGATAAATCGGTGACACAAATCGTCGATGAAATCATTTCCGCTCTGGATTCCCCCTCGTAAGGCACGACGAAAGTTTCAACATCTATGACTCCGTTTGGCATCAATCCTTATTTTCTACTCGTGCTGCTGTTTCTGCTGGGAACATGCCTGGGACGAATCGTCAATCTCTGCATCGAAGAGATTCCCCGCGAAGAACGGGTCGGCCCTGCCTGGCGACGCGTCGGTCGGCGTCTGCGCCATCTCTGGTCCCGCTATCATCTTCCCATTATCGGCGTCTATCTGACACGCTCGTCTCACTCAACATTTCCTTATCGGCGTACTCAGCGGGAAGCGCTCGTCGAACTGTTGAACGGCGTAATCTTTGTGCTCCTGTATCTGGCGGAAGTTCCGTTGAGTAGTCAGGCGACCCTGCAACAGAGCGGCCTGTTTTCACTCTACGCCCCCGATCCGCTGGCAGTGAATTCCTGGATGACGCCGGTCATGCTGCTCAACCTGCGGTATGCCTTCCATCTGGTACTCATCGAATCGTTAATGGTCGCGACGTTCATCGACTTCGATCTCAAAATCATTCCCGATGGCGCGACGATGCCCGCCATGTTTATCGGCGTCATCGGCTCGTTTGCATTCGGCCTGCTCTACCTGGTGCCGGTCTGGTTTCAGGAACCCTCGGTCGTGCGGTTGCTGGGCATCTATTTTCCCGAACAGTATCGCAGTGCCTTCGTCGTCGAAAAAGTGCCTCAGTGGGTCAACCTGTATCCGCATCTGCACGGACTGGCCGTCAGCCTGGTCGGCCTGGTCGTAGGGGGCGGCGTGGTCTGGGCCGTCCGCATTATCGGCCAATGGACGCTGCGTCAGGAGGCGATGGGCTTCGGTGATGTGATTCTCATGGCGGTGATCGGCAGCTTTCTCGGCTGGCAGGCCACGGTGACCGTGTTTGTCATTTCGCCTCTGTGTGCCCTGGGAGTTGTCGCCGTTTCGATCTTCTTCAAACAGTCGCGCGAAATCCCGTTCGGGCCGTATCTCAGTCTGGGCGCACTGCTGGTGCTGCTGGGCTGGCCGAAGATCTGGCCGTTCATGGAACGCATCTGCCACCTTGGGCCGCTGCTGCCGATTCTGGCAATCGTCATGCTGCTGCTGCTCGGGGCCTGCCTGATGACCACGCAAATGGTCAAATGGATGCTGGGCATCCCCCTGTATTACGATGAAGAATGGATCGAAGAATGGACGTCCGCTGATCAACTGACCTATCAGTCGGGCGAAAACGTCAACGAGACCCAGGGCCGCTGGGATCGGAACACAGACGCACACACCCGTGCCGGGCGGGGAACGCAGCACTATCATCAATGGAAAAACGGGCGGTAAAATTCGAATCGGACTGCTTTTTTATTCCTGCAACAGTCTAGTCGATAGTGGCACCCGCAATCGCCGGGGATTTGTAGGCCTTCGTGATCAGCTTCTTGAGCGTGGGCAGGTGCGCGTCTGCCAGCTTATTGATATAGAGACAGGACTTGCCGATCTGATGCTTTCCCAGTTTTTCCAGCAACGCGGCCTGCTTCTCCAGTTCGCAGTGCAGGTAGAGGACCAGGTCCTGTTTACGCGGAGAGAAACCGACGTGGAACCAGTCTCCCTCGGACGTTTTCCCCCGGTAGTGAAAACTGCCAAAGCCAACCTTGGTCTTTCCCCACATGACGGCCGGTTCTCCCGTCAGCCCCTGCATCAACTTCAGCAGAGCCTGGCAGTCGGTGCGTTGCTGTTCGTCTTTAATCCCGGCAAGAAACTGGTCAACGCTGGCATCGTTCTTTTGGGTTTTCAACTTTGACATGGGGATCCCCTACTTAATTGACCCTGGTTCTTTATTTCGTCAAACGACATGCCTTTATCAAAATGAATATCAAAATCGTGCGCGATTAGATCTATCCCATCATCCTACTACCAGCCACCCGGCGAAACAAGCAGATTCCGAGGCGTCATGGAAAACACGGAAAGAGGGAAGCCACATAGGTGAAATCAAGCGGTTGAAATGCTAGACTCTGATCTGCCGCAAGTTAAAAATCCGTAGAGGCTTTTCGTTCGGCTGAGTTTTTTGACCACACGATGTCGGTCGCGTATTCTGGCATTTCACCCGAGGCGAAGAAATTGAAAGTGATTGTGATTGGTGGCGGCGCAGCGGGATTCTTCGGAGCGATTGCGGCTGCCGAAAACGGTCACAACGTGACGATCCTCGAAGCAGCTGCGTCTGTATTGGCGAAGGTCCGCGTTTCCGGCGGAGGTCGCTGCAACCTGACTCACAGTTGCTTTGAACCTCGCGAACTCGTCAACAGCTATCCGCGCGGCGGGAAAGCGTTGCGGGGTCCCTTCAGCAGGTTTCAGCCGTCCGACACGATCAGCTGGTTTGAGTCGCGAGGCGTTGAGACCAAAACAGAGCCTGACGGCCGCATGTTTCCCACGACCGATGATTCCGCGACCATCGTCGATTGTCTGCAAGGTGCAGCGAAAGACGCGGGAGTGATGACTCGTCTGCGCGCCAACGTGTCGTCGATTCAGAAAACAGACTCACACTTTCTGGTCACTCTGCACTCGGGCGAAACACTGCAGGCGGACCGCATTCTCCTGGCGACCGGCGGCAGCCGCGCCGGTTTCGAATTAACGAACAGCCTCGGGCATCAGATCGTTCCGCCGGTCCCCTCGTTATTCACTTTTAAAGTTGACGATCCACGAATCAAAGACCTGCCCGGCGTTGCGGTGGAACACGTAAACTGTCAGTTAGTCGCCGACTCCAAGACGTTCCAACAGTCGGGACCGATTCTTGTCACGCATTGGGGGTTGAGTGGTCCTGCCGTGTTGAAGCTGTCCGCCTGGGCGGCCCGGGAACTGCACGATTCCAGTTACAACGCCACACTCCGCATCAACTGGCTGGCGGGTTCCCGTGCCGAGGAGATTCGCTCACAACTGAATTCCTTCAAAGCGGCGCATCCCAAAAAAACAGTCGATGCAGTGTCCCCCTGGCCGTTACCTAAACGGTTATGGAAATCGCTCGTCGATCACAGTCTCGGCTCGCAACCCGTTCGCTGGGCGGAACTTTCCAAAAAGGGAGCTCAGGCACTCGTGACCGAATTATCAGCCGGCGAATTCCAGGTGGCCGGCAAGGGTGTCTTCAAGGAAGAGTTCGTAACCTGTGGCGGCGTGAATCTGAAAGAAGTCGATTTCCGCACGATGGAAAGTCGCATCTGCCCGGGCCTCCATTTCGCCGGCGAAATACTGGACATCGACGGCATCACGGGAGGCTTCAATTTTCAAAACGCCTGGACCACAGCCTGGATCGCCGGCCACGCGATGTAGCTGGATGCGAAAAAGACCAGCCAGACAATGTTACCAGGGCAATGTCAGTGAGAGCCATTAGCCGCAGGGCCTTAGCCCCGGTTGGACAATGATGACTAAAAGACTGTCAAAATTAGAAATGCTATCAGTCGTCTGATTAAGGCAGCGCGCAATCGCTCTCTTAAAACAAAAGCCAGTTCACGGAGCAGACTCCTGTCGCGTTTCATAGAGTGGTCCCTATTCGATTGAGAATGATTAGTCTACTGCCTGTTCGGTAATTTTATACGTGAAGGCCGCCCTGTTACCAATCGACGCTAACCGCGGCTAACGCCGTGCGGCTGATTTTTCTAATTGTTATTGGATGTCTCTGGTTTTTCGATCCTGGGCTTCTGACGCATACAGGATGACCTGTTCCAGTTCATTTTCGGAATTGATACATTGTCAGTCGCCGCCGACGGTCCAGACGGGGCGATCCTGGAACACAGGCCAATCTTGGTGCAGAACTCGTGTGCAGTTGGCTTTGATTTGATCTCGGACTCTGGCACCATTGAGACATCGACGGCATCACCGGCGGCTTCAACTTCCAAAACGCCTGGACCACAGCCTGGATCGCCGGCAACGCGATGTAGCCTCCTGTTCTGATTTCACGTTGGGGCGATGAGCGCCTGCGTTTTGTTGCCGAAAGCAGCGATCAATTCCCAGGAGCGAGAACGCGCGCCAAAATCTCTGGAATGGCATGACAATTAGCATCGCTGGTAATGTGGCATCGATTTTGCTGTGATTTAATAAGTTTTACATATCTCCTTTAATCTAGATTTATCTGTTCTGCCTCCAGCGCTCAATTCATGCATCCGTGGAGGATTTTAAGGCAGAAATCATAGAACTCTTGTAGTTCATCAAAATTTATTTTATTTTTTAAGGAGTTTTGAATGTCTCATTCTCTCAAGCGAAAACGGGGGTTTACTCTGATCGAATTGCTGGTGGTGATTGCCATCATTGCGATTCTAATTGCTCTCCTGTTACCAGCAGTGCAGCAGGCGCGTGAAGCAGCTCACAGAAGTACCTGCAAAAATAATCTGAAACAAATCGGCCTGGCAATTCATAACTACCATGATACGCATAATGTTCTGCCACCAAAGGTGGTTATGCCGGGAGTGACAGACACAGCGGCCGTGCATGGGGTCGATTCGAGTGGGAATCCGCTGGATCCCGCATTGACGATCCGGAATATCACGGGGCATCTGTTACTGCTTCCGTATCTGGATCAGGCAAACATTTATAATAAGTTGAATTTCAGTATACCCATGGGGCCCTCAAGTTATTCCGGCAGTAATCCGGTCATGACAGGAAATACCAACCCGACAAACACGGATGTGGAATTGCCCGTGTTTGTCTGTCCCAGTGATGTGCCCAATCCCGTTCCCAATGTTTCCTCAGGAGCTTATGCCAGAATCAACGGGAAACGAACAAGCTACGCGTTTGCCGTGCATACTTATGACAACAACTTCAGGGTGAATTATACTTCGAGCAATACAGCAGCTAAAGGTGCCTTTGGTACGAATGGCGCTGCGATTATCAATCATATCAAAGACGGTACCAGTAACACGATGTTTATGTGTGAAACGCCTCTGCGCAAGACCAGTTCCAGCTATGGTCCCTTATGGAACCAATGGACTTACACTCAAGGTATTGCACCTGGTGCATATGGAATCAATGTGAATTATGTGAGTGGGACCACTCAATACGATTACGTGTATGCTTTCCGTGCTGGCAGCGCGCATGTTGGTGGTATGCATATCCTGATGGGGGATGGTGCTGTTCGCTTCATCAGTGAAAATGTTGATTTAGCAACGGTCAGGGCCTTAGTCAGTATTGACGGAGGTGAAATCGTTTCAGAATTTTAATGGTGGAAATCATCATTCCACTTGAGAGTGCTTGAACTGATTTCTTAATGATTTTATAGCGACTTAAAATCGACCTGACAGATTATTAATTCTTCTTCACTGGAAGACTCGTTCTCTGAACCATTCTTTTATCATTGAGAACGAGTTTAAGGGACCAAGCAATGAGATCACTTTATAATTTGCTATTTAGTAAGACGATCCTTCGCGATGCCTGGGTCGTATTGATAATGACTTTCTTTGTTGTTGGTTGTGGATCTGGTAAGGAAATTCCTCCGTTGGCTCAAGTCAGTGGCACTGTCACCATCGACGGTAAGCCTGTATCAGGAGCATCGGTTATTTTTGAACCTAAATTTCAAGCCGTTTCCGCTTCAGGAGGCACAGACGAAGAGGGTAAATTTACACTCATGTATGGAGACACTTCCGGTGCAGCCATCGGCGATTATATCGTCCGTGTGTTTCACTATGGAGATGATCCCGAGTTGCCTCAGGAAAGTCTTGTTCCTGACTCTTACGGCGCAGCAAGTACCTTAACGGCTACCGTAACAGAGGGAGTGAACGAGATCGATTTTGATCTGAAAGGCAAAAAGAAATAAGTAAGACCCGCCTCTCATTTTCGATGAGAGGCGGTTTTTTCATGGTGAGAAAACCATTGAGAGTATCGAACCGGCGTAAGAATAACGTCCAGAATATGGGGTAAAAGGATAACGTGACCTACATGTCGGACAGCGTCGGGTTCTCCCGTTCGCTGGAAATGCGATGTAAACAGGGCAGCCGGACAATGTGATCAGGACACTGCCAGTAAAAGACTATTAGCCGCAGGGAATTAGCCCCGGTTCTTATCTCGAGAAATGCATGAACCGCGGCTTACGCCTTGCCGCTGATGTTTTCTGTTAAAAATTGTCAGTCGTCCCGATTCCTTTTACGTCTCTGGAAAATGAATCGCCATGGTACTGGTTAGACAAACGCGTTCAGTTTCTCCATCCAGCGTTGTACCTGCATCGCATCTGAGTAGGTTGCTCCGGTAGGGACTGCTTCCAGGTTACGCACAACCCGACAGAAGCAACGCAATTCCTCAGCCATCATTCCACTCGGTGGGTTGGCACGCACTTCCAACGCCAGAGGCCAGGAGGCTGCGTTGTCCCAGACAGAGATCGGTCGTGGGTTCGGTTCTATGCGCGCAGACCAGCCCACACCAAACACTTCCATTCTGTCAAACCCGCGCGGCGGCATCCCTGCGGGAGTTAAATACGAGGCAGCAAACGCTGCCACTGGACCGCCGTTCCACTTGAGTTGTGCCAGAGCCAGATCGATGTCGCCTGTGGATGTTCGATGAAATTGTGCACTGAAATGATCCGGTTCCGCGCGATCCAGTAACACCTGCGTCGCGTACAGGTCATGCACCATCGCAGCATGTAACGGATTCTCACCCGGAAAGTTCTCAACAATGCTCGCCGGTCGATGTCGTACACAATCAATATAAGAAATCGGGCCACGTTCGCGTGCCACATCCCGCAACTCTTGATACTCGCTGTTGAACAGCACGATGTGTCCCAGCATCAGGTTACTGGAATCGGGCTTCACCAGCGGAGCAAGGCTTTTCGCTTCTTCCAGACTCTCTGCAATCGGCTTTTCCAACAGCACCACTTTGTCGCGTTCGAGCAGTTCTCGCGCGACAGTCACATGTGACTGCGTCGTACAGGCGACAACCCACGCCTCTGCGTCAGACTCTTCAATCGCCTGAGTCAGAGTCGTCCACCCGGGCACATCGGGTAGTTCTTTGCTGAGGGCAGCAAGGCTCTCCTGCCGACGCGCTACTACTCCCACCAGTTCCGCTTCTGCCAGCCGCGCTAACGTCAATGCATGCAATCGTCCAAACCGACCCAGTCCAATGACGCCTGTTTTCACCGGCTTAAAGTTCCTCGCCGCCATCGGTTCTCCTCAGAGCTGATTATTATTTTGTCCGCAGTGAAACGCAGTTTTAGTAGAGGGCTTTACAAGATACTAAAACTCCAGGGCAGGAACCAAGCGGGAATTGATGTTTTTACGATTACTTTATGAACAGAAATCGGTTCCTGGGAACTTTTTCAGATCATGTGTTCATAGCGAATTACTCACCCGACTGCCCATGGTCCCAGTTTGTGTTTCTGTGCCACTTCGTCGTGGAAGATAATCAGTACATTGTCCGACATACCGAAGAGTTCACCGGAATCATTCAGAAACTGGGCCGCCGACAGATAGAGGCTGCGATTGTTATCGAAGGTGATTCGTATGTCTTGTGGATAGGAAGTCTCCGTGGCGTCGGGGGCCATGCTGTCAAAGACCCCTGTCCAATAGCTATCGACAGCGACGATTTTCCGCCGAAGAAAGGGTGTCCATTCCGGATCGTTCGTCACATCGTATGAGAGTCCCGCAAGCACGTCAGCAGACGGAACATCCACGAACACGCCCATTCCGTATTGAAAAAAAGTGCCATCCCAGGTGAGGCACACAGTTCGTCCCGTGGCGTCAATCAGCTCGACTCCGAAATCCAGGAAATGTCCTGTCTCGGGATAGCCACGAAAGCAGGGACTGCCATTCTGGTAGTCGAGTTCGAAATAGACCACACGCTCAATAGCGAAACCCAACAGTTGTTTCAGATTAGCATCATACTCGGCTCGCGTTTTCATGTTCGCTCTTTGTGACATACTGTGGGCATCAGCCAGACCAGACAATCGGTTCCTGGAACCTTTTCAGATTCGCCGCAGTCGCCATTCTCCCTGCAGAAAGGTACCGTAAACAGTAAACGTAATGAAATAAGCCAGCGGTTGATCATGCCTCACTATCCCACCATATCAGACGCCAGGCATTAGTAATCATTAGCCGCAGGGCCTTAGCCCCGGTTGTGTCCCGATTTGAAAAGCCCCCTTCGAATTTAGAAACACGTTCTGGTCAACTCTGCAAACCGGGAACCGACTCCACGATGAGGTCCTGCAGATATGTTTTTATGACTTCAAATGTGAAACCTCCGACAACACTGAGGGCATTTCTCCATCGTGTATTGTCTCTCGCGGCAGCTATAAATTCACAACCGTTCCATGTTAGTGGAAAATACAGACATGAATGGCCATTATTTTCAAACTCTCGGCCGTCTACTGGGAAGAAACGCCTTGGGCTACCAATGGGAGATGAGTCAGCGAGGCGTCCGGCAATAAGATCAGCCTCAATCAACCAAATAATGTGCTGATCAATCACATCACTACGAGCGTCGGGATATGGCAGTGTGCAATCACTCTCGTAGAACAAAAGCAGCTCACGGATCAGATTCATATCGCGTTTCATAAATTAATCCTAATTCAGTGTAATGAAATATAGAGACAACTAACTGGCAATGCATTACCGCTAAGTTAATCGCTTTAACAAATTCGAATTTCATTGGTATCAATCTATCAATGTTTTCTAAAATGGCAATTACTACCTTGAGTATGAACGCCTATTGCCGATGTTTGTGGCTGGTCGGAATTGATTGACATTGGGGATCATTTTTTCCACCTCGACGATAACCGGGGCTAACGCCTAATGGCACTTACTTTAAATTAAGTTGGTTACCCCTGCCGTTTGGTATGGGATTTGCGCAGGATTCTATTCTTGAAAATAGACTGCCAATTTGCCAGGAGTAACCACGCAGTGAAACAATCACCGGAACAGATTCTTGAATTCGATCGTGCCTTCGAACAACTTAAAGATTTGGTGGACTTACGCCAAGCCGATCAGCTGCATCCCAGGCGACCCAATGCAATCTATACCGCCTGCGTTGTGCTGTGGATGTTGATTTTTCAACGCCTCAAACCAGATGCCTCACTCGAAGCGGCGGTGAAGCATCTGATTGAAAATCAACCTGACTACCTTCCTGAAAACAAACGATTAAGCCAGGGTACACTCTCGTCCAACAGTGCAGCATACAGCCGGGCTCGCAGCGAACTGCCGTTGGATGTTGTGAAATGGTTTTCCAATGAAATCACTCGTGCCATCGTCGGGCAATCTGAAACCCTGCTGGACGGTCGTCAAATATTTTTACTCGATGGAACCACGATCACATTAGCACCGGAAAAAGAATTACAAACGAAATTTCCGCCCGCCTCAAATCAGCACGGTGAAAGTGTCTGGCCTGTTGTCAATCTGACCGTTTTTCACGAACTCAGTAGTGGATGTGCCTTGCTGCCACAGCTGGGGGCCATGTATGGACCTGAAGCGGTTTCCGAAACGGAACTTGCCCGAAATGGCATGCACTGCCTGCCAGACGAATCGATCATCATGGCTGATGCAGGATTTGGGATCTTTGGCGTTGCTTACCAGGCACAACTCCTGGGGCATGATTTTTTTCTACGCATGAAGAAGTTAAACTTTGAGTCACTTCGAGCCAAAGCAAAACTCGTATCGCAAAGCCCAAAACATAAGACCTACCAACACCAGTGGACTCCGACCCCCCAAAAACCGTAAAACACAACCCGGGCTCCCCAGGGACGCTTCGCTGGCTGTTGTTTTGCACGAAATCATCGTCAATGAAACCTTGACGCTGTATTGCGTTACCAGCCTGCCGCAAGACGCTGCCACCCTGGGCAACCTCTACAATCAAAGGGTCAATGTCGAAGTTGATATCCGTAACTTGAAGGTCGTATTAGACACCGAGAACATTCGCGCCAAGAAGGTAGACACGTTTTTGAAAGAGCTGTATACGTCAGTGGTCGCCTACAATTTAGTTGGTCAATTCCGCAGACAGGCAGCTGAACTGAATCAGGTTGCTCCGCGGCGGATGAGCTTTAAGCGAACCTGGACAACATTCCAAACGTTCCTGTTGAAGCACCTGCACACTGAGCCAGAATCATGGCGTGAATCCTTCGAGCGAGCACTGTTCTACGCGACCAAAGATAAACTACCCAATCGCGCTGCCAACCGAAGCGTAAAAAGAGAATGCTACGCCAAACGTTCAAAGAGAGACCATTTCGAAAAAAGAAAAAAGCCCCCAGAGAAATTGAAACACACTGATCTAAAGTAAGTGCCATTAGGCTAACGCCCTGCGGCTAATTTTGCTACTGATGATCTCTGTCTTTTCGATCCTGAACTTCGCCCGCGTATATTACTGCCTGTTCTAATTCGCTCTCTGAATTGATACATTTCCAATCCCCGCCGACAGACCACACAGGTCGATCAACGAAAACAGGCAAACCCTGCCTGAGGACTCGCGTGCAGTTGGCTTTGATTTGATCTCGGACTCTGGCACCAGCCTGTTCTGAAACGGAAACAACAACGTGGACATGATTACTGCGGGCGTTGGCTATCCAGAGTTTCCATTTTCGGAAATCGCAAAGTCGTGCAATTTCATTCTCGACGGCCGATCGTTGCGGTTTGCCGAGCAGAATGATGTCGTGTTTGAGACGATCGCGGTGCCAATGTTCCAGTGATGGCTGAGGAGGCTGAGAACCTTTGCGCCGAGACCGCCACAGTCGCCAGTCACCCTGCAGGAAGGTACCATACACAGTAAACGTAATGAAATAAGCCAGTGGCTGATCATTCATATGCATCCCACTTCATCAACTGCCACGCAAAAAAAATTAGCCGCTGGGCGTTAGCCTAATGGCACTTACTTTAGATCAGTGTGTTTCAATTTCTCTGGGGGCTTTTTTCTTTTTTCGAAATGGTCTCTCTTTGAACGTTTGGCGTAGCATTCTCTTTTTACGCTTCGGTTGGCAGCGCGATTGGGTAGTTTATCTTTGGTCGCGTAGAACAGTGCTCGCTCGAAGGATTCACGCCATGATTCTGGCTCAGTGTGCAGGTGCTTCAACAGGAACGTTTGGAATGTTGTCCAGGTTCGCTTAAAGCTCATCCGCCGCGGAGCAACCTGATTCAGTTCAGCCGCCTGTCTGCGGAATTGACCAACTAAATTGTAGGCAACCACTGACGTATACAGCTCTTTCAAAAACGTGTCTACCTTCTTGGCGCGAATGTTCTCGGTGTCTAATACGACCTTCAAGTTACGGATATCAACTTCGACATTGACCCTTTGATTATAGAGGTTGCTCAGGATGGCAGCGTCTTGCGACAGGCTGGTAACGCAATACAGCGTCAAGGTTTCATTGACGATGATTTCGTGCAATACAACAGCCAGCGAAGCGTCCCTGGGGAGCCCGGGTTGTGTTTTACGGTTTTTGGGGGTCGGAGTCCACTGGTGTTGGTAGGTCTTATGTTTTGGGCTTTGCGATACGAGTTTTGCTTTGGCTCGAAGTGACTCAAAGTTTAACTTCTTCATGCGTAGAAAAAAATCATGCCCCAGGAGTTGTGCCTGGTGAGCAACGCCAAAGATCCCAAATCCTGCATCAGCCATGATGATCGATTCGTCTGGCAGGCAGTGCATGCCATTTCGGGCAAGTTCCGTTTCTGAAACCGCTTCAGGTCCATACATGGCCCCCAACTGTGGCAGCAAGGCACATCCACTACTGAGCTCGTGAAAAACGGTCAGATTGACAACAGGCCAGACACTTTCACCGTGCTGATTTGAGGCGGGCGGAAATTTCGTTTGTAATTCTTTTTCCGGTGCTAATGTGATCGTGGTTCCATCGAGTAAAAATATTTGACGACCGTCCAGCAGGGTTTCAGATTGCCCGACGATGGCACGAGTGATTTCATTGGAAAACCATTTCACAACATCCAACGGCAGTTCGCTGCGAGCCCGGCTGTATGCTGCACTGTTGGACGAGAGTGTACCCTGGCTTAATCGTTTGTTTTCAGGAAGGTAGTCAGGTTGATTTTCAATCAGATGCTTCACCGCCGCTTCGAGTGAGGCATCTGGTTTGAGGCGTTGAAAAATCAACATCCACAGCACAACACAGGCGGTATAGATTGCATTGGGTCGCCTGGGATGCAGCTGATCGGCTTGGCGTAAGTCCACCAAATCTTTAAGTTGTTCGAAGGCACGATCGAATTCAAGAATCTGTTCCGGTGATTGTTTCACAGCGTGATTACTCCTGGCAAATTGGCAGTCTATTTTCAAGAATAGAATCCTGCGCAAATCCCATGCCAAACGGCTGGGGTAACCAGCTTAATTTAAAGTAAGTGCCATTAGGCGTTAGCCCCGGTTGTATCACGAGATGCGTATAAACCGCAGCTATGGTCTTATGGCTCATGGTGTTTACAGTAGTGTGCCAGAATCGAAAACCGCTCCTGAATACATTTCAGGATTCTGTTGCCGTATTAGAGTTACGCTTGTTGCCAGGTTAGTGAGCCAATTTGTCCAAATATTCTCAGTAGATCTAATAATATATCGTTGGGGCAGTTTACCTCGGTTACGAAAAACAAGGATGTAGCACCGTGGTGATTAGTATCAACGAAAAAATGGAATCCGTGGTATTCAAAACGAATGTGCCAGATCGAGCTCTGATCTGCGGGTGCATCTATACTGTGAGATTCGATGTTGAGTCGTTCTATCTTTTTGAGATGATTTATGGTTGGTTTGAGATTAAAGTCCGGTGAGTCAAAAAATAGTCGACCCAATTCTGAACCGAAGTTTTCATCTCGCAAATCGTCGGTAGACAGGTTTGTTGGGGGCGTCCGGCGTTTCATAAACTCAATCCGATATAGACTAAATAGAACAGAATACAATTCGTGCGAATTAATTCAGATTCATGTTCCGGTGTCCTTGATAATGTCAGCGATTACCAAGTCCGGATGGTTGAACTTCTATTCCAATCGGTGGACATCTTTTTAATCTTCTTTTGGACTTATCCACTAAAAAAACCGCTAATACCGTTTACGAAAGTTCCTATACCTATCAAGTAGGGGCCAAATATTTGTTGTATAACCAGGTCACTTTTTCTTTGCGCTTCTATTCGCTTCTTTTCTTCCGCAGTTGGCGGCTCTTTTAAACCATCCCTAATCAACAGGTCATCAAAGTAGAGGTTGGCGATCCACTGAAAAGGACCAACCCTTAAAACTGGAAGAGCCATTAGAATCACACCATAAAGTGCTAGTAACCCACCAAATGCCCCCCATACCACTGAATTAGGATAACTGGATGAAAAGTAAAAAAATGCACTGAAGACAAAAAGGGATATTAAAAAAATTAATGCCATTCTTTTCTCATTTTTACGCATAGGTTTTATCCGATTACTATGTACTTAGTATTTTTTGGTAATTTACCTTAGACGTATAACGTCCAAAAACATCAGGTTGCCGCCAGCGACGTTGATTTCAAAATACGCCTCATCGATGGCTCTCGTTCGCCGCTCCTTCGAATCCGTTTTATCTCCCCGGCTTCTTTCGATTCATCAGCCTCTTAAGTAGTTCGGGCTGATCGTAGACTTGAATCAGAAGGTGTTCGAGGGCTTCGATGCACTCTTCAATCAATTTGAGCGGCGGCTGATCGAGTGCGTGGGCGGAGTCATTTCCGAGCCTTCGTAGTTGGTGCAACACCTTTGACTGATTTTTACTGATAAGACCTTTCATCCACAAACCGTTAATCTTTCCTTCAAGGTTACTTCGAAGGACGATTTTTCCTGTAGCCCTCTCGCGGACCAGCTTTCCCTGATCGGTATAGACTTTCCCCTTGAGAATCTTCTGGTCGAGGCAAATCCCCTCAATCAGTAGCCGAACTCCGGCACCCGCGAGTGTAGATAGCCCGTCGTTGAACGCCGTGATTGTTTGACGGTAGACCGAGTCCACTGGGCTGCCGAAGTCCAATTCATTGAAGTTGCGCGGCTCGCGTAAGGGAGAGTCATGTTTGCGTGGTGGCCAGTACGTCACTTGGGAGTCACCAGGATCTTCCGAAAACCAGCTGGTCTCCCGGAGCGTACCCCTCTGGCACCCATTACACTCCATCAAGTCGTAAGTTGCTCCCGCACTAATGTCTCTGTCTTTATCTTCCCAGTAGGCTTCAAACGAACCGCGAATTGTGTGTCGTGTAAATCCACAACGTACGCATGGGATCTCCTCGACTTGGCCGACACGCTCTTTCGACATCTGCTTCCCCGTTTTATTTACCAATTGTCTAATGTTCTAAAAATGAGCCGGAGTCGTCGGCCCAAAAAGTTCCGTGCCAGACGCCGTCAAAATATCTAGTTTATGTAGATTCTCTGGCGTTGTATCAAGTTTTGTTATTGTGAAATTGCTTCTCTTTCCCGCGTCTTTAGCTGAACCGCCTAGGTGATAAATTTGGTCATCGCATCGCATCCATCGATCGTGATTCGTCGGTTCGACCACTAAGCGGTACTTCGATGATCCACGCTCATTCGCGTATAGTCTAGAGATATCCAAAAAGGATTGGTATTCAGGGCTGTTGTTCCGTTCTTTCGTGATGAGGACAACCTCAACTGAATCTGGCAATCCATTCAAGTACCGATGAAATAAGCCTGCAGCCATGTATGGATCGGCCCAAATTAGTTTCTGCTTGGTGGCTTCGCAGAACACCTTAAGCTTGCAATAGGCTTGAAATGGTGAGTGAGCTTCTAAGACTTCGGTTTCAATTTCCGTCGGTATGGATAGGATGAGTCGCGTTGCTTCAGTTCGAACAGCTTCCACGGATTCCTGGAGTTCGTCCGTTTGATCGCGTTTTCCATTTAGTTCATTTCCAAATCGTGTAAGGCAGTTGTGAATAGTATTCCACTCATAGTCATACAGGTGCCCTGGTTCAGAGCGAGTAAACTCCATCACGCTATTATAGTAGCTAGTAAGATCAGAAGCGAATTTTGCACATGCACGTGACCGGGTCTGGGGGGTTTGCCGATCTGGATAGTCGATCAAATCTTGAATGGGGCGTAGAAGTAGTCCAAGTTTGTAGATCAATTCAGCTTGTTGTTCCTTACGATTCATAATGTCTCAGTTTGTGATCAAAGTAAACATTGCACATGAAAGTCACAAATCACTAAGTTGTCCCTAGTGACGTTGATTTTAGATACATTCCAACCAACAGACTTGGTTCATTTCTTTGTAGTCTGGCTGATACTAGATTATGCTTCATTATCAGTTTCATCGTCTGAAAGATTGGGTTTCGGGAGCGCCTTCCATCTCATTGGCTCCCCGTCATTGTGAACGGTAGTAGGGGTGTCACCAAGGATAACTTGAATTTGTGCCAGCGGAGTGCCATCAGGGATACCGTGGAGCCAGAACTCTTTTATAGTTGCTGCACGTTGAGCTGCTCTTGTTCGTTCTTGCTCAAGATCTATCACCTCGCGAGTAAATGTGATTTGCTGTCGCTGATTAAGGTGATGGCAGAGAAGAGAACCGAGAATGCCAAAACCTCCAATGACCATGCCAGTAATCGCAATACCTTGGTTGATGCCGAAGAATCCGCCTACTAACGACGCGGTAAGGATAGCGGCAGAGAATGCGGCGGAATATCCAGTGTAGTCATCATTGAATCGGTTGCGGGCTTCATCAACCACAGATGCAACACGTTTAGAGTGCTCCTCGAAATGCTCCACGTGTTTATGAAGGAAGGATGATGTTTGCCAGTCAAGTTTTGCCATTATGTTATGTTCTGCCTCAATACTACTGATAAACAGATTAAATCCAGGTTGAATCTACCAGTATTTTGTATAGTGTCAACCAGAATTCACCAGAACCTGTATGCACAGAAAAAACATTCAACTCAGACCAGGCGGGCGTAAAAACCGCTGAATCAGCCATTTTTGGGGGCATCATTCACAAAAACGGGTGGAGAGACTAGAATCGGTCGCACGTACTGAACTTTGCCGGGGCGGATGTGTCCTCTCCCTGTCGCGGTACGCCTGAAATTGAGACCTTAAATTAGAAACCACTATGATTACAATTGTCGATTATGGAATGGGAAATCTGCGGAGCGTCCAGAAGGCCTTTGAGAAGGTCGGGGCGGAAGCAGAGATCTGTGCCGATCCGGATAAAATTGCCAAAGCCTCCAAACTGATTCTGCCCGGCGTTGGTGCCTTTCGCGATGCGATTCAGGCACTCAAAGATCAGTCGCTGGTCGAACCGATTCTGGAACATGCGCAGTCCGGCAAACCCTTTCTGGGTATCTGCCTGGGGTTGCAGCTGCTGTTTGATGTCAGCTACGAGGACGGCGAATACGAGGGGCTGGGCCTCATCCCCGGTAAGGTGGTTCGCTTCGAAGATCAACCCGGTCTGAAGATCCCCCACATGGGCTGGAACCAGATCGAACGGACCGCCGAACACCCGATCCTGGCAGGCATTCCTGCTCACGAACATTTCTATTTTGTACACAGCTACTACGTGGCCCCCGATAACGCAGCAGACGTCGCCGCCTATACCGATTACGGTTGCCGCTTCGCTTCGATGGTTGCTCGCGATAACATTGTCGCCTCTCAGTTTCACCCTGAAAAAAGTCAGAACGCGGGACTCAAACTCCTGCAGAATTTTGCTTCCTTTTAAAACCACCACATCAGCGAAAAGAAAGTCAGCTCAGTTATGGAAATACTGCCCGCCATCGATATCCGGGGAGGCAAATGCGTGCGTCTGCGACAAGGCGATTACGGACAGGAAACCGTGTTCGGCGATGATCCGACCGAAATGGCCCGTCGCTGGGCCGACGGCGGTGCGCAGCGTCTGCATCTGGTCGACCTCGACGGTGCCAAAGCCGGGCAGCCTGTGAATCATGAAGTCGTTCGCAAGATTGTGGAAGCGGTTTCGGTTCCCTGTCAGATGGGGGGGGGTATTCGCGATGAAGCATCCATACAACTCATGCTGGATGAGGTCGGCATCGACCGCGTGATCGTCGGAACCCAGGCACTCAAAGACCCGCAGTGGTTCAAACAGATGGTGCAACGTTATCCCAATCGTCTGGCACTGGGGCTGGATGCCCGCGATTCCAAAGTCGCGACAGAAGGCTGGCTCGATGTTTCGGAAACCTCCGCCATCGATCTGGCGAAAGAATATGTCGGCGTTGAACTGGCGGCGGTAATCTACACCAACATCGCTAATGACGGCATGATGCAGGGCGTGGATGAAGGGACCATCCAGGATATGATCGCGCTGGCCGAACTGGGGCTGCCTGTGATCGCATCTGGCGGCGTGACAACGCTGAAAGATGTTTCGCGACTGGCAGAAGTCAGCCGCACTCAACCTAAGCTGGTGGGAGCGATTATCGGTCGCGCTTTATACGAGGGAACCATCGAAGTTCCCGCCGCCATTGAAGCCGCCGGTTCTTAACATTTCCAGCAGGGCAGGATCGGAACACAGTGTATGACCGAAGACGTCGATCAGGCTAAGCTGTTACGTGCGCGGTTGCTGGTGCTGCTGGCATCGGTGCTCTGGAGCCTGAGCGGCGTGTTCATCAAGTCCCCGCCGTTTCAGTCGATTCCCGAAGCCGACCGCGGGCTGATCCTTGCCTGTTATCGTGCGTTTTTCGCCGGGCTGTTTCTGCTGCCGTTTGTGAAATTTCAACATGTCCGCTGGCGTCCCGCTCTGATTCCCCTGCTGATTGCGTTCGCATCGATGAACTTCCTGTTCGTGACCGCGATGACGAAAACCTCTGCCGCCGCCGCGATATTTCTGCAGAATACGAGCGTCGTCTGGGCCATGCTGTTCGGCTTTCTGTTTCTGAAAGAACGCATCGAAGCGGGTTCGATTCTCGCCATGTTTATTGTGCTGGTGGGCATTTTCTGTATTGTCGTCGGCGACTGGTCGGGCGAAAACTTCGCCGGCAACCTGATCGCGCTGCTCAGCGGCATTTCTTATGCGCTGGTCGTGATCTTTTTTCGCGTGTTGCGCGATGAGCATCCGGCCTGGCTGGTGGCACTCAGTCTGCTGGTCTCCGCAGCGGTCGTCGCGCCCTGGGTGATGGCGCTGGGAATCTCATTGACCTGGCTGCAGTTGTTTCTGATCGCGTTGCTCGGCGTCGTGCAGATGGGAACGCCTTACGTGGTCTTTTCCCACGCGGTTAAAACCGTCAAGTCGCAAGAAGCGGCGCTGCTGGTGTTGACCGAACCGATTTTGAACCCGATCTGGGTCTGGCTCTTCTGGGGCGAGACCGTGTCCCTGCATACGCTTATTGGTTGTGCACTGATCATTCTGGGGCTGCTCGTCCGGTTCCTGTTCTTCCGACCCAAACCACTGCCGAAGCCGATCAACGCTGAGGCAGTTTGACCGTCTGCATTTCGTGATAGCGGGCCTGCGGCGTTTTGAGTTCTGACTGGAAAAACTTGATCGTATCCACAATCACTTCCCCCCATTCGGCATGCTTACGATCCCGCAGGATGTCGAACAGTTCGTCGGCAGGTTTGGCTTTGACGCGGGCTAGTGTCAGATGGGGATGAAAACCTTTTCGCTCGCGGGGGTAGCCCAGCTTCTGGGTTTCTTCTTCCAGGTATTCGACCATTTCCAGCAGGGCCTCTGCATCCGAGATGCCGGCCCAGATGACGTTCGGATGGTCTTCCCGGGGAAACGCGCCCAGCCCTTTGAAGGCCAGTTTGATTCGCTTGAAGCGGCTGCGCATCTCTTTCAGAATTCTGCTGACGGGCATGATGTCTTCCAGTTCCGTCGGTCCGAGGAACTTCAGCGTGATATGCATCTGTTCGACATCAATGGGTTTGACAGCCGGTGCCAGCTTTTCCAGGCGGGGCATCAGCTTTTTCAGTCCACGGGGAGGCTGGATGGGAATGGCGATAAAGGTGCGTGTGCGCTGATTGGTATGCATCATGGTTCAAGGGGTGAGCCAGCAGAAAAGCAGGGGGAGAAAACTCCCTATTTCTTCTTCTGGTTCCAAAGTGCTTTCAATTGATCAAAGCCCTGCAGGGGCTTTTCTCCGGTTTTCATTTCGTCAGTCAGCTTGGGAAGCGGACCTTTATTTTTAGCCCGTTTACGATTCTGGTGCGGCGGCTTTTTCTGCTGATGGCCTGTGTTGTTTCCGCTGTCTGCTGTTTTTTTAGCGGATGCTGTTGCCGGCTTTGCTGTTTTCGCTGATGCTGGTTTCTCAGCAGGTTTGGTGGGACGTTGTGCTTTTTTGGGCTGACGATCGGTGCCCGGTCTGATCAACGTCAGTGAGACCCGCCGCCGTTCCAGATCTACACCCAGGACCCATGCCGTGATCACATCACCGACCGAGACAAACTGGTAAGGATTCTCAATGAAGTGGTTTGCCATTTCGCTGACGTGAATCAGGGCGCTGTCTTTCAAGCCGACATCCACAAAGGCACCGAAGTCGACCACGTTGAGTACCGTGCCCTGCAGTTCCATGCCTTCGGTCAGTTGTTCCAGTTTGAGCACACCCTGTTTGAAAATGGGGCCGGGTAAATCCGCACGGGGATCGCGACGGGGACGGACGATGGCCTCCAGAATATCCTCCAACGTGGGCAAACCGATTTTCAGATTCTTACTCAGGCCCCCTTTATCGATCTGTCCGACTTTTTCAATAATTGAGGCACGATCCTGGGCCGACGACTTCAGGCTGTCGGGGGGCAGTTCCAGTTGCTCGAATACTTTGTAAGCGTGTTCGTAACTTTCGGGGTGAATCCACGTCGAATCCAGCGGTTCGCTTCCCTGGTCAATTTTCAGGAAGCCCGCCGCCTGGGTGAACGTCGCTTCGCCGACGCCTGCGACATCCAGTAATTGTTTGCGATTCTGAAACGAACCATGTTTTTCGCGCCATTCGGTGATCCGGCGGGCGATTAACTGATTCATGCCGGAAACGTGACGCAGCAGCGAGGCGCTGGCGGTATTCAGATTGACGCCGACGTAATTCACGCACGATTCAATCACTTCGTCCAGCGACTCTTTGAGCCGCTTGGAATTGACGTCATGCTGATACATGCCGACACCCAGATGCTGAGGATCGATTTTCACCAGCTCACTCAGCGGATCCTGCAGGCGGCGGCCAATGGAAATCGTACCGCGAATCGTCGCATCCAGATCCGGAAATTCTTCGCGGGCGACCGGGCTGGCCGAATAGATGCTGGCACCCGCTTCATTGACAATCAGGTAGCGGGCCTGGGGCAGGTCCTGCTCAATCATCTCTGTAATGATCTCTTCTGTTTCGCGACAGGCGGTTCCATTGCCGATCGCCACCAGCTGGCACTGATGTTCGGTCATGACTTCCGCCAGTTTTTTGCGGGCGAACTCTTTTTTGTCAGCCGAACCCGTCACGTACACCAGGTCTGTCGCGACACAGTATCCCAGCTCATCAAGAACCGCCAGCTTGCAGCCGGTTCGTAAACCGGGATCGATGGCCAGAATCCGCTGTCCCTGCAGGGGAGGCTGCAGCAGCAGGTTTTTCAGGTTCTGTGCAAAAACGGAGACCGCGTGTTTCTCTGCTTTTTCTGTCAGTTCGCGACGGATTTCACGATCGAGACTGGGCTGGATCAGTCGCGAGAGCGCATCGTTAATCACTTCGGTCAGAAATTCATGGAACCGATGTCCGTTGAGATTCAGGTGACGGGCAATCGACATGCAGGCGGAATCGTCGGCCCATTCAAAGCGGACCCGTAACGCGCCTGATTTCTCGCCGCGGTTCAGCGCCATCGTGCGATGGTGAGGAACTTTGACCACCTGTTCCGAGTAGTTGAAGTAATCGCGATATTCCTGCCCGGACTCTTCCGCTTTTTTGGTGGCATTCACGGTCAGTTTGCCGGAACGCCAGGCGATCTTACGCGAGATCTCACGCACGTCGGGATCTTCGCCGATTTTTTCGACCAGGATGTCGGCGGCACCTTTCAATACATCTTCGGTGGTGCGGGCGCCGTCTTCCGCCTTGGTATATTGTAATGCGGCGTTTGTCAGATTATCGATGCTGGCATCGCCGGCCCAGATGGCGTTGGCCAGTGGTTCAAAGCCGTGCTTCCGCGCGGTTGCGGCACGCGAAGTACGCTTGGGACGATACGGGCGATACAGGTCCTCCAGGCGCTTGAGTGTATCCGCTTTTTCAATCTCGGCTTTCAGTTCGGGAGTGAGCTGCTGCTGTGCTTCTATCAAGCGCAGGATGGTCGAAGCCCGTTCCCAAATCTGACGTTTGGACTGCACGCGCTTCTGGATATCGCGGATCTGCACTTCATCCAGATTGCCCGTCCGCTCCTTGCGATAGCGGGTAATGAAGGGGACGGTGTTTCCTTCATCCAGCAGCGCAATGACATTCAGAATCTGTTGTGATGTGAGATTCAGTTCCGACGCAATCTGCTCTGCGTCTCGCTCAGAGAAGCGGGCGCTGGAATCGTTTGCTTGTATCTCAACCGCATCCATTTCGATCTCGATTCGTTTCGGTTACAGGACCCGAAAACTGAGTCTGGAAATTTGATAAGTTACAGGATCTACTTTTCAGTTACTTAAGAATAACCGTTTTGAGAAAAAATAGAAATGGTCTTGTTACGACACAGGTGCCAGAGGCAGGAGCGCTTCTGTCCCGGCTTTCGAAAGTGTAGTGGTAGTGACGACACATTAACAGGCTCAGGCAACCGAAATTCGAGTGGCCAGTACGTCCGTTTGACAGGGCAGGGTTTATTAACTCTGTTTTCAAAGAGTTCGGTTGCGGTGCCGTATCGCGCAACTGCCTGGATTCTCTCACAGCCGCTGAATGCAGGTGTTCTAGAGAACGATTGTATTTGCATGCGGACCGCGGATAGCCATGCGGTAACAGCTGTAAATTATCTCTCTTATTCTCCCGTTAGAATCGTTTTTCTCGTCAGGACCAGACCTGCCTGCAGCCGATAATTTGACAAAGGACTGTCGCAACAGAGGTCTGTTCTGACTTGCGCAAATCAATCTTTCGTGAAGGGTCTGGCGATTCCGGCACGATCAATACAGGGGGGAGATGGCATGGCTACTGCCGTCAAAATGCAATCGTATCTACTTATCGTTTTTGCAGTTAGCCTGATGAATGGCGTGACGGCGGAAGCAGGCTGGCCCTGGTCCAGTGCCACCTGTTCGGAAGACAATTCCAAGGAAGCCAAATGGGCCGAACGGGCCTCGCGACCGGTGGGCTCTCGACAGAAATACAAGTTCGGCGAACTCTGGCCTCCTTACCCTCGCCCCACCGGACCGAAACAGCATTACTGGAACCGCTATCATCATGCCCACTACTGGCCTTATCCCTATACCTGCCAGGACCGGGCATACGTAGCGGATATCATGGACCGGCAGATTCACAATGGCTGGACCGAACAGAATACACTGTATGCTTACCACTTCGACAAAGATGGTAACAAGTTGACAGAAGCCGGTTTACTGCATCTGCGCTGGATTATGGAACACGCACCGGAAGAACGTCGCATGATCTTTGTGCAGACGACCAACAATTCGATCTCCAGCCAGGAACGACTGGCCAATGTCCAGTATGCAGCCTCCGAGATGTCTGATGGACGAAATGTTCCTTCCGCCATGTTGCGGGTCAGTCCGACCTATGGTCGTCCGGCACGTGAAGAAGATATGAAATACCGCGCCTACGTTGGTTCGATTCTGGCTCCCCGGATTCAGTATACGACAGGTGGCGGGTCGGCAGCCAACGGAAGTAATTGAAGTAGATATCTGCTTTCTGCCGATTTCGATTTTTTCTCTCTCAACAAGTCAGCTTGAACGTAAACTGCCATCATGATTGATCGCCCTGGTGAAGATGAATCAAAAGATGCCTCCGGGCAGGCATTCCGGGAAACCGACTCACAACATGATTTGAATGACCTGTATAGTGATCTGTTTCCCGGATCGCAGGCAGGGGAGTGGAAGCAACCGGAAAAAAAAGCAAATGCTTCTGCCGCTGCAGCGAAACAGGATCATTCCATCCCGGCCCCCAATACGCTGGAGCAAACAGGCCTGTCATTAAACCAGCTGTGCAATCTGGTGTTGAAGCAGCTGTATCTGCAGGGCAGTGCCCTGGGGATCGAAATCTCGCGCAGCGCCCATCTGCCGTTCACCATCATTGATACAGCGCTGGTGTTTCTGAAAGATGATAAATGCATCGAAGTCACGTCCGGCAATCTGATTGGACGTTCTTCGTACCGCTTCAATCTGACCGAGTTGGGACGGATTCGGGCGCGGGAAGCATTCGAGCAATGCCGTTATGTGGGGCCGGCGCCTGTGCCTTTAGACGCGTATGTCAAACAGTGTGCCCTTCAGACCGTGGTCGGGATCGACTGCACTCCGGAGCGGCTCGAAGCTGCCTTTTCCGACTTCATTATTCGAGAAGGGCTGCTGGACGAACTCGGACCAGCGGTCTGCAGTGGGCGCTCCATCTTTATCTATGGTCCTCCGGGTAATGGTAAGACCTTAATTGCCAAAGGCCTGGGACGTTTTCTGAATCGGCAGGGGGGAGAAATTTATATCCCTTACGCGCTGCAGATGGAAAACAGCATCATCACGCTGTTCGATCCAACCATTCATCAGACCACCGACGATCTGGAACTGCAGGATCGGGCACCCACCGATCTGCAGAAGGGGAGTCGGATTCCGGAAATGAAGGACTGGGCCAAGCCCGAAACCGACCTCCGCTGGAGACGCATCAGACGTCCTGTTGTGATTACCGGCGGAGAGCTCAATCTGGAAATGCTGGACCTGCGTTACAACAAAGTCAGCAACTTTTATACAGCGCCCCTGCACATCAAAGCCAATGGGGGCGTGTTCCTGATCGACGACTTTGGTAGACAACTCGTCAGTCCAAAAGACCTGTTGAACCGGTGGATTATGCCGCTCGAAGACCGGATTGACTACCTGACACTGGCTACCGGAAAGAAATTTGCGGTTCCGTTCGAACAATTAATCGTCTTTTCAACCAACCTCGATCCGAAGGAACTGGTTGACGAAGCGTTCCTCAGACGCATACGTCATAAGATCGAAATCACTGCCCCGCCTCAAGATGTGTTCACAGAGATTGCCAGACTCTGTTGTCGGCAACGTGATATTGAATATGACCCAGTTTTTGTAAATTACCTGTATGACAATTTCTACAAGCAGGGAAAAGCGCCCCGATCGAGTGACCCGCGAGATTTACTGGAGATTATTCAATCAATTTGTCGATTTAAAGGAAAGAAACCCGTTCTATCCGCTGAATTAATTTCAGAAGCAGCGCAACGTTTCTTCTGTCAATTATAAAGTCCTTTCCCGAATATCTTTTTCAGACTGAAATGGACCAGACTGAAAAAGCAACCTGATTCACTCATGATCACTCGTTTCTAATATGACCGTTTCAGCAATATCCGTGTGATATCACAGATAGGCTGTAATCGGAACTGGCAGAATTCAAAGGCGTGTTCTTTTGAGCGTCAAGTGAGAAGTACTCATATCACGTCTTACAAGTGGACCTCATGGAGGTAATAAAATGTCCGGATTATTAACCAAACAGACATGGATGGCTGTCATCACCTGTGCCTTGCTTTTATGTAACGGCTGCAGCTCGATGCGGGATAAGTTTGTCGCAAAATCAGATGAAGCACCCACGACATTGAAAGACAAAATCTCTGTCGCGAAAAACAAACTTAAAGACCCGGATAAATTCTATGTGACTCACGGACAGCTTCAGGAAAAAATGGGAGATATGGATTCGGCCCGCAATTCGTATGAAGTTGCGCTGGGTGAGAATCCCAAATCGGTCGAAGCCGTACTGGGACTGGCCCGCCTGGATCAGGTTGCCGGTCGCAAGATCGAAGCAGAAAAAGGATTCCAGAAAGCACTGGAGATGTCTCCCAAAGATCCCCAGGTGCGTGCCAGCATCGGTCAGTTCTATGCTGCTGAGAAAAAATGGGATCAGGCAATCGCCCTGCTGGGTGAAGCCAGCAAAGCAGCACCTGCCGACAAAAATATCCGTTATCAACTGGGAATCGCGATGGCTTCTGCCGGCGATTACCAGGCAGCCATGCCTCACCTGATTCGTGCGGTCGGTGAAGCGGAAGCACACTATAACATTGGCTACATCTTACGGGATCGTGGAGAACTGCAGGCCAGTGAGTCTCAGTTCCTGCAGGCCGTACTGCTCAAGCCGGAATTCAACGAAGCTCAGTACTGGCTCGATGAAATCCGCCGCGAAAAAGAAAACCGCCTGATGCTGGCCGGTGTCTCTTCCGATGCCAGCGCCGGTCTGAACCAGGGAGCAAAACAGGCTTCCTATTCACAGGCCAAACCCAAAAAGACAGCGGCTGTCAAAACCCGGGCCCAGGTAAGTGGCATGCAGGCAGCGAATGTCTCGCCCTCAGCAAGTACCACACAGACAGCGAAGGCACCTGCGAATCTGACTGCCGAACAGCTGGAGCAGTGGCGCAACCAGCGACAGCTGTAATCGTTGATCGAGACAATAAGTCATCAATAAAAAACAGGCCCCGAATGAATCCGGGGCCTGTTTTTTTAATTCGAACTTCAACGCTGCTTATGCAGATGCAGTCGCACCCTGCAACTGTTCAGCCAGTTTGACGCACATGCGATTTAGCAGCGCGATCGAGGCTTCGGCTTCGGCTTCGGTCATCGTCATCGGCGGGCTGATGCGTAACACGTTTCCAGCCAATGCACCCAGCAGATGGATGCCATCGCCGTCCGTTTCACCCAGGTAGCAGGTCTTCACCAGCTCAATGGCGACTTCCTGGCTGGTCTTGCCACCCAGCTCGGCACACTCGATCCCGAAGACCATGCCTTCGCCACGCACTTTGGCGATGATGCCGGTTTCTTTCAACGCATTCAGTCCATCGATATACAGCTGGGACAGTTTCTGGGTGTTGTCCATCACATCAGTCCCTTCGAACTCATCCAGAGTTGCCAGTACGGCGGCAGAAGAGAGCGGGTTGGCACTCCAGGTGTCAGACGCTTCCCCGTATTTCAGGCTGGCAATCACATCGTTGCGACCGACGGCAGCGGCGACAGGTACACCGTTCCCCAGGCCTTTACCCAGGACGACAAAGTCCGGTTCGATCTGATATTTCTCGAAAGCGTACATGCAGCCGGTGCGACCGAAATTGGCCTGGACTTCATCCAGGATCAGCATAATGTCATGGGCACGGCAGAAATCCTGCAGCACTTTGTGATAAGCGACCTGAGGATGATAACTGCCCCCGCCACCCAGGTAAGGCTCGGTAATCAGGCAGTTGATCCGTGTACCATATTCGGTCCACATCTCTTCCAGTTCTTTCTGATAGACAGAAACGTCAAGCGTATCATCGGCTTTGCTGATGTCATCGCATTCCGTGCGGGGAAAGCTGATGAACTTCACGCGTGGATCACGGTCGGCATCGGTTTCGGAACCGGTGACAGCGCCGGCCAGACCTTTTTTCCCGTGGAAACCATAGCGAGTTGCCAGAATGATATCGCGTTCCGAATCACGATGCAGACAGGCCCAGAGTGCTTTCTGGACGGCTTCCGAACCGGAGGCGGCCCACATGACTTTGTCGCAGCGATTGCCACCTTTAAACGATTGAATACTGGCAATCAGTCGTTTGCTGGCTTCGGTTTCAATCGGAGTGACGGCGTTATAAGCAGTCAGGGTAAGAGCGTCGAAGTACTCGCCTTCTCCTTCACCAGTTACATGTTCCGGTTTCCAGCCCATGTAATCGCTGAAGCGTTTCATCCAGCTGCGGGGATTGTGTCCCAGGTTGGCCACCAGTACGCCCGATGTGAAGTCGTACAGCCGACGTCCTTCCGGAGTCCAGTGGTAACAGCCGGCGGACTTCGCCAGTACAGCCTGGCTGGGGGTAAAGGTACGTAGTGCCAGTGGCTCGGTCTGAAACAGATCGTCGCGGACGGCGTTGGATTGATTTTCATTGTCGAAGTGAATGGCTGTGGTCATGATTTTCTCTTTTACAAATCAGGTAATGAACAGTTTGAATGAAGTTGAATCAACGTCAGAATGGTTCCGAAGTGATTCGCATGATTTTTTACTTACACGGTTCCGTCGTAAAGGACTTCTGCCTCGTCCGAACCGGGACGATACAGGACAAGTCCGCCTTTTTCATCGTTTACACGCACGACACAGTCAGGATCGCCGGCAGCCTGGTGTTCCAGAATCGCTTCCAGAGCCTGCACGGTGGCGACCGTCTGGCGGTCGGCGGATAAATCGTTGTAGCCCAGCGAGCGAATCTTCTCGAGTCGTGCCTGACGCTCTGATTCAGGGCCGCCAAATTCGATCTCCGCGACTTCTTTGGCAAACTGCTCAATCACTTCAATCCCATATCCACGCTGCGAACGTTCGTTCCAGGGTTCGATGAAGGTCGCATTGAAGTGGTTGTTCATGGAGTTCTTGAGCTCAAACGGCGTTTTTTCTTCAACCGTACATTCCACACCACGCTTGCGTGAATGGCCATTCCATAAGCCGTTGTCGAAACGGAAAGAGACTTCCTGTTCGACGTAGCCGGGGAAGTTGTCTGGAGTAACCCAGGATGTATGAATATCGAAGGCAGCTTCACGGCCGGAATCGTATTCGTAAATCATCCGCAGCTGGCAGCTGTCCCAGGTGGGGCCATCCTTGTCGCCGACCAGGCCGCGCTGACCAGTGGCTGTGACTGTCTTCAGTTTTCCGCCGAACGTGTAGTCGATCAGCTTGATGTAGTGGACGGCAACATAGGTTCCAGGGTTTCGGCCGGTAATCCACTGCGCGAACTGTTTGCCGGAAATCGCCTTGGGCTCCAGCAGAGAACAATAGCCGCTGTTCACGTGCTTCAGGATGTTGTCATAGACCAGTGTCCGCATCTTTTTGTGATCGGGATCGAACAGTTTGTGGTACACCACCTTGGCAGTGACATTATTTTTATCAGCCAGCGCGACCAGCTCGTCCAGTTCCTGCAGTTTGAGGACAGACGGCTTTTCCACAATCAGGTGTGTGCCCGCTTCCAGCAGTCTTTTACAGGAATCGAAGTGACGGTCGTCGGGAGAAGCAACGCAGGCGAAGTTCAAGCCGGTCGATGTCATCTCTTCGATCGCGTTTTCGCCAGCGAAGCTCTGGAAGCCACCCACTTTGTCACCACGTTCTGCCAGATACTTCTCCGCCCGTGACCCAGTACGGGTCGCGACGGCGTCCAGGGAAACCTCAACCGGGCCCGTGGATCTCTGGTAAAGTGCTGTTTCATGAACCGTTTCAAAGAAAGGGCGATAGGTTTCGTCGACAATCATGCCGAATCCGACCAGGCCGGCTTTCAGGGTTTTTTCGTTTCCCGCAGAACTCATAGTAGTATCCCTAAGTGAATTCAAAAATGTTTGGTTTTATGGGTGTGGATTTCAGTTTTATTGCTATAATGAGCAATATGTTGCTGTGGAATGTGTCCGTATGGCTCAAAAGTGAATTCACTTTATGGGTCGGGAGCAGAATTGTCAAGCCCTTGAATCGAGATTCATGTGAAAAAAGAGATCTCTTTATTAACGGAACCTGAGGAACAGGAACTTCAGCAGGAGGACGATAGTCTATCCCTGGTGGATGAGGTCTATCAGAAGCTGCTGCTGCGGATCATTCGTTGTGAGCTACCTGGCGGATCTGAGCTGAAAAGTACGCGTCTGGCCCGGGAAATTGGCGTCAGCCGTACCCCTGTCGTGCAGGCTCTGGCCCGTCTGCAGGCCGATGGGATCGTCATTCAGCAGAAAAATCACCGCGCGGTCGTGCGGGAAGGGGCGGAAAACTGGCTGGTCGAAATCCACGAACTGCGTCTACTGCTGGAGCCGAGTGCCGCAGGCATGGCTGCGCAACACATCAGTGAGGAAGAAATCACACGTTTGCAGGAGATGGCGGCGGAAGTCAAAGCCTGTCAGCAACAGTATGAAGACGGCGATCAGTCAGCCGAACACCTGCAGAAATGGGGAACCGCTTCCCGTTCCTTCGATTATGCACTGCATCTTACCATCGCTGATCACTGTGGAAATCTCCCTATTTCAGAGGCCATTCATAAATGCTGGAGCTACAAACGGGTTTCGTATTCCGCAGCAGGGGAAACGCCGGAGATCATGACCCGGGGACTGTATGATCATCTGGTGCTGCTGGATGCGCTGAAACAGCACGATGCCGAGACTGCTGCCGCCGCGATGACCATGCATCTCAGAAATGCGTCCCGTATGCGACCTGATCGTTTGATTGTGTAATCACGTTCCTGCTCGCTTTAAGGAATGATTTGTGAAATGAACTTGAAAAAGAGACGTCGAACTTCGCGTAGCTCTTGAAACTTGACCCGAACCTGTCAAAAATGACTCCCGCACAGTCCATGCCGCATGCATCAATGCATTGGACTCTTCTCACTCGCTTACGATTTAGATTTAAAAGGCAAACATCCGTCATGTCAGATAACCCACGCGTGATTTTAAGTGCTTTTGCAGATGAAGCAGCAAACCATAAAACGGCCGTTGAGCAGATGGTAGCACTTTCGGCATTAGGACTGCGCTATTACAGCCCCCGGTTTATTGATGTGAACAGCGATGGCAACATCAAGCATGTGGTCGATCTGAATAAATCCGAATACAAGTCACTGCTCAAACTGCACGACGAGTATGGCATCAACGTGACCAGCATTGGTGCCCGCGTGGGTAAGATCAAACTCGTAGACAAAGACGATGGCTCACACAATGTCTTCGTCCCCTTCAAAGAGTACCTGAAAAAAGAAGTCGCCAACACCATCAACGCGGCGACGACCCTGGGAACCAAACTGATTCGCGGTTTCTCATTCTATCCCCCCAAAGGCGAAGACCCCAAACCTTACATGAACCAGGCCGTGGACCAGATCGGCCAGATTGTCGACCTGTGTGCCGCGGAAGGTCTTGTGTACGGTCTTGAAATCGAACCCAACCTGATCGGGGAAACCGGCCCGCTGCTGGCAGAACTGGCCCGCAAAGTCAAGCGGCCGAACATGGTCACCATTTATGATGGCGGTAACATTGCTGCTCAGAATAAAGATGCCATGCAGTGCCTGAGCGAATTCAACGACATGAAGAAATCCATGGGCTGGCTGCACATCAAAGATTACGCCGTCGATAACGATCTGGAATGGACGGGAGTCGTCGATGAAGAACGCCTCAAGAATTTCGTGCCCGCCAACGTGGGTGACGCCGGTCATGAATTCGTTCTGCGTGAACTACGCGAGATGCTTCCCAAAATGGAAAAGAAAATGAAGAAGCTCGGCGTGCCGGGTGTCTTCCTGGAAGTCGAACCCCATCTGAAGGGGGGCGGACAATTTGGCGGCTTCAGCGGTCCCGATGGAATCGGTGTGGCTGTCCGGGCGCTCTGCTCTGTGCTGGATTATGTCGGCATCGACTATGATCTGCGAACTTTCAAAGATATCCAGGAATTGCGTGGTTTCTAATTGAGAGGTACAGACAGTCTGAGTGGGTTGCGTGTTTCAGGAACGTCAGCTTGATAAGAAAACTGTCGATTTGCTGTCTCAATCGCTACAATGAAGTGAAAGTTGTTCGAGAGTAAAAATAATGTTATTTGATCCACAGCATCTGCAGGATATTATTGCCTGTCCGAAAACCAAGGCGAAACTGATCTGCGAAGGTGAGTTTCTGATTTCTGTCGATCCTGAAACACGACTCAAGTACCCGATTAAAGATGGAATTCCAGTGATGCTGGTTGACGAAGCCGTTGAAGTCCCACAGTCTGAGTGGGCCGAGATCATGCAGCGTCACCAGCGGAATCCTGAATCAGGAGAACTCGTCTCCTGAAACGTTTCCCCGCCTGAGGAGCTCTGATGAGAACTGCGTCGAAGAAATTCGTGTCTGAAAACTGTTTCATCGGAATTCTCACTTGCCTGCTGATGGTGTTGTTGCAGACATCCTCTCTGCAGGCAGACGAGCCGGCGTCGGAGAAGTCGAAACCAGCAGACGAGAAAGACCGGTATTTTTATAACCTGCGCGATCACGATCGGAATGGGATCGGCAAGTTTTACCTGGGGCGGGAAATCGCCCGCGTGATGGGTTACCAGGGTGCGCCCTGGCTGGAGCGCAGGACCCGCGAGCAGGAAGAACGACTCTCACTGCTTCCCAAAGCACTCAAGCTCAAACCCGGTATGGCGATTGCCGACATTGGTGCCGGCAGCGGAGTGATCTCCGTGATCCTCGCCGAACATGTCAGTCCAGGCGGGAAAGTCTATGCCGTCGACGTGCAGCAGGAGATGCTGGATCTGCTGGATAAGAAGATGAAGAAGCAGGGGGTGGACAACATTGTGCCCGTGCTGGGCACACAGAAGTCACCGGGCCTTAAACCCGAGTCCATCGACCTGGCGATCATGGTCGACGTCTACCACGAGTTCGAATTTCCCTATGAGATGATGCAGGAAATTTCCAAAGCCCTCAAACCCCAGGGCCGCGTTGTGCTTGTCGAATACCGCAAAGAAGATCCGGCCGTTCCTATTAAGCTCGTCCACAAGATGTCGGAGACCCAGGCCAAAAAAGAGGTCGCCCGGCCAGAACTGAATCTCAAGTGGAAAGAAACCATCGGCATTCTGCCCCGCCAGCACATTCTCGTCTTCGAAAAAACCGCAGAAGAATAAACCTTTTCCGCAGGCGGTCATGCTCCAGAACCGGGTGGCCTCGAATGCAATTCGAGGTTGTCGCAGACAACAGGAAACTGCCAGCGTCGCGTTTCAAGCTCAGTGCAGAGTCTCGAATTCGATCAGGTTCAATTCCGGACCGCTGTGGTCATATAAGACTAAAAAAGAAACAGGCTCACACCACCTTGATGTGAGCCTGCATCGTTTCTCCTGTTAACTTGTGAGAATCAATACTCGCCGATCACCTCACCGCCGGCAATCGTACCCAGTGCGTTGTAAAGCCCGAAATCGATGCTGGAGCCGATCAATCTGACCGATCCATCTCCCAGCAAAAACTGCGCGAACCCCACATGCGGAGCTGAGACATCGCGGTCATCACTGGCCGGATTGTTGGGGACATGACCTGTCTGAAACAGGATCATATGCCCGTGGTCATCGGTGGCATCGGTAATTTCACGGACGGCGCCGGCCCAGGTGGTCTCGTATTCAAAATGGTTTCCATGAGCGGCACCATTTCTGAATACGCCGTTCTGCCGTTCTCCCACACATAGTGTATTGGAGAGACCGTCGATCACATCACGGGGGCGTGTCGAACTGTTGCGGCTGAACATGCCCGCGCGTTTTTCCTGTGTCGCATCCAGATCGGGAGGACCGAAACTGGCAACATAGCAGCCCATGGCATAACGCTCGGCAGCACTCCCCATTTCGATAAAACCGTTTTCGGAAACCGGATCGGAGGGACAAAGCAGGCCCGGAATCTGACGTTCGCGGGGAACCAGATTCACGGGGCTGAAGATCGGTTCTTCCAGGTCAAACTGGTTGTACAGATTGGCCTGATCGATCATCGGCAGAATCATTGTCACCCAGCCAAAGCCGGACTGGTTGCCACTGGTTCCCGGCTTATATACATAACCGGGGGGATAACAGCCGTGGGTTTCCTGGTAATTGTGCAATCCCAGGCCCAGCTGTTTCAGATTATTTTTACACGAGAGTCTTCTGGCTGCTTCCCGTGCCTGCTGGACGGCAGGCAACAGTAAGGCAATCAGAATGGCGATGATGGCAATCACCACCAGGAGTTCAATCAGAGTGAACCCCCTGTAAACAAAACGTTTATTTTTCATGGAAAGGTATCCAACTTTCTGACAGAGACACTCGCTCAGTCCGTAAAATTTGCGCGGACAGAGATCGGTCTCTGAAAATCATTCGAGTAGAAAATGGGCGCAGCAAAATGCATACGCACTTTGACCGGAATGTCGCACGTGGACATTTCAGGGCGAATTACGTGAATGAGACAGAAAGTGGAGTTTCAGGGGGGGGGACAGGAGGCGCTTCTGCCAGCCATTCATAACAGCAGGCGGTGAGAGACAGCAGCGAGAACAGACCCTGTTGCGCAGGCATCCGGTTTTTGTCAGGGGGCAGGACCGAGTTCCAGCCCGCATACAGTTCCGCAAGGATCTGACCCCAGGAGACTGATGTGAAGAGTGGTCCGGTCGATCGCCTGGTCTGATGCCCGTGGATTCGTGGTTCTGAAGGCTCATCGCCTGGCTGTTCCAGGCTGGTGACAACAGTCGCTGGTTGGCTCTGAACTGAATCCACATTCAACGTGAATTCCCACCAGAGCAGTGAAACGTGAATGTGTGTCTGGGGAATGCCGGAAGCAGCCGACTGAGGGGAATGCGCATGCCCCTGATGACTGTGGGAATGGCTGTGTCCATGCGAATGCGAATGGCCGTGGCTGTGCGAGTGACCGTGGCCGTGTGAATGATTGTGACCGTGTGAATGGCTGTGGTCCACATTTCCAGCTGAGTGCGTATGTTCCACCTGAACCTGCAGGCTCTGGAGGATCATCCCCAGCAGCCCCAGGCTTGCCAGGATCCAGGCAAGTTGACGAGACAGGTATCGCATTACAGTTCGACGATAATTCTCGCGAGAGGCAAAATCAATGATTGCAAGCCGGGAACAGATCACCTCTGTTCAAATAAAGAGCGAGCGCCAGCAATTCTTTTTGCTGGCTTAATGTTCAGCGTTTGGTGCAGCCAGGCGGGAGGACGGTACTTTACTGGAGTAATTTGCATTCAATTTATCCCTTAAAAAGAGGGGTTTTATAACGGATTGACCCATTTTTCCCTTCCCTGTATACTCCGCCGCGGTTGAGTATCAAATATTTTACAAACCAGTACTCTCTTCAGTTGGGAGAACTGTAAACAGGAACGTGCTCAAAGAATTCGGATACAATAACTCTTCCGCGCTCTACGGTAGCCTGTATTTCAATGTGCATCAGGTCCATGTCATTTTCTAAAAGGTATCGTTGACAAATGATGTTCGGCAACTTGATGGTACCATGCCTGATCGCTGTCGGCGTGTTTCTGGTATCTTTAATTTGTACCTGTGTCATGCTCAAACTGGCTCCCGTGCTGGGTCTGGTGAAGTCTCCGACCAGTCGCTGTTCTCATGTGATGCCCACGCCTCGAGGCGGTGGGGTCTCGTTTGTCGTATCGAGTCTGATCGCATTTCTGTTTTTGTATGTGTCAGGCTCCCTTTCTGGGGCTGCCATTCCAGTCATACTCTGTGGCGGTACTCTGATTGCTGCTCTGGGATTTTGGGATGATCTCTATAATGTCCCTGTCAGGTATCGACTGCTTGCCCAGGCTGCGATTATCGCTGCCTCTGTATATGCACTGACTCCCTTACCTGCTTTGGAATTCTGGGGATGGAAGCTGGATGCTACTCTGGTCACCTGGGGAATCGTCACCGTCGCCCTGATCTGGTGGTTGAACCTGTTTAATTTCATGGACGGCATCGATGGACTTGCCGGGGGAGAGGCCACCAGTATTCTGGTCGCTGCAACGCTGCTGATTTCCTTCAAGGTGGACTCCTTTGCAACAACCGAACAGTCACTCATGCTACTGCTGACCGTTTCCCTGCTGGGGTTTATGGCATTCAACTGGCCTCCCGCGAAAATTTTCATGGGTGATGCCGGCAGTACTTATCTGGGGTTCACGGTGGGAATACTCGCTTTGAGTTCTCTCAACTCCGGTTTATTGAATCTCTGGGTCTGGCTGATTCTACCCGGTGTCTTCTGGGTCGATGCCACGTTTACACTGCTCAGACGGATGATGCGACGCGACTGCTGGTACCAGGCGCATCAGTGCCACGCCTATCAAAGACTCTCACGATTTCTGGAGGCAACGCAAGTCGGAACCTGGGCAAGGCACCGTGCACATCGCAGGGTGAGCCTGGGAACGCTCTGCATCAATGTCTTCTGGTTGTTTCCGCTGTCAGTGATTGCTTTATACTGGCCTGCCTGGGGAATGCTGACAGTCGCTGCCGCCTGGTCACCTCTCGTTCTGCTGGCGGTCAGTTGCGGGGCAGGGAAACCGGGAAATATCGAACCGCATCAGCAGAAACATTCTAAAAAAATCGAATTGCAGGAAGGTGTCTCGCTCGAAACTTAAGCAGGATTCCTGCACTTTGATCTAGGGGCCTGCGACATCATCACTGTTCAGTTCAAACGGGCGTGGCTGAAATCCGAAGTCATGCACTGCCTCAGAATGATCAAAGACCAGATCCGCATTCATGCGTTCGGCCATCCCCGCAGTCAGATTCCTGAAACGGGGCAAAATGCGAACGATGGCGGTACCCACACGAAACAGTGTCAACGGGATCCGCACAAAGCGTGGTTTTCGCTTCAGAGCGTGAAAGACACGCACGATCATTTCGCGGTAAGTCAAGGTTTCCGCACCGGAAATGTTATAGGCCTGGTTCGCGACCGTCTCTGTTCGTAATGCCTGCAGGCTGGCGACTGCGACATCAGCCGCATGAATCGGCTGTCGCTTACCTTGTGCGTTTCCTAACAGGGGAAAACAGTTCCAGCGCCTGATGAATCGGGCGACAGAAGCAATGTTTTTATCGCGACCAAAGCCATAGATCAAAGTCGGTCGCAGGATGATCCAGGAAATCTGACTGGCTTCCGCCCAGGTTTGCAGTTCCAATTCCCCCTCTATCAACTGTTGGGCCATCTGTTGCTCGCCGGCGTCAATCGATTCTGTTTTGGTAAAGCGGCTCGTAGAGCTTAAGACGACGATCCGGCGGGCGCCGTATTCAGAGAGCAGCTTAAAATGTTCAGAAAGTGCCCAGATCGGTGCCAGGCTGATCCAGTCTGTGATCGGCTCCGCTTGAGCAGGCTGTCGGGAAGAATCGATTAAACTTCGCCATTCAACCGTTGTGCCAGTATTCTGTTCTTCTGGAAGATCTCCTCTGGTGAAAGCCACAAACTGTTCTACGCGGTCAGTTGCGTGGGGGATTTCATTTGAGAACAGACACTGTCCGACCGGACTCCGGGCTCCGATGACTCCAATCACACGGGTCGGGTTTGACATGGTCTTGAGGTTTCCTTCAGTGACTGCCAGGTGATTCTGGAAATAAAAGTGTTTTCAACGCGGTGAGCGTCTCCGCATACATGTCGGCCGCCTGTTGATCTTCAGGGCTCACAGCATGTCCGGTTCCCACCAGCACTTTCGTGCCGATGCCGGCTGCGTGTCCTGCCTGGAGATCGGTCCGTTTATCTCCCACGAGGATTGACTGTGACAGGTCCAGATCATACTTCTGTGCCGCATCCAGCAGCATTTGCGGGCCCGGTTTTCGACAGTCACAATCGACCCGGTAATGCCCTGTCCCTTTAGTGGGATGATGCGGGCAGTAGAAATAATCGGTAATCGTCAAGCCGCGTCGGGCAAACTCGGCCAGTACCCAGGTCATCAGGTGCTGGAATTGTCGTTCTGTGTAGTAACCGCGGGCGATGCCTGACTGATTCGTGACGATGATCAGCGCGTAACCTGCTTCTGAGGCTGCCTGGCATAATTCAAAAATGCCGTCGATGAATTCGAAGTCCTGGATGCGGTGCAGATAGTCTTTTTCGACGTTGATCACTCCATCACGGTCGAGAAACAGCGACTTTTTACGTGATGACGGTATCTGCATGATTCAATCAGGCTGCCAGCCTGGGGCGACTGGTCTGATTCAGATCGGATGAGCCGCAATCCAGATCAAAATTGAACAGGGCTGCTTCCACACATTCGCAGAGCGTATGCTCCAGCACGAGATGTACTTCCTGAATCTGGCTGGTCAACTGACCGGGAGCAATCACACACACATCACATAACCGGCGGACTGTTCCCCCCTCGTTCCCGGTAAAGATAATGCTGGGAACATTTTTTTCCCGGCAGGCCTCTACTGCTTTTACGATGTTGGGTGAATTGCCAGAAGTTGTAATTCCCAGGAAAACATCATTGGCTGTCAGCTTGCCCTCCAGTTGCCGGGAGAACACCACATCGTAACCATAGTCATTTCCGATGGCAGTGATGATCGAACTGTCGGTCGTCAATGCTTCTGCCGGCAGAGAAGCGCGATCCTTGCCCAGTCGACAGACAAATTCTGCTGCCAGATGCTGAGCATCGGCTGCAGAACCTCCGTTTCCCGCGAGATACAATCGGCCACCCTGCTGATAGCTCTGCAGGATGAGATCTACGGCTTTCGAAAACTCCTGCTGTATTTCGACATTTTCCAGCAGTTGTTTTTTGGCAGCAATCGATCGTTCCAAATTGCGGCAGATGATTTTTCTGGCTTGATGCATGAGATCAGCTCTCCGTCCCTGGTATATGCTCTTTCGAAATCACGAAAATTCCGCAGCGGTCCGTCCTATGGACCGTCCGAGAGCCACTTTGAATGGTGATCACTTCAATCGATCAGACAGTATACTTCATTTCGAAAAACAGGGGCAATATAAGTTTTGTACGTTGAGGCAGCGGCGACAGTGCAAAACAGGCTGTCTGTTAGTGAACGGATGGGTAATCTGTGATGCGCGTGCACTTTTATTGTTTTTTTTGTGGTAATAGCAGTTTCTTCAGGTGAGCTGGCGTGAAGTGTTTGAGAGAACGATCTCTAAATTTGCCTTCATGATCGTATTTCAAGAGAGTCTTCAGATACTGATAAGTCAATTCAAAGCAGGAGTTTAGACTGTGCCCAGTTTTACTGTAGCGTCACCAGAGCCATTTGGGCCGAGTATCTCAGATTGAGAGACGCCATGGTTAAATGTGATGCGCTCTAGAAAGGGAATCGCGTGGATTCAGAATTGTGATGAGAATTCTGGCGAGGCAGACATCAGAACAGAAACTCTCGGGGGCCGGATAGCTGTCAGGTATGCAGCCTGAGACCGGAAGAAGAAAAGGGTGAGTAACGGGATTTGAACCCGCGACCTCCGGAATCACAATCCGGCGCTCTAACCAACTGAGCTATACCCACCATAACAGTGTTTTGTATCAGGGTCGACCTGATTTTAACCAATTGTCGTGCCGCTGAAAAGCCTCTGATTCGCGACAACTGGAGCATGTGCTACGTTATCGAAGCTGTTTTCGGGATGCAAGTATTCCAAGCCCCGGAATCAGGAATATTTCCTCTATACGTGCATCTCCTGCGGAGAATCTGTAGAATTGAACCTTCTTTAGTTCCCGTATCAAGTCACACTGATCTATCTGAAAAACAGGGAAAAAGCATGAAAACTATTAGATTCACCTGCATGATTCTAGCAACCTGCGTTTTGAGCCTTTGTCAGACAGAGCTATCTGCTCAGGATTCCACCAACTACCCCACGCTGGGAGAAGTCGTCCGTATCGATCCCGGGCTGGATGCTCTGATAGACAAGGATGCCCGGATTGAGGTTCTCTCGTCCGGCTTCGACTGGTCGGAAGGTCCGGTCTGGATGGGAAGTGCGAAAGACGGATTTCTGTTGTTTTCTGACATTCCCCGCAACTCTGTCATGAAATGGAAAGAAGGGGAAGGAGCCTCACTGTTCATGAAACCGTCAGGCTATACAGGAGTGACTCCCTATGGAAATGAACCGGGCTGCAACGGTCTGTTTCTCGATCCCGAAGGACGTCTGGTTTCCTGTGAGCACGGCGATCGCCGCGTCTCTGTTTTGACCAAAAAAGGCGGCAAACGAACGCTGGTCGACAACTACATGGGCAAACGGTTGAACAGTCCCAACGATGGGGTGTTCAAATCCAACGGGGATCTGTACTTCACTGATCCCCCTTACGGGCTGCCCAACCGCTACGACGACCCGCGCCGCGAACTGGATTTTTGTGGCGTCTATCGTCTGGCGAAGGATGGCACACTGACTTTGCTGACCAAAGAAATGACACGTCCGAACGGGATTGCGTTTTCACCTGATGAAAAAACATTGTACGTTGCCCAGTCTGATCCCGAGGCGGCACTCTGGAAAGCGTTCCCCGTCAACCAGGATGGCACACTGGGAGCCAGCAAAGTTTTTTATGATGTCACAGACAAGGTCAGCAAACTGCCAGGGCTGCCTGATGGGCTCAAAACAGACGTTAATGGAAACCTGTTTGCCACCGGACCGGGAGGCTGTTACATCTTCACTCCTGAAGGCAAACTGCTGGGACGCATCAGCACGGGCGAACGGACAGCCAACTGTGCCTGGGGGAACGACGGTACGGTTCTGTATCTGACCGCAGACACCTACCTGGTTCGGATTCCCACAAAAACCAAAGGACGCGTTGGTCCTGCGAAATAAGCCCGTTCAGAAACGAAGTTCTCCGCTGCTGCACCGCTGCCCGTTACTGGGGAGCGGTGGGGAGCGCGGGAGTTTCCGGATTTTTAAAGACAAACAGGACTTTAACGGGTGCCTCTGAGATCAATGTCCCGGCGGACTGATGCATCACCTTGCGGGGCTTTGCAGGACTGTCGCCGAAAGGCTTAGAAGCCATCAGGGGCGCATCCGTTGCTGATTTGAATGGCTGCGCGGAATCCTTTTTCTTAAGCAGGTTGGATCGCGCCATCTGCTTGGGATCGGGTTCGTTCTCCGCAGGAACCTGCATCCGATAGCGCATCTGGTAAGAGCGTTGCGAGCTACCTTTGGCCCGAGGCTTGGTTTGAGCAAGTTCATCCGTTACTGTTTTACGGCCTGCCGGGTTCTTAATGTACTGGTCAGACTTCTCTTCTTCCGGCAGCACCGCCAGGGAAGATGATTTTGCTGCTTCACGTTCTTTGAGGGGCTCTGACTGTCGTGCCAGCAGTTGAGGCAGGCTGGCCACTTCTTCTTTGAGAGATTGTTCGGTAATCGCTGGCTGCAATGCCAGGCTTAACATCTGATCCTGTTTGAGACCGCGTTGAAATTCTTCCAGGGTGGAAGCCAGTTGCGCATCGGTGGCTTCCACGTAGACGGCAAACAACTGCTGGTCTTTTTCAGCTTTGCTTGGGCCCTGCAGTGCCTTGGCGTCAGTAGTATTATATGTCAGTGTTTGTGTGACTTTCAGTTGACGTTCGACTTCCGACTGTTTCTGTTGATCGACGGGGATATTATTTTGTGCCAGCAGCAGTTCCATCGTACCCAGAGCCTGTTTGACATCGACGACGCGGACTTCAATTACAGCCACTTTGCCATCAATATCACGGAAGTAAGGCAGCACATCCCCAATGCGGATTGAATCCAGTGGAATATGACTGGGAATCCCGGAGGAGGCGGCCAGACCCTGCTCGGTCAATTTGAGTTGTTTCGCCGCGGAATTCTGTTCGGCCAGCGTATTGTGAACGGAAAAGTCGGCGGGCGTTTTTTCCATGTGAGGCCGCATCGCCAGTTTCTCTTTTAATTCAACATTGCTGGGCTGCATTCCCCGCTTGTCCAACTGAAGTTCGACTGAGGGAACAGGATGAGGCTGGCCGGGTTTTCCAATGTCCGTACCTGCCTGGTAATTGAATTGGTTTGATCGAGCGGCAACCAGCTTATCATTCTTGACAGCTGGCGTGTTGAAGGATAGTTCTGACTCTGGCTGCAGTACCATGCGATCTGCCTGGGAGAGTTGCCAACTGCTTTCCGGGGGGCTGGTATTCAACAGCAACACAAATAAGACCAGAGCAGCTACGGAAGAGCAGGCGCTGATGGCAACCGCAATCCGGTAACGTAGCATCGAAGGTACGCGTGTGACCGGGACCGTCTCAGGGGAAGTCAGCAGGGTTTCCTGTTCGATACGGCGACGGATGGATGGCGCCAGTTCGGGAGGCGCCGATTCCGTCGCGGTCTCCTGCAGCAGGCGGGAGAGTTCACCGAACTCGTGCAGTTCCTGCCGTGCGGCACCAGACTGTTCCAGTCGCGACTCCAGCTCAAGACGTTCCTCGGGGGAAACTTCATGATCGAAGTAGGCGGACAGATTTTCGTTAAAGGGGGGTTGGCTACTCATTTTGATTCACTTATCGATGACTCATGGTCAGACTCGGAAACACGTGTGACAGGGGCATCCTGAAACAGCGTGTTCAGTTTCTGTTTTAGTTCATTCCTTCCTCTGAAAATTCGGCTTCTGACTGTTCCCAGTGGGATCTCCGTAATTTCGGCAATTTCCCCGTACGACATACCTTCCAGTTCCCGCAGGATCAAAGGCGTGCGATATTCTTCCTGTAGTTCATTCAATGCCTGGTGAACGAGCTTTTTTCGCTCGGCGAGTTCGGCGACTTCGGGAGGGTGATTGGCGGGGTTTGTATCAACCAGCCAGGTACCGGCCGGGTTCTCTTGTGGATCGATCGTTGCGGAAGTTCGTTTTGTTTTTCGTTTCTGAGTAATCGCGGCATTAAAAGAAATGCGAAACAGCCAGGAATAAAAGGCGGCAGTTCCTCGGAACGTTTTCAATTTAAAAAAGGCCTGGGTAAACCCTTCCTGGGCGGCATCGCGCGCATCGTCGCTGGAGCCCAGAACTCGCACCAGGGTTCGAAACAGGCGGTCCTGATATTTCAGGACCAGTTGATCAAACGCCTCGGTACGACCTGCCAAACATTCTTGAATCAGGTATTGATCATTGTTGGTCACAGTACCTCTTGGACGATCCGGGGGGAAATGAAGTTCCCGTGGTTTGTCAAAAACCGGGATTTTCCGCGAAAAACGATTAGGTTAACGTCTATCTTCTTACTTTTCAGTAGCTTACGTCAATGTCAATCTGCGCGTGCAGTCGTCGTTTCAGGTTTTTTCTGTAGCAGCAGGGGCCAACTGGCAGTTATCAATCAGTCGCGTAGTGCCTACCCGGGCGGCAATCAGCGCGACCATCTCGGATTGAACTGTGGAGATGTCTTCCAGCGTGGTGGGATCAGCGATGGTGGCGTAATCCAGTTTGAGCAATGGTGTCGCATTTAACAACTGCTGCATGGCGGCCTTGATCTGCGCGATATCGGTTTCGCCGGCCGCGACTTTTTCTTCCGCCAGTCGCAGGGCCCGTGAAAGGGATAAGCCTGCTTCACGTTCTTCCGCAGAGAGATAGGCATTCCGACTGCTGAGTGCCAGTCCGTCCGTATCCCGGATAATGGGACAGGTATTAATTTCAACCGGAATATTCAGGTCGAGGCACATCCGTCTGATGATAGCCTGTTGCTGGAAATCTTTCGCGCCAAAATAAGCGATGTCCGGCAGGCAACTTAACAGCAGCTTGGTGACGATGGTAGTCACGCCCTGGAAATGATTCGTGCGGGTGGCGCCTTCCAGAATGCGCGAGAGAGCTTTGACCGTCACATCGGTTGAATACCCGTCCGGGTACATGATACTGGTATCCGGAGTCCAGACGAGGTTTGCGCCGGCCGCCGCACATTTTGCCAGATCCTGTTCCAGCACGCGCGGGTATCTTTCAAAGTCTTCATCAGGCCCAAATTGGGTCGGGTTGACGTAGATGGAAACGACCACAAAATCGCAGTCAGCGTCAGCGGCTTCAATGAGACTGGTATGCCCTGCATGCAGGGCTCCCATGGTAGGCACAAAGCCGATGGTTGCACCCTGCTGGCGGCGTGATGCGACCAGCTTCCGCAAGGCCGAAATTTCACTGACGGTTTCCAGAGCCTGGTCAGACATGATCGAAAACTTTCAGAACGGACCCAGGCACCGTTTCAGGCCTGGAGACCCAACCTGCTGGATACTGTTTGGTTTTGATTATGTTTTTTTAGGAGCCTGGCTTCGGTTTCCGCTTCCGCCTCCGCTCCGTTTGCTGGAAGATCGCCTTCTTTTGGGCCGTCTGCGACTCTGATCGTCTGACTCGGCTGCTGACGAATTTTTAGGATCTTCATCCTTATCGCTTTTGCTACCACCAACCAGTTTCGGGTTGAGCAGATAGGAAATCGCTTCTTCCCAGCTGGGGACGTTCGGATATTTGTTTTCGACGACCTGTTTTGTCGGATTGGAAGACTCCACCTCTTCGATGTCTGCTGTTTCAGAAACAGCTTCACCTTCATCAGATTCCGCAGTCACTTCGCTCTTACGTCTACGTGATCGACGGCGCGAACGTTTTGGTTTCTGTTCGGAATCGCTTTCGGACTCTTCTTCGTCCTCATCAGTTTCACTACTTTCCGCCTGGACTTCCTGCTTCCTGTCGTCCGTTTCTTCTTCTGCAGAATCGGTCGTTTCTTCAGGCTTGCGGGAGCGAGACCGTCGTCGGCGTCGACGGCGGCGGGGACGTTTGGTTTCCCCTGTTTCTTCTTCGCCCTCGGTTTCACTGGATGCTTCTGCAGCCGTTTCTGCTACCGCTTCACTCTGCTCTTCTTCTTCGTTGTCGTCTTCGTCGGCAGCGAACGCTTCCTGCTGGAATGCGACCTCTTCTGATATGAGCCCGAAACCAAACTCATTGTCATCATCAAGTCGCTCATCAGTCCGGGCAGTGATCTGTCGGGGGGCAGCTTTCGGTTTCTTCTCAGGACGCGGTTTCTTCTGCTCTGTTACTGCAGGCTTTTGGACTTCAGCGACTTCCTCTTCGTCTTCTTCGTCTTCTTCGTCTTCTTCGTCTTCTTCGTCTTCTTCGTCATCATCATCGCTGGCTGCAACGGCTTTTCGGGAATGTGAGGAATCGTCTTCGTCCCAGTTCCAGCCGTCCAGTGCGTCCCAGTAGGTGTCTTCCTCATCATCGCTCGAATCGGCTGACGTTTCTTCCTTCAGAGAGGCGGCGGGGGCAAAGTCTTCTTCGACTTCGTCTTCTTCGTCATCCTCATCGTCGTCATCAAAAGCAGCGATGATGTCATCATCATCATCTTCTTCCTCTTCAAAGTCTTCGTCATCCTCTTCTTCGTCGTCGAAGTCGATTCCAGAGTCCAACTGCTCGACGGGGACCTTGTTTGCACGATGAGAGGCAGGTACCGGATCGTCATCTTCGAAGATCGAAGCACCGAAGAACTGATCGTCGTCGTCGTCGTCGCTTTCCACAGATTGGGCAGCTACCGGAGTTTCAACTTGCTCCGTTTCAACGGGTTCAGACTTTTCAGCCTGTTCCGAGGTCTCCTCGTCTTCTGCGAGATCATCTTCAAAGTCGATGGGCAGCGGCTCAACCTGCTGGTCAAAATCGATACCAAACAGATCACCTGCGAGAGACTCCCAGGAGTCACCTTCACCCGACGGATTGATGCCAAACGGCTCTTTGCTTTTATTCATATGCGCAAAGTACACATTCCGTAGAGTTTTTTCAAGATTTGCGCCTGTACCGAATTTTTATATCTCAGGGAAATCAGTGACTGTCTGAGTATTCGATATGGTGAATCACAGCCTGCAATTTACGCGCTTTTTCCAGCATGGAATGGTAGCGGGGAACCTTCGCATACCCTACCTGGCGGGCCAGCAGATCTGCCTCTGAACTCAAAACCACTGTGCAGGGGATCGATTTGACCTTCAAAACATCGGCAATCTTACGGTCTTTATCAAAATCCAGGTGCACCGGTTCAAAAGCCTGATTGAGGTAGCGGGACATCCGGGGATCAGAAAGCGTATCCTGTTCCAGTTTACGGCAGTAAGTACACCAGCTGGCGTCAAACACGATGAAAACAGGTTTGTTGCTCTTGAGTGAGGCCCGGTGAGCGGATTCCAGATCAGTATGCCAATTGATCGTATCTGCTGTCTTAGTCTCGGCTTTCGATAATTCAATTGAGATGCCAACGAGGGCAACGACCGAAAAACCAATAATGCCCCATTGAATCTGTTTGGGAAGTCTTTTCATTTCTGTGACTCCTTCACAAGCCTGAACTGTCATCCTTGACAGCTGAACTTATGTAGTAAAAACGTGATGACCCGGTTAAGAGTGAGCAACTGATCTGAACGCAATTGATTGATTCAAGGCAGGACAGTCGCAGATTTTGCTCAATCTGAAATGTCTGTATGCCGTGACGAACAGCCTTAACTCAGGTCGAATCGTCATAAATCATTCATTAAGCTTTATCGGAGTGAAGCGGGGAACTTCTATGACCGATTCGATCGGAATCACCTGAATAACAGGAACATCGCCGGTAAAGTTTACCTAACCGGAACAGAGTTGACTCAGAAAGCAGCAAAAGCCAAAGCCGCAGACAGAATTGATGGGAAATCTGTCGCAGCTTTGGCTTTAAATCGCTGGATCTGGTCTTATGGTCAGTTGTCGGGCGTTTTTTCCGGCTTTTCCGGCGTCGGTGCCGCTTTGGGTGGGGCCTCGGGTTTGCTGGCTGGTTTTTCAGCCTCGGGTTTTTTCGTGGCATCAGCCTCTTTTCCCGGTGTCCCGGTCTCAGGTTTCTTTACGGCTGGCTTTGTGGGAGCCGGTTTTTTCGCAGGCGCCGGTTCTGGTTTATTAACCGTCGGCGGAGAAGCCGGTTTACCAGCTGGTGGAGTGGCAGCACCCGGTTTAGCCGGGTCGCCTTCTGTTTTTTCGATCGGTTCCACCAACGCTTTACGTTTCAGTTTTAATGCTTCGAAGCTGTTTGCAGAGATGACATAGTACCAGTTTGCGAATCGCTCGTTGAGCTCTTGCGCGAGTTCACTCCCTTTAACCACCTTGTCATCGTATTCTTTCAGTTTTCGCTCATAGGTCTTCAGTTGAGACTGATAGGCCTTCATGGCGTTCTCGTAAGCTGCTTCCGGAGTGGGTTTTTCATCTGCCTTGGTCTCTTTTTTGTCTGCTTCTTTTTTATCTGCGTCTGGCTTTTCTTTCAGTCCGGCCGGTTTTTCCGGTGCTTCCGGTTTTTGTGGAGGATCGCCGAGGAAGGAAGGGTCAAAGGAAGCGGTTACCAGCAGATAACGGCTGGTTTTCAGCGCACTGTCGTTGCCATTTTCGGATTCTTTTTTCTCAGCCGGTTTTGAGTCACCGGATTTGGAATCATCCTGTTTCTTTTCTGATTTCTCATCCTGTTTTTCGTTACTGTTACCGACTTCGATGTCGAGTGTGCTACCCGTGAAAATTTCGCCGAAGTACAGGGAATATACCACGCCCTCGTTGGTGGCCAGAACCACTTCACCTTCATTGGAAGCCAGCTGCGGAGTTCCCTGGGGGCCTCGCGCCAGAACAAAGCCTTTACTCTGCAGGTCGAACAGATCGAGTTGGGTCTTTGGTTTTAAAGATCCCGATTTTTTGAGACCTGCTGCGAGATCGCCTGACTTGGGTCGGATCCCCTGGAGCTTCAGGTCTGTCAGGGTATTCACCAGCTGGTTGACGTCAGCGGTATTCAGCTTTTGCGTTGCTGTATCCAGCCCCTGCATCTCCCAGGGAGTCGTTGAATTTTTGCGTGTGAGCACCGTCACGTTTTCTTCTCGTTTGTCACTTTCATAGACGATTTTCTGCTGTGCTTCATCAATCGAATAGTGGCTGATCAGAATTTCCACCAGTCGATCGCGGTCGACTTTCAGAATATCGGGCTCAATCCAGTCAGAGAATTCGGACGAGAGATCGACATTCAGTTTCGTACGATAGACGGCATCTTCATCCACTTTGCGAACATAATATTGATCAGACTGTTCAGGAACTTTTTTACCGACGATGAAGTCCACCAGGGGGGCGCCTCCTTCTTTCGAGAGAGTCAGTCGCTGTCCGCGTCCCTTCAGATTGGTATTGGAATCATCCAGTGGATCAATCACACCGAAGCGTTCGTGGTCACTCTTGCGACGACTCTCCAGGGCACCTCGAACCACGCCCACCAGTGAAGTCGCGGTTTCTGCCAGTTCATCCTCAGCGTCGGCCGGATAATCGTGGTGCGAAGGAATGATCCAGGAACCATCTTTGTACTCGACATTGAAGACTTTCAACGTTGCTAAATCTTCATTGTAGCTCACTACACGCAGCGATTTGGCCTGCGTCGGATCTGTAAAATCGGGATAGAATTCTTTACCTACATTTTCATAACCGGTGAGTTGCACCGGCTGTGAGGCACGATCGGTGATATAGGCGGCGACTAAAGCAACCGCCGCGATTCCTGCAAATGTCAGTGTTCGGGTCGTTTCATTCATGGCAAACGATTTTACTTATTAAACAGTGATTTAAAGGGAATTCTAAATTTATTTCCTGACCGGATTTCTGCATGGCAGGCATGCATTATTTCTTCAGTCTCCGGTCGGGAGAAATATTCTGGTTTTCATTTTTCATTCTGAAAAACAGGAAGCAGATCCCCAGCAAAATGGCCGGAAACGGAGGGAAGAGGATCGCATACCAGCGGATGCGGTCTTCGATGGTCCGAATCTGTCGTTCCGTCTGCGCTTTGATTTTTTCAATCTGGCGCTGTTTTTCACGCTCGATATTGGCTTCATCGACTTCCAGTCGCCGGCTCTCATTTTCTTCGGCCATTCGCAGCATCTGCTGTTTGGTATTCCCGTCGATGGTGGTGTCTTTGATGATTTTATCACGCTCCGCTTTCAGGCGATCGCGGGCTTCTTTCAGCTTTTCTTCCGCATTTTCTGTCGCTTTTTCCCGTTCCGCATTCCGTTCTTTCACAAACACGGATGTTTCGCGTTCGACCAGAGTCAGTGTGCGAAGTTTGGAGCGGCGTTTACGCAGTTTGATATAGGAATCATCGCCGGCCAGCTGGTCGACACAGTTCAATAAAAACGTCACGTTATCAATTTTCAATCCGAAGGCCTGACGTTCCCGGATATTGAACAGTTCATCCGAAATCAGGTCCGCATCAGCGACAAAGATGACATTGATATCTTTCACAGGGGACTTGTCTGTGGAGGTAATATGTGCGGCAAGCACGTGTCCGTATTTGTCAATCACACGTGGTGGTTCTTGCGTAATGCGGACCGAGTTGAAGAAGGGGCTTGTGATTTGTCCCCATTCCAGCAACCCCGAATTCGGGCCGGTTTTGAGCAGGGGTTCGAAATTCAATGTCATGTTGCTGAGTGGTCGAATACTACCCGGAAAGAATGTCAGAATTTCCTGCAGGCCACTGGTAATATTGCTGTCCTGACTGAAAGCACCAGCGGTGCCGCTCTTCGGGCTGATGAAAATCAGTTCGGGTCGTACGACTTCGGCGAACTCTGGATGCGGGTTGAAATAATCAAATACAACCTGACCGTTGTCCCAGCGGATCTGTAACAGATTCAACAGGGGAGTTAAACGACCATCATCAGCTTTAGGGGTCGACGGTGGTTGCTGCATCCCGAACATGCCTCCCCCTGGACTGGGTTTGGGCATGCGTGGTGCATTCTGGATGCCGCGTCCCCCGCCATACACGGGTAGCGGGTCGTCACAGATCAGCGTCGGCTTCCCTTTTTCAACGTATTCCACGAGGTTGTTTAACTGTGGTTCTGTCAGCGAGGATGGCAGTACAGCAATTAAAACATCGTAGGCGGTATCGCTGATCGGGGAATCGGGTGAGACCTGCTCAACTTTATATTGTTTCTTGAGCTCACTGACGATCAGCCACGGAGGCTGATTGCCACCCATACCCATATTCAGACCGCCAAAGATACTGGCATCGGTGTTGAGAATTCCGACGGTCAGACGCTCGTCTTTCGAAACGGTTCGAATGGAACGCGTCAGCTCATATTCAATCGGGGTGCCCACATTGAAGAAGGGGATCACCACTTCATCGGTACCACTTTTGACAACGGCCCCCATGAAAATGGTATCGACAAACGCACGGCCGCCGCGTTCGGTCTGGACCTGTTGAGGTGTAATATTCAGCAGGCGGGCTTCTTCTTCTGCTTTACTGAAAGGCTCGACATCGACGAACCGCACCTGGAGCCGTTTCCCGCCCAACTGATTGTATTCCCGCAGCAGACCAATCAGTCGTTTGCGGATCGGGACGTATTCGCGCGAGACTTCCGGGCTGATGAAGGCTTCGATGGTGATCGGATTTTTTTCGTCAATCTTGGAAAGCAGGTCTCGGGTTGTCTGTGAAACGCTGAAAACTTTTTCGCCCGTCATATCGATGCGGCTGCTGCCGTAAGAGACAATGACATTCGCGCTGATCAGAATCACTGCCAGTGAAACGGTGCGGATCAGGTACTGCAGACCCATCGAATTCTGCTGCTGGGCACTCCAGTGCCGCCGCGTAATCAGAATCCGGTTCAGATACAGCATCATTACCGCCAGCGAGATAAAGTACAGAACGGCACCGAGGGGAATAACCCCCGTGCTGAAATCCTGGAACTGTTCGACCAGGCTCAGGCTCTGGATCAGTTCACTGGAGGGCGCGATCTGGCCGATGAATATGGGAATAGCACAGATGACTGTTCCCAGCACAAACGCAACCGTGGTGCTGCTGGTCAGAGCCGAGGCAAACATGCCTGCTGCCAGCAGTGATGCGCCAGCCAGCCAGTAACCAAAGTAAGTGGTAAACATCAGCCCCATGTCGGGATTGCCTATCTTCCAGAGCACAAAAACATGTGTCACGGAAAACAGCAGTGCGATTGTGTAGACGGCAAGTACAGCAAAGAATTTTCCCAGCAGAATTTCCAGGTCGGAAGCGGGCAGGGTAAACAGCAGTTCGTCTGTGCCCATTTTTTTCTCATCGGCCCAGGCGCCCATGGTAATCGCAGGGATAATGAACAGCAGCAGCAGCGGGTACCACAGGCTCAGTTGATCGAGGTTTGCCTGGTTGTTCGCGAAAAACTGCTGGTTAAATGCTGCAAATGCGCCGGCTACAACGAACACGACGATAAACAGATAACCCAGCACTCCGGAAAAGTAACTCTGTACGTTTCGCTTGAATACGGCCAATACAACGTTGTTCCGCAACATAACAGAAGGGTCCTTACGTCAGCTTTATCTGAAACTATAAACTGGTCGATAAAAGAAAAATTACGCGTGTGTCAGCTTGTGGAAGTTGGTTTCCATGTCGTCCTGGCTGTTCCCCAGTTCGTCTACAGAACCGTCAAACACAATCGAACCCTGGTTGATCAGGATCACCCGGCTGCAGACCGCTTTGACTTCCTGCAGAATATGTGTCGACAGCAGAATGGTCTTGGTTTTGCCCAGGTCTCGAATCAGGTCTCGCACAGACTGGTTCTGGTTCGGGTCCAGTCCACTGGTTGGTTCGTCCAGAATCAGAATATCCGGATCGTGCAGTAAAGCCTGTGCCATGCCCACGCGTTGTCGAAAACCACGAGAGAGTTTTCGGATTGGTTTATTCCACACACTGCTCAGGTCACACTTCTCCATGACAAATTCCAGGCGATTTCTGAGCTCGGCGGTCGACATGCCTCGCACGCTTCCGGCATAGGTCAGAAAACCCTGGGGAGTCATCTCCTCATACAGAGGGCCGTTTTCAGGCAGGTATCCGAGTTTCTGGCTGGCTTCAATTCGATGGGTGCTCACATCATATCCACCCACACGTGCCTGACCTTCACTGGGGGAGAGAAACCCGGTCAGCAGTTTCATCGTGGTGGATTTTCCCGCGCCGTTAGGGCCCAGGAACGCAGCGACCTGGCCGCGGGGAACGGAAAATGTCACATCTTTTGTCGCGGCGAACTGGCCATAGAATTTACTCAATCCGATGGCTTCAATCATGTTCTCCCGGGACGAAGTTTCAGACTGCTCTGCAGGAGATTGCTGAACCTGTTCCGACATTACAATAATACTCCCGATGATTATCTCGTGGGTTGATTCAACAGAAAGACTGTAAGTTCATGGTCTGCCGGCGGCCTCGCTCAAATCTTTTTACGAGAGAAGACAGTCGGCAGTTGGATGACTTGTTCATTTTTAACTGGAAACTGTTAAAAACACAACTAAGGGGAGAGTACGTTTTGAGTTACGCGGATCTTATCGCAATTCAGCCCGACGCCGGGGGGCCGACCATTCTGGCTGAAAACATCCGCATTGTCTCTATAGAAATAATCTCTGAATTTCCTGATGTCCAGCTTTTTTGAACCTGGTTTCTGAATTTTTTTCTAGACTGTGTCCAGTTTTGCTGTAGCGTCTCCAGAGCCTTTTGGACTGAGTAGCATAGATTGAGAGGCGCTATGGTGAAATGTGACTCGCTCCAGATCAGTCAAAATCAAATTACCTCAGGCAGATGACAAAAAAAATCGGTTGTACCCGGGTCTGGTACAACCGATTTCAATTTTTCAATACTCAGTTTTGACTACTGGGCAACAACTTCAGGGCCTTCGACCTGCTCGAAGAATTTTTCGACCTGGTACTTTGCTTCCAGCTCCTGGCTCCATTCGAAGTTGGTCTGCTGCTGTTCCATCTGGGCCATAGGCAGATACGGAGAAAAGAAGAAGAACATATCTTCCTTCAGAAATTCCTGGTACATGGCCGTCAAACCGCCTGGTGTGGACGGGATACGATTGATGACTTTGACGACATAACAGATCGATTTGTCGGCATTCATCACCACGCCGACTTCTCCTTCGTCGAGGTTGTCGAACACCTGTTCCATGAATTCATTGCCGGCACCTTCAACGGCTGAAATACTTGACAGTTCAGGGCGGGGCATGGAAAACGGATTACTGGCATTGGCCGTTGAGGTTCGCATCCAGCTGAACGATTCGGTTGTGGTCGTGGACAGCTCGGTCCCTTCCTTTTTGCCGGTGATGGTCTGACCTTCGATCGCAGCCGCCATCTCTTTATCGCCGCTGATCAGTTTTTTCAGTTCTTCTCCCCGCTTCTGAGCCAGGGGACGGGCTTTTTCCAGCTTTAACTGTTCGGTGATCTGCTGATCAATTTCCGGATCATCGAATTCAGGAATGGTGGCATCAACATGCTTGATCTTCCAGTAGCAGAGTAATCCGCTGGAGAACGAGTCTTCTGCTTCGTAAGGGATATAGGTCAGATTGACGGGAGTTTCAAACAGCTGTTCGATGGCAGTCCGTGGTTGTGCTGCAAACTGATTAATCGTGGGCTCTTTCGCAGTGCCCAGCGGGTATTTCTCTGATTCCGACATCTCCTGGGCAGACATCATGGGAGTGATATTGTAAATCAGCTGATGTTTGGCAGCGTACTCTTTCAATGTCTTGGTAGCCTCTTCCGGAGTCGGCACTGTGGCGCCTTCTTCGGGATTGGTGATTTTGTCGCTGAGTTCATTCATGAACAACACAGCCTCTGAAATTTTATCTTTCATTAAATCCAGTGTGCGTTCACGCAACAGCTGATCGCGGATTTCGCTTTTCAAATCATCATTCAAAGGACGGTATGGCTCCAGTGGAGGGGGAGCCGTTGTTGTAGCTTCAGGTTTTGCTCCCGCAGTTTCCGCGCCTGGTTTAGGAGCGACAACGGGAGTGTCGGCTGGTTTTTCATCTAACAGAGAAACGAATGTGATTGACTCTGCAGCCAGCGCACTCGACTCTTCTTTCTTTTCTGTTTTTGGTTCGGGTTTTGATTCCGGTTCTGGTTTGGTGTCAGCCTTGGGTTTGGCAGGTGTCTCCGGTTTGGCTGGTGTTTCTGTCTTTGCAGGCGTCGCAGCCGGTTTCTTTGCCGGTTTCTCTGCCGGCTTTTCACCAGCGCCCGGTTTCGCTGCTTCCGTTGGCTTTTCGGTTTTCGGGCCAGAGGGAGCAGGCAGTTCGGGAGCCGTCGGTACGGTTGAACCTGCAGGAAGATCCGGGATGGGATTGTTTTTGTAGAGACGTTCTTTATTGTCTTCGTAGAATGCCGCGATCTCTTTGTCTGTTATCGGGGGAACCTGTTTTTCGGTATCCACGTAATCCGCCATCAGGTATTCCACCTGTACCTTTTGAGGCTGGCGTAATCCCGGTGAACCTGGGCCTTTTTCGCCCGGGAAGACTGTTTTATAGGTTTCAAAGAATGCCTTTTTCTCCGCATCACTCGGCGCGGGAACTTCACCTTCAAAGTCTTTGACCGGTAGCGCAACCAGTTCCAGTTCTTCCCGGACATTGAACTTTTTATAGAAGTTCCAGTATTGATCGGGAGTCAGAGAAACTTCAGGACGCAGCATCTGGAACGCCAGACGTGCCTGCAACTGATCGCGGAAGATGTCATAAATCTGACCTTCGGTCTTTCCGAGTTGCTGACAGGTTTCCTGAAAGGCCTTGCGGCTGAGTTTATTGTTCGTGTAGCGGGAGATGTAGTTGGAAACCGCATCATCAGAGACGATCAGGTTCATCTTTTCCGCTTCTTTTCGGAACAGGTATTCGAGAATAATGTCATCTTCCATCTCCCGCCCGAAACCGAACATGGCTCCGCGGGGAGGTTGAGGACGCTGCTGCTCTTCTTCCGTCAGTGAGGCCATGTAAGATCGCATGATAAACTGATTCGCAATCTGGCGATTCTGGACCATCTCCTGATACTGACGCATGTCAATATCACCGGCGGTGCTCGTGACCACTGTTTCAGCACCGACTTTGGGGATATAGAGATAACCCACGAAGAAGCCGATGATGATCCCTACAACTGCAAACTGAGTCCCTTTACCGCGGTCGCGACCCAGGTGCCAGAACACGAACCCGAAGAACAGCATTCCCGCAATCGGGGGAAACTGCGCCGGTGTCAGCTGGTCCATGACAATAAAGGCGAACAACGCCAGAATGGTGAGCGGAACCATTAATACTTTTTGTTTTTTACGAAACAATTCCAGTGGCGAGGCCATTCTGTTTCCTTCTTCAGTCTGCAAGTCGAATGAATTCGATTTCCTGTAGTGAACTTCCGGTGTCAACGAGATCCGATTGAAGTAATCGCTGGTTTTCGTATCTTCCAATTGGAAAAGAGTTTTCCGTTTATTTCATGTGTTGTAATTTATTCCGGCCATTCGTGAAAGTCTTCTCTGAAAGAATCCTGCTGTTTCCTGTCTGTTCTTACGCTCAAAAGTACCCGGTTTGGGGGCTGCCTGACGTATGAAAAAAATAATTACAGGCTTGACAGAGAGTTTTAAGGCGGTTAGAGATTGCCGATTGAAGTTTACAAACTGATTCGGATTCAGCAGATCCAATATAGAATAAACAGGAATGATTGAGCCGCGTATTGTAGCCAGCTTGACTCTGGAGGCAAGGTCGACGTCGGTTTCTCAGGAAGGGCAGGTCTGGTGGCAAAAAAGAAGCTGAAGGCACTGGTGATCGTGGAATCACCAGCAAAAGCCAAGAAAATCGGCAGCTATTTAGGCAGCGACTATAAAGTCCTGGCCAGCATGGGCCACGTACGCGATCTGCCTACGAAAGCCTCCGATGTTCCTTCCGAATTCAAGAAAAAACATAAATGGGCGACCCTGGGGGTCAATGTCGAATCCGAATTCGAACCTTATTATCTGGTCCCCAAAGAGAAGAAAAAGACGGTCAAAGAACTGAAAGATGCCCTGAAAGATGCTGAAGAGCTCATTCTCGCGACCGACGAAGACCGCGAAGGTGAAAGTATCGGCTGGCATCTGGCCGAGCTGCTTAAACCAAAAGTCCCCGTCAAACGCATGGTTTTCTCGGAAATTACCGAGGAAGCCATTCAGGAAGCGATCGCCAACCCTCGCGAACTCGATCTGAACCTGGTCTCGGCTCAGGAAACCAGGCGTGTACTCGATCGACTGTACGGTTTTACATTGAGCCCGCTGTTATGGAAGAAGATTGCCCGCGGTCTGTCTGCCGGCCGCGTTCAGTCGGTCGCGGTGCGGATTCTGGTTCAGCGCGAACTGGAACGACTTGCCTTCAAAAGCGGTACTTACTGGGATTTGAAAGCCCAGCTCAAAACAGGTGAGGGCGCCGAATTCGAATCGATGCTGATGACGGTCGACGGTAAAAAAGTCGCCAGTGGTAAAGATTTCGACGAATCGACGGGTAAACTCAAAGAAGGCGCCGATGTACTGCTGCTCAATGAACAGCAGGCCGATGATCTGCTGGAACGCGTCAAGAAATCTGACTGGACCGTGACGTCTGTTGAACAGCGAATGCAGTCCCGCAAGCCGCCTGCTCCTTTTACAACCAGTACCCTGCAGCAGGAAGGTAACCGCAAGCTGAATATGTCGGCCCGGGAAACCATGCAGGTGGCCCAGCGTCTGTATGAAGACGGTCACATTACCTATATGCGTACCGATAGTGTCAATCTCTCCAACGAAGCGGTTTCTGCTTCGCGCAAACGGATTGAAGACATGTACGGTAAAGATTATCTCAGCCCCGAAATCCGCCGCTTCGATACCAAGTCCAAAGGGGCACAGGAAGCACACGAAGCGATCCGACCCGCCGGAAAATCGATGAAAACCGTGGAAGAGCTTGGCCTCAAAGGACAACAGGCCAAACTGTATGCCATGATCTGGAAGCGGACCATGGCCACCCAGATGGAAGAAGCCCGTCTGCGTTTCCAGACTGTCACGATCACAGCCGACAATGCGGAATTCCGGGCCACCGGTCGTCATGTTGAATTTCCCGGTTTCTTCCGTGCGTATGTAGAAGGCTCTGATGATCCCGAAGCAGCATTGGATGACAGCGAATCAATGCTGCCTCCGCTGGAAGAAAATCAGGCGCTGGAAGCCAGCGAAGTGGAACCGCTCAAGCATGAAACCAAACCACCGGCGCGCTACACGGAAGCGACCATCGTCCGCAAGCTGGAAAGTGAAGGGGTCGGCCGTCCGAGTACGTATGCTTCGATCATCGGCACCATCCAGGATCGCGGCTATGTCAAAAAGACGGGCAGTCAGCTGGTACCTACTTTCACAGCCCTGGCAGTGACACGTCTTCTGGAGAAATTTTTCCCGAACCTGGTCGATCTGCAGTTCACTGCTGCCATGGAGCAGGAACTCGATGACATCGCTGTCGGCGAAGGGGACCGTTTACCTTATCTGAACCAGTTTTATCGCGGGGAAGCAGGGCTCGACGAACAGGTCAAAGCCAAGGAAGAGACCATCGATGCGCGGGAAATCTGTACGCTGGACCTGGAAGGGATCACCTCGGCAGTGCGCGTTGGTCGCTATGGACCTTACGTTTCCAACGAGGCAGAAGAAGAACCGGTTTCGGCATCGATTCCCGACAATATTGCGCCGGCTGACCTGACGAACGAACTGGCAGAAAAATTAATCCGCCTGAAAGCGGAAGGCCCCAAATCTCTCGGCATGCATCCCGAGGAAAACACTCCCATTTATAAACTGCATGGCCCCTTTGGTCCTTACCTGCAACTGGGTGATGTGGTCGAAGATGGTCCGAAGCCCAAACGTGTCAGTATTCCTAAAAACGTTGATCCCGATACGATCGATTTTGAAACCGCTTTAAAATATCTGAGCCTGCCTCGTGCACTGGGCGAACATCCGGAGACCGGTAAAAAGGTCAACGCAGGCATCGGTCGATTTGGTCCATACGTGCTGCATGACAAAGTCTATAAATCGCTGGGTAAGGAAGACGACATCCTGACCATTGATCTGCCTCGCGCAGTGGAACTGCTCAAACAGGCGCGTAAACGCAGTGCCCCGACACCGATTCGGGATCTCGGGAAACATCCGGAAGACGAAGAGCCGATCGGCATTTTCGATGGTCGCTACGGGCCGTACGTGAAGCATGGCAAAATTAACGCGACGATACCCAAGGGATACGAAGTAGACAACGTGACCTTGGATCAGGCCATGGAATGGCTGGAAGCGAAAGCGGAGAAAAAAGGCGTAAAGAAGGCAGCTAAAAAGAAAGCAACAGCCAAGAAGAAATCTGCGGCTAAAAAGACCACCAAAAAAACAGCCGCGAAAAAGACAACGAAAAAAGCAGCTGCAAAAAAGAAGACTACCAAAAAGAAAGCGGCGAAAAAAACAACAAAGAAGAAGACAGCTAAAAAAGAAGAATCTGAAGATTAACTTGATCGCTCACCAATTCAGGCCGACGCCTTCGAGGTGTCGGCCTGTTTTTTTTCCGACTCAGTCTCCTCCTGCTCGATTTCTTCGCATCGTTTTCGATCTGCTTCATCAACTTCCTCCTGGTCCAGATCAAATTCTTCGATCAACTCACGACGTCGTAATGTGACCTGGCGATCAAATTCACTCAGCACATCCAGGGCGCGATCGCGCGACGTCACGAGACCGATAATCAGATATTGGGTAATCGCGATTCCATAACAGACCCAGCCCACGGTTCCTTCCGTCGTTGCAGACAGAATCGCAAATACCGGCGAAGATCGGTTGATATGCTGACAGACAATTCCTTTCAAAATCAGCCGCCATTTTTCTTTTAACTCTCGCCAGATTCCATACTCCCGGGACAACTTTAATGAGGGAGGGCCTGGGTGAATAATAGAAAACAGTTCCTGGTCAGGCATGGCTTCAATTACACCAATCGCCAGGAGAATACGCAGTCCTGTCAGGATCGAAAGCTCGGTTCCCTGCAGGCTCAGCGGTACCCAGCCTGCAAATAGTGCCGACTCCATATTCGCGGTGGCAGCCAGCAGCAACAGGGAGCCACGAAACCACTGTTCCAGGTCTTTTTCAAGCTCGTCATCAATCTCCTGAACTCGGATGACCTTGTTCAGCATCAGGTGGAAGATCGGAATCGCAATCAGCCCGATAAAAAATCGCATTAAAGGTTTCAACAGGATGCGAATCAATCCACCCACAATAATTCCTATCTGATCGAAGGGTATTAGCACGAGTTTTACTCCCTGACAGACTCAACGCAGATGCTGCTGTCAGGGATTAAAAAAGACCGCGGAAAATCCGGGTCTTTAGCGTAAGCTGTTAACCTATTATGCCTTAAAACGCTTTAAGGAGACAAGGCAAATCTTCTACGGGAGGTTTACCAGCGTATCTGTTCATAGAGATGCAGTAAACGTTGTCCCCGCTTCGGATTGAGTTGCTGGACATAAGCCACACGGCCGCGCAGGTGACTGGCAAAATCTGGATGATTCTCGCGGTTCTGAGTTCCCGGACCCTGGCGAATGCAGTTTGTGAGAATGGCTTTCAGCAGATCAAATTCTTTGCGTGGCACATTCGGGTGCTCGTTCACGACGACGCCTGTGACTTTCTGCTGTTGATTCTCTCGCAGTATGCGGCGTTTCATGTGATTCACCTGGAATCGTTCTGACCGGATAATCTGATTGACCAGCGGAAGAAATACCTGTAATGATCGCAGAAACTGTTCCGATCCGGAAAAGGTCAGATCGTCGGCATAGCGTGTGTAGTCGGCATCGAAGGCGCGTGCCAGACCGGAAAGTCGTACGTCCAGCGAATAGGCCGACAGGTTCGCCAGGGCAGGGGATGTAGAAGCGCCTTGAGGCAGATGACGCGACAGGTAAGGAACCAGCGGTCGCAGGCTGCCATCCGGAAAAGGCAGGCTCATGGGAATCACGGAAGTCGTCAACCGCGCCAGATACAGAGATGCTTCACGACAGTAACCCAGGTTGCGAAAGATGGCAACGACGCGGGAAAATTTGACACTGGTATAAAAATTCTCCAGGTCAAATTTCACAACCACACGTTTGCCCGTATGAGGAGTTGCATTCGTCACTGAAGAGCGGCCTCGTACAAATCCATGCGCAGCGGTGTGTACGGGGATCTGGTTTAAGATCTCATGCAGGATCTGCTGCTGTGCCATTTTTAGAAACGGGCGCGGTGATTCGATCAGGCGAAATCCGGATCGTTTCGGCTTCCAGTGATAAATATAATGTGAGTCCTGTGCATCATCCGGGCGATCAAATTGTGTGAAACGATGCGTCAGCCAGGCCAGCTTACCCAGAGGAATATTCAGCCACTCAGCGAGTTCGACAGGCGTCGAGAACAGGGGCAGTTCGTATCGCGCCAGTTTTTCAGTATCGCCGTCTCTGGTCATATCATAATAATGACCGGTCCGCGCTCCATAGCGTGCCAGCTCATAAGGGGGCGCTGCCACTTCTTCGATATTCTCGACCCGGCTCGAATGACTGCTGCTGTAGCGCAATGGTTCCAGTGTGGTTTTGCGTCGAGGCTGCCGGCTGCTGGTCTCTTCCGGGACGGGAGCGGACTCTACTGGCGAGACAGTCTGGCTCGGGGGAGAACCGAAGAAGATCCGTCGTAAGAAATCAAATAAACCCATTGAAAAAACCTGCAGTCATTCCGTTTCAATAGAAGGCATCAGCAATGCCTAAAAAAATGACCAGCGGGCCGCACAACCGATCCTGTGACGAAGTGTTGCTACGATAAGCGTCTATCGTAGCGACACTTCAAGTGTCGATGCATGGTCAATCCTTCTCCCACGGGGTATCCCCGCAGAACTCTGAGCGATCCGTCAAGATTCAGTCAGAGTCAGAACTTGTGCGACCCACTGCCCATTATGTCTGCAAATCGTAGCCTTTTCGTGAGATGCGTCAATGTTAAGTCTTGCGAATCTGACCATTGCATCCATTTTCTCTCAGGATAAAAGTTTAGTAAGCCGATGCGATCAATCGAACAGAACTTGGCGCTGAATCCGACATTCGGAACTGCAATTGCTTCGATTTCCAGACCCGGCTACAGTGCGACCAATTCAGAGGCTCACGGGAGTGCATTCTCATGCCAAATCAGATAAGCTGGCGCGGTCCTGGCGGAACGAATATGCGATGCGCCGGAAATAGATAGATATACATACAGAAAGTTGAGCAGATGCTGGGAAATGTCTCTCCCACCGAATTCGATTTGCGTTTTTCATTATTTGGAATCCCGATCCGCGTCCATCCTCTGTTCTGGGTGATGGCAGCGTTCATGGGCTGGTATCCAAATGATCCCAAAATCACGCTCATCTGGATCGCCTGCGTTTTTATTTCAATTCTGGTCCATGAACTGGGACATGCTGTCATGGCCAAATATTTTGGCTGGCCTCCCGAAATCGTGCTCTATCACTTTGGGGGACTGGCCATCTATCAGCCCTATTCCGGGCTGACAACACAGCGCTCCATCATCATTTCTGCTGCAGGGCCGATGGCTGGATTCGGGCTGTATGGCGCAATCTTTTTCTTCAGATATTTCTCCGTTCGCTATGGAATGTGGGATGGCTTCAGTGAACAGGCCCGCTTTTATATTGGTATCGCCTTTCATGATCTGCTGTTTATTAATCTGATCTGGGGGCTGATTAACCTCGCACCGGTGTTGCCACTGGATGGCGGTCATATCTGCGAAGATATCTGCAAAACCGTCAAACGCTCACGCGGCGATGTACTGGCGATTCAGATCTCCATGGTCGTTGCCGGCGGTCTGGCCGTTTATTTCTTTACGCACCAGCAGCGCTATGCAGGCATCATGTTCGCACTGTTCGCGTTCTTTAACTACCAGGCGTACCAGTCACGCAACAATATCTGGTAAGGATCTTGTGAGAAGTGACTGCTGCAAACTGACTCAGAAGCCCAGTCCGTCACCGTTCAGTTCAGATGTCTTCACTGTACCATCGGTGATGTTGAACATGCCCGGGTAAGAGCGTTTCCACTTCTTGTTCGGACCGGGGCAATACTGACGACCATTGCCTTCAATCGCAGCAATCGAGGGGATGCGGGCAGCCAGGCTGGCAGAATGCAGGAACGAATAACCGCAGCAGGTCAGGTCCTGCACGCAGAGGAACATGTCAAACTTCTGAGCAGCGGCCCCCAGGAACAGCGATTCCGTCTGTCCTTTGCAGGCTTTCAAAGCCACACCCGAATAACCCAGCTCACGACTCAGCAGCAGCGATTCATAATCCACCAGCGATTCATCAATCACCACAGGTTTAATTTTGGCTGCTTCGTGCATTTTGTTTTCGGGATTGGCTTTCAGATCGCGGTTGGTGGGCTGTTCGATGTATTGCACGCGATCGAAAGCAGCCGGTGTCTGTTCACGGATTTTATTAAGAAAGTCCAGAACATAATCCACGTTCTCGCACTTCTCATTGAAATCGAGAGAGTAGACCCACTTATCCTGTCCGCGTTCCCCCTGTGCTTTGACCGCTTCATTTTCAACAGCGATCACACGACTGATATCCCAGTCCATGTTGTCACCGGACAGTTTGATTTTCAGGTGTGTCAGACCGTCGGCTTTGATCCACTCGCCCAGTGTTTCCGGCAGGCCGTCGTCAACGCGTTCTGAAATGTCCGCTTCCGTGATCGGGTCTAATGCACCGACCAGGTGGTACAGCGGCAGCGTCGGTTTGGGATCACGCAGGGTATACTGATCCAGGTATTCCCCTTTAAATTGATCATCCAGATACTCGGTCAGATCATGGCTCATGTATTCGGCAGAAAGACCATTGTAACTGTTGATATGATTCGCACGACCGAAGCCGTCGTGAATTGCTGCGTCCAGCGGACTGGAAGCGACCAGCTGCGCCAGTTCCGGAATTTCCTCAGCCAGACCGAGTCGCTTGGAAAGTTTCTTTGCCATGAAATGGTATTCAGCCGAGATGTGATACATCAGATCGATCGGATGCGCGACTTCCGGGCAGATATTGGCAATCTCGACCGCTTCTTTCAGAAATTCGATCATTGCTTTCAGCGAGTCTTCCGGACTGACGACCGCGGATGGCCAGGCCCAGATATTACCCGCCGGCATGCTGCCGATCCCGATACCCTGTTTTCCATTGCGTGTTTCAACGATGACTTCCACATTCAACAGAACGCTGCTGTCCATCACCCGACCACCAAATTTGAGCGGGGTCCGGAAGGGGACTTCTTCAGTTGAAAATTTTGCCTCAACGATTTTGATATCTGTTGACTTGGGCATCGGTCTAAAATTATTCCTTCATGTTACGTGTAAGACCAGACGAAACGTTCATCTGTGAATTATATGTCGTCCTGTAGAACACCAGTTCTAAACTGGATTTTATAACCATTCAGTTCAATCTTCAAGAAACGAACCTGATACATTCCTGCTTGAGAAAAAACCCGAAAAATTCAGTTTTTCCGATTCCTTTCGGGGCCAGAGCATGTTACGGACCTCATTCCTGCTCAGATCCCGGGGCAGCTCTGGCTGAATCTGCCCCTGGCAGCGGAGAATTTGATCTGCCAGTGAAAGCAGGCATTCCCCCTGGTCGTCACCAGTCCCATACAGCGTGCACACCGGCGTACCAGCCGGAATTCTGGTTCCCCGATCAGGAACGTCTGCGATCGTGGGAATCTGCCAGGCTACCTGTCTCGGAGAGGATTCCCAAGGGAGATCAGGGGTTGTCAGGTCCGTCGGCGCGTACAAAATTCCTTTGGAAACAGTTGATAATGTCCGTTTTTCCTTGGTTTTGAGCAGCTGAATCAGTTCATCGGCCAAGGTTCCTGCCACAGCCGATGATGCGTCGCAGGAACGACAGGCGGCAAAATGCCACCGCAGCAGAGGCAGGCAATACTGCAGCTCAAACAGTTCAGTCAATGCAGTGTATCGGGGATTGACTTCGGTCAGCCATAAACCCGGCTGCCCGTCCGGATTCCAGATCAGATCGCAACCAAACAGGCCTCTCAGATGGCATCCGCGCGCGATATTGTGCCCCAGTTTTCCCAGAGCGTGACGCCATTCAGGGGGCATAGATGGCAATGTCATTCCACCACAAAACTGAAAACCGGTAGCATGAAGTGCCCTGTTTCCAATAAATTGAACCGCAGTGCCAATCAGCACGCAACAATCATCGCAGGCAAGGTACAGGGCAGACAAGGGAATACCAGGCTGAAACTGCTGCAGATAATATTGTGTAGAATCGGTTGGATCTGTCGTGTGTGAATCCGCAAAACTGATTCCCTGACCGGCAGCACTCAGGCGGGGTTTGCGCAGCCAGAGTTCCCGGGGAGGAGTTTGTGTATCGACGGGCAGGCAGGGGGAGATGGCAATTGGTTGATCGACGAGCAGATCCTGCAGAAAAAACGGATCACGGACTTTTTTTAACGATTCTTCTGCGTTTCCCAGCAATGTGTGACGTTGATTGATTGCGTTGATCACTTCCGGCCGGTTTTCCAGGGCACCGGTGTAGATCCAGTTTTGTGGTTCCCGTTTCAGAATCTCTTCCAGCCAGTGACAATGCTCATCGATTTTGATGACGACCTCAGACACGGCGCGGAGGTCGCGGTCTGCAAACTGATCCGCACAGACTGGCTGGAAGCCTGCTCGTACTGCAGAACAGGCGGCAGCCCGCGTACTGGCGCCGACGATCAGTAAAGAAGAGGATCCAGGAAAATTCACAGTTTTTTTCTATGCATCTCAAAGAGTTCAGGGGGACGGACATGACAATTTTATGAGGATTTAGAGTGATTACCAGCGGTTTACTGGCATTCCGCTTCTTAAATTGTTATTACTTGTTAGAGGCTACGAATGATCCAAGGTGAACCAGGCTTGAGAGAGTTTGTTTCGCCGTCCCTTCAGGACTGCGGTATTCGTGATCCGTTTTTAATTGTGCTAACAGCATAACTATGTGAACCTGATAAGAAATGGAGAACGAAGAATGTCAATGTTTGTCGGTGAGTCACTTGTGGGTGAAGGTAATGAAGTTGCTCATATCGATTTGTTGATTGGTGACAAAACCGGTCCTGTCGGTGCAGCTTTTGCAAACGCTCTGTCCAGCCAGAAAATGGGTCATAGTAACCTGCTGGCTGTCTTATCACCCAACCTCGCAGTTAAGCCAGCAACCGTGATGGTAACCAAGGTCACCATCAAAGGTGCAAAACAGGCGGTGCAGATGTTTGGCCCCGCGCAATACGCCGTCGCGAAAGCCGTCGCTGACAGTGTTGAAGCCGGCGTGATCCCGAAAGATCAATGCGAAGATCTCGTCATTGTCTGTGGTGTCTTTATCCACTGGGAAGCCGACGATGATAAGAAAATCTTCGATTACAACTATGAAGCAACCAAAGAAGCCATTGCCCGTGCAATGAAGAATGAGCCTTCTGTGGATGAAATGATCGCCAAGAAGAGTGAAGCAACTCACCCCTTCTACGCTGGCTGATCCAGGCAGTAAGGATGGCGGAATCGAATACATACCCCTGTTCTTCTGGAGCAGGGGTATTTTGTTGGGCTGTTTTCAGATTTGATGATTGTCGAGATCTCTCATGAAAAAAATACTGATTCAACTTGATACCGATACGCACGCCAGTTCGTTTGATCGTGTGGTTGCCATTGATGCCGGCGTCGATGAGTTAATGAGCTACAGCGATGTGACTCCCGTGAATGTGGAGTCCCTGGTGCATGGTGCCATGTTCACGCGCGGTCCCAAAGAGTTAAACAATACTGCGATCTTTGTCGGAGGCAGCGAAGTCCATTCCGGTGAAACTCTGTTTCAGAAAATACAGGACACGTTCTTCGGTCCCATGCGGGTTTCCGTCATGATGGACTCGAACGGCTCCAACACAACGGCGGCAGCCGCCGTTCTGGCAGCGGGAAAACATCTCGATTTCTCCGCGACAACCGCCCTCGTACTGGGTGGCACCGGCCCTGTGGGGCAACGGGCCGCGCAATTGCTGGCAAAACGGGGCGCGAAAGTGATTCTCGCTTCTCGCTCGATTGACCGGGCACAGGCGGCCTGCGATGCAATTGCCCGCATTGTCGAAGGGGCACAACTGACGCCGCTGGGGCTCAAAGATCATAAACAGATCGAGACGGCCAATAAGGATACAAATCTCATCATTTCCGCCGGCGCAGCGGGAGTTAAACTGCTGCCCGCTGCCTGCTGGAAACCGATGAAACAGCTTAAGGTGGTCATCGACCTCAATGCGGTTCCTCCAGCCGGAATTGAAGAAGTAGATGTGATGGATAAGGCAACCGACCGGGACGGAATTCTCAGTTACGGAGCGATTGGCGTCGGCGGAACGAAAATGAAAATCCATAAAGCCGCCATCCAGAAGCTGTTTGAAAATAATGACCTGCTGCTGGATACAGAAGAAATCTATCAGATTGGGGTCGATTTGCAGGACTGATTCCAGATGGCAAAATGCCTCGGAACTTCAGGTTCAGGTTGCATTTACTTATCGGGTACAGCTAGAATTAAATTTCCGGAACAAACTCCCTCCTGGCAGAAACTGGTGTTTCTCCAGATAATCATTCCCGATGGCCGTGAATCCAGATGAATCAAAATCTGAATGATGCCGATCTCATGAAACGCGTTTGTGCAGGCGATTATCTCCTGTTCGACGAACTGGTACTACGCTACCGGGAACGACTCTTGAGATTTGCCTGGAGCAAGTATGGTCGACAGGTCGCTGCCGAAGACCTGGTGCAGGAAGCCTTCCTGGCGGCTTTTGCGGCCCGGGAATCCTACAACCCGTCTTTTGCATTTTCGACATGGCTCTGGACGATATTTTTGAATTTATGTCGGCGACAGTATAAACATCAGATACGTCAACCGCGGGAAGTGGTTCGTTCTTCTTTCAGTACCTCGGAAGAGACGGTGATCCCGGAACCCAGCTCCTCAGAGACTCCTCTGCACGCAGTATTGAAAACAGAACAGTTTGAACTACTGACAATCTATCTTGCAGAACTGCCTGAAGTTCAGGCGGATTCGCTGCGGTTGCGTTTTTTCGGCGGTATGAAATTTACGGAAATCGCGTTAACTATGGACTGCAGTTTATCAGCAGCAAAAATACGTGTGAAAAACGGGTTGCTTCAACTGGCTCATCGTTTTTCTGAAGATACGACTTCGGAAGGAGATGTCTCATGAATTGTGACGAAGCGTTTGAACTGATCACCCATCCTACGGACCATCAGTGCGAAGAACTGCAATGGCATCTGCAGTTGTGTCCACGTTGTCGGCAGATGCAGGAAACACTGGCACCTGCGCTCAGCTCGTTTTACCAGATTCTGGACGAGTCTTCAGAGACGGATGAGTTAAGCGACCACTATTCCGAGATGCAACAGACAGCGGACCATCATGCACTACCCGCCTTTCCTGCTGCCGGTAAACCATTTCTTTCTGCCGAAACCGTACGGATGGCAGAGCAGGCAGCCACACGCCTGAGCGCAGAAACGGATGTAAACCGCAAGGCAGGCAGCCCTGCACCCCTTAAGTCAAATCATAAACGTCTGGTGAACGCCGCCCTGATTCTGATGGCGGGAGTTCTCATGGGCTGGGGGATCTCTCTGGATGTACCCGAAAAATCAGTACCCGGCGCGGCCAGTGTGTCTCAGGGACAGCAATCCTGCCTCTGGATTGCCCAGCGGGAAGAGATCGCCAGGCATTCTGCCCGGATGGAAAAATCGTCGGTCAATAATGTAGTCCTGTCTTGTGTGGCTTGCCACCTGCAGTCGACTGCTGAATAATCCCGCTTCAATCGCCTCGGTCTGCTGCTGCGCCGTGCGCGTAATTATTACTTAAAACAGCTGCAAAACGGCCTGTTTTTGTAAGACTTACAAGCTGCAATCTTCTGCAGAGTGATTTTTTCAAACGATCTCAGTAAATCTGAATGTCAATGAAAAACTCATCTTGCGGCTGTTTTACTTTTTCGTTATTTCTACGCAACCCACAATTAACCTGAGGGCAACTTTCCTGTCTTACACTCCCTATTCTCAAATCCTCTCTGAGATTACAGGGCCTGAAACAACGTGAATTCCATCCTGTCACAATTGAGTGAACCTCATATCTTTTCTCGTAAATATTACAATTGGATTCGACATGATAAGAGGTGTCTTGTCTGACACCAGATGCGGAAACGCATTTCGATTGGCTTTTTGCCTGATCCTGGTACAGCTTACATTGTTCGGAGACTGCTTCAACGGAATGATTCCGCTGATCGACTCAGCCTGCGCTCAGGAACCAGCGAAAAAGTCGATCTCGTTGAACGATCCGATTTTCGATATCCAGGTAGAAGGAAATCATTCGATTCCCGCCCTGGCAATTTTACAGAAAACAAAAATTCAACGCGGTCGTCCTGCTACCCGCGATCAGGTTCTGGAAGATGTTCGTCTGCTGTTTGCTACCCGCTGGTTCTCCAGTGTTCAACCTGTCTATCGAAACACAGATCAGGGACTGGTACTGGTTTATAAAGTCAAAGAGCGACCGATCGTGGAGAAGGTCGAATTTCGTGGGAATAAAAAAGTGAAAACCAAGCGACTCGAAGCGACTACCGGTTTAAAAGTCGGTTCTCCTTTCGATGTCTCTGCCAACCAGGAATCCGTGCAGCGTATCAAGCAGCTGTATGTCGAACGTGGTTACCGCTTTGCCGAAATCAAACTGCTGAAAGGGGGCAACGCCGATGACCGCCAGGTGATCTTTGAGATCAATGAAGGTCCGAAAGTCATCGTCACGGGAATCAAGTTCAGCGGTAATAAATTCGTCAGTGATGGAGTCTTGAAAACCAAACTCCTCACTAAAAAAGCACCACTGGGCTTAAGTGTCTTCGGTGGTAAATTTGATCCATCCACAGTCGAAGACGATCTGGTAGCTCTTAAACAGTATTACAACAGCCTGGGTTTCTTCGATGTGAAAATCGACGAGAAGATCGGCTTTAATAAAGATCGTTCTCATGTACAGATTGAATATACCGTCAACGAAGGAAAACGCTACAAGATCCGGGACATCCTGATTGAGGGGAACCGCATCTTTTCAGAAGATGAAATTCGGGATAACATCAAACTGGCTTCCGGTGAATTCTTTAACAGCCGCACACTTTCAACCGACGTCGATAAACTGACGGTTAAATATGGCGAGCTCGGACATCTGTTTGCCAAAGTCAATCCTGTGCCCCGTTTTCTGGAAGCACCGGGTGAAGTCGACCTCGTTTACCAGATCAACGAAGACAAACCCTACCGCATCCGCAAAATTACACCACATATTTCTGGTGACAATCCTCGGACAAAAAGTTCCGTGCTGACCAATCCCCTGATGGTCGCACCCGGCGATCTGGCAAATCAGCGATTGATCGCCAAAAGTAAACGGCGAATTGAAGGGAATAAAGTATTCCAGACCGGGCCACAAAATGGACCCAGAATCAACGTCACTCGCGTTGATCCCCAGCGTGAACTGGCAGAAATCCGTCGGGACGATGTCGTGCGTGGTCAGAATTTCGAACTCGATCAGAAATTCGATCAGGGGGTCATCTATGATGATGGCATCATCCATGAACAGCGGCGAACTCAGGAAGTGTTTCGTGGTCAGAATTATGACAACGGCATACCAGAACCATTGAATCCGTTGTTCGGAAACAGCCCCTTGGGAGATCCCATGGGAACCGAGTTCCCTCAGCAGCAACCGGGCTGGGTCGACCTGGATGTGTACGCTTCCGAAAGTCGTACCGGTCGTCTGATGTTCGGCGTTGGTGTGAACAGTGACGCAGGGGTCGTGGGTTCGATCGTACTGCAGGAAGAAAACTTTGATATTCTCAGACCGCCCCGCAGTATGGAAGACATCCTGGATGGTACCGCCTGGCGCGGTGGCGGACAGCGGTTCCGTGCAGAAGCGGTTCCCGGTGATCAGGTCAGCCGATATCTGGTGAACTGGACCGATCCCTATTTTCTGGATACAAACTTCAGCCTGGGCGTCAGTGGATTTTACTTCACCCGATTCTATACAGACTGGGATGAAGAACGCGTCGGGACCCGGCTCAGCCTGGGCCGTCAGTTGACTCAGGAATGGTCAGTCAACGGCCAGTTCCGTCTGGAAAATGTCGACCTCAGAAATCCACGTGTTCCCACGCCTGCCATCGTTCAGCAATCAGTTGGCAATAACCTGCTGAATACATTCCGACTGTCAGCCACACATGATACACGCGATGCGGCATTTCTGCCTGCCGAAGGACATATCCTGGAATTCGCTGCTGAGCAGGCTGTCGGTGATTACGATTATAGCCGCCTGGAAACAAACGCCAGTCAGTACTTTACCTTGTACAAACGGCCCGATGGTGGTGGACGGCATATCCTGTCGTTGAGTGCCTCTCTGGGCTGGACGGATACTGATACGCCGGTCTTCGAACGATATTATGCCGGTGGTTTCCAGACCTTCCGTGGCTTCGAATTCCGTGGTGTGACACCACGCGAAAATGGAGTCGCCATCGGTGGTCGCTGGAGCTTCCTGGGTAGTGCTCAATACATGGTCCCCATTACGGCTGATGAAATGGTCCAGATGGTCTTCTTCAGTGACTTCGGTACCGTCGAAGAGAGTGTCTCTCTGGACCAGTTCCGTGTCGCAGTGGGTGCCGGTCTGCGTTTGACAGTTCCTGCGATGGGGCCTGTTCCTGTTGCACTCGACTTCTCTGTGCCACTGGCGAAAGAAACGTTCGACGAAACCCAGGTCTTCAGTTTCTACGTCGGCTTCACCCGCTAACAGCTTGAAGTCCCCGCTGTTGAGTTGATCTGCAGCCGGATTCCACTTTCAGAGGCGACACTGGTTTCAATGTTTCTGACGCGCGTCTATGATACAGGCTTATTGTCAGGAATTTGAAATTCTTCAGGAAGCAGCAGGCATGATTCTGGAAGGAATGGTCACCAGTCAAAATGAATCGGGAGAATTAAACATTGCTCCCATGGGACCACAGGTCGATCAGGGTATGACACGGTTCATACTGCGTCCCTTTCAGACTTCGCGCACATTCAGCAATCTGAAAGAGACCCGCAGTGGTGTCTTTCACGTGGTCGACGATGTATTGCTGCTCGCAAAATCGGCAATTGGAACGCTGCAGGAAATTCCAGAAACCTTTCCCGCAGAGAAAATATCCGGTCGCGTGCTGGCATCCGCCTGTCGCTGGTATGAATTTCAGATTGAGTCCATTGATGAATCAGAGGCCCGCACGGTCATGCAGGCAAAGGTGATCCATCGCGGTCGCATTCGCGACTATTTCGGCCTGAACCGCGCCAAACACGCAGTTCTGGAAGCGGCCATTCTCGCCACCCGCACCCACTTGATTGAGCAGGGGGATCTGCTGGCGCAATATCAGACACTGGCAGAAATAGTCAGAAAAACCGCAGGACCGGATGAAGAGACTGCGTTCCGTTTACTGGAAGAATTCATTTCAAAAGCGTATGCTGAAACAGAGTCATAAAACCACTTTTTTTAACCAAACCTACTCAGTCTGAAACTGAAACTGTCATGTCGCGTGAAGTGAATATCACGACGGGAAGTCGTCTGCATTGGGGGTTACTCTCCCTCGCTCCTCAAGTAGGACGCGAGTTTGGCGGCATAGGCCTCATGATCCAGGAGCCACAACTGAAACTGGCTGTCACAGAATCAGCTGGCAACTCAGACAGCATGCAGGGCAGCCCCGGCAGTATTACAAAAATCAGAGAGGCGCTTGCTGCGATCCGTAACACATGTCCCGAGCTGTACCGGGATCGGTTTTATGATCTGAAGCTGCATTCTGAAATCGCGCAGCACTGTGGGTTCGGTTCCGGGACCCAATTGAGTCTGGCAGTCGCACAGGCACTTGCCTCATTGTCAGAGGAAACTTCACTGACGTCGGTGGAACTGGCACAGCGGGTTCAGCGCGGTGCCCGCTCCGCTTTAGGCATTCATGGATTCACTACTGGTGGATTCCTGGTTGAAGGGGGCAAGCAGACTGCTGCTGAGATCAGTCCACTGGTGGTTCGGGCTGATTTCCCTGAAGACTGGCACATCCTTCTGGTGACTCCGACAAATCGTGCAGGAATCTCGGGTTACATTGAAGCTGATGCCATTCAGCAGCTGGGACCGATGCCCACAGCCACCACGGAAAAACTCTGCCGCCTCGCATTGATGCAACTGGCACCCGCTGTTCAAAGCCATGATTTCGAAGAATTAACAACAGGACTGACCGAATTTGGTCACGTGGTCGGTGAATTTTTCAGACCCGCTCAGGGAGGAATCTTTGCCGATCCTCAGATGGTTGAACTGGAACAGAAGCTGATCACCCGGGGAGTTCGGGGAATCGCACAAACTTCGTGGGGACCGACTTTGTCCATCATTTGCCAGGATGCAGCAATGATAACAAGTCTAGTCACTGAATGTGGTTACGGTAAATATTGCGAGTTGAGGACAGTCCGCCCTCTGAACGAAGGGGCTCAGATTCAGATCAACGGAGACTGATGAACTTTGCGTTTTGTAACGGAAGTTCCAGAAACAGGTTGAATTCCAGAGAGGAATTCTTCGACTATAGTGGAAGACTGTTATAATATGGTGATCCCCGATTAACTCGAATCACACTGAAATGAAGTGAGTAATATACGCTATGAGTTCCAGGCAAAATCAATCGGAAGTTTCACGACGTGATTTCCTGCGTGTTGGAAGTTTGAGCTTCGTCGGGCTGTCAATGGCGGAACGCGCCGCGATGGCTGCCACTCAGCGGGATCGTTCTCATAAAAACTGTATTTTCATTATGATGACCGGCGGCGCCAGCCAGCTGGAAACCTTCGATCCCAAGCCGGAAGCACCCTCGGAAATCAGGGGACCACTCAAAGCGATTTCAACCACGGTTCCCGGTGTCTTTCTGAGCGAAGCATTTCCCCAGCTCGCACAGCGAACCGGTCAGTTTTCTCTCGTCCGTTCCCTTTACCATGATGCCGCGCCGATTCACGAAACCGGCCACCAGTTGCTCATGACCGGTCGACTTTCACGGGGGGCTTTGAATTATCCCTGTTTTGGTTCTGTCATCGCGCGCCAGTGGGGACCTCGGGGAGATGCACCTCCGTTTGTTGTATTACCACGACAGGTCACTTCGCTGGGGGTGAATACCTATCGCGGCCAGCAGGCAACATTTCTGGGCGAAGAATTTGAACCGGCGACTGCCGTCGGTGAATCCACTTCGGCGGAATTTGAAATCGAAATTACAGGAGAATCCAAGGCGATTCAACAGCAGTACGGCAAGCATCGCTTTGGTCAGCTGTTGCTGCAGGCTCGTCAACTGGTAGAACGGGGAACGCGGTGTGTGGTCGTCAATCTGTTTGATGATCTGCATCAGCAGTTAACCTGGGACTGTCACGGCACCGGGGCAGGGACATCCGGAAAAGTTTACGAATATCGGGATTCACTGGGGCCCGCTTTTGATAAAGCACTCTCTACATTGCTCGACGATCTTTCCACTCGGGGTTTACTCGATGATACGCTAGTCATGGCTACGGGCGAATTTGGTCGCACACCCCAGGTGAATGCACACGGTGGTCGCGATCATTGGCCGCATGTCTGGTCTGCACTCGTCGCCGGTGGCGGAACTCCCGGTGGCCAGGTGATTGGCGCCAGCGATGCCCGGGCGAGCGCGCCTGTGGAACGTCCGGTGCATGCCTCGGAACTGACAGCGACTGTTTACCATCATCTGGGATTAAATCCCGGCAGTTGTCTGGCACGATCAGAACAGGATGAAATCAGACTCGTCGATGCTGTTCCGATTGGCGAGTTAATCAGCGGCTGAGCCGCAATGGTGATACGCCTTAAGCTCAGGCAATCTCTGAACCCGGGGGACAGTCTTCTGCCAGAACCCGTTCGACTTCCTCGCGGGGGCACTGAAAACAGTTGCTGATTTCCTGAGCCGAAAAACCGGCCTGGCTGAGATAAACCATCATCAGTCGCTTTTCTGCAGTAGCAGACAGAGGCTGCGATTTTTCATAGACAAGAATATCGGGACCAGCTTTCTGGGTCGAATCATTCTGTTTCTGTTGTGTGAGCGCCAGTTGCTGACGTAGCCGGTTGATTTCCTGATCGGCTTCCCGCAACAGTTCATCGAGTACGCGCAGGCGGTCATCACTCCGCGATTCCACTTCTCTGCCATACTCATACAGCTTGATTTCCAGCTGATTGAGTCGATTGAACTGGCTCTGTTCCCGGCTGGAAAGTTCCTGCTGTGCTTCGTCCAGTGGGCTTCGATTTCTTACCTGATGCTGATAGCGAAAGTTTTTTCGCAGCATCCAGGCTACCGTTAAGAGTAACACCCCCGTCAGTATCATATTGGGATCGCTCAATTGAAACATGATTGGCCAGTCATCCTTTACTACCAGACAATATTGAACTGCGGTTCTCTTTTTCCTGCTACGCGCGCTGGATCATCCTGATCGTCTCGCGTGCGCCTACCCGTGATCGTGATCGTGATCGTGATCGTGATCGTGATCGTGGTCGTGGTCGTGGTCGTGGTCGTGGTCGTGGTCGTGGTCGTGGGGAACATTTGCTGCGGGTAAAGCAGGGCCCGCATTTGTCCCGTCAAACAGATAGGCGGCTTCCGCAGCCCGGTAAATGGTTCTCAATGAAACCTGTTTTTCAGCCGCCAGTTGAGCACAGGCTTCATATTCCGGCGTGAAGACGGATTGATGGCTCGGAGTCAGTGACAGTTTGCCGGCGACGTCTCCCCAGGTGGTTTTGACGGTGTGTGGCTGTCGGGCACGAATGCTGCGCTGCAGAATATGCCGTCTGATTCCCAGGGTTTCCGTTTCCTGAAACAGGATCGCTTCCAGACGTTCGGCGTCAGCAGGTTTACAAATCACGCTCAGCAACACAGCCGGGCGATCTTTTTTCATCTGAATCGACGCTGTGTAAACATCCAGGGCGCCGGCTTCCATCAGTTTCTGTCTGGTGTATCCAATAACTTCCGCAGTGATATCATCCAGGTTGGTTTCCAGCAGTGTTACATAATCGGTGTTACTGGAACTCACCAGTTCGCCTACAAAAATTCGCAGCAGATTCGCCCGTTCAGGAAAGTTTTTCGTGCCGGCCCCGTAACCGATTTCTTCAATCGTCATCGCAGGCAGCATTGAAAATCGATCGACCAGCGTAGCGATGATGGCGGCCCCCGTAGGAGTCGTCAGTTCTGCCTGAATCGGAATGTCAGCCAGGGGAATCCCCTTCAGAATTTCCGCTGTCCCCGGTGCAGGTACCGTACAGATTCCATGATCAATTTTAATCTGACCATAACCGGTGGGAACCGGACTGGAAATGATCTGTTCCACTCCCAGCAGATCAAAGCCGATGGCAACGCCGACAATGTCTACGATGGAATCGATGGCACCCACTTCATGGAAGTGAACTTTGTCGATGGTGGAGCCATGGACTTTGGCTTCCGCAGCAGCAATCGCTGAAAACAGCGCCAGCGACAGTTCATACTGCCGGGCTGTCAGACGATCGGACTGTTTGAGAATCTGGATGATGTCACTTAAATGACGATGTGCATGCTGCTTGGGATGTTCAATTTTGACCGAAGTCGCATGGAATCCTCCCTTCATCGTTGAAGAGAAAGTAAGTTTCACTCCAGGCAGACCCAGTGAGTCGATGCCGGCACAAATCTGATCGGGGTCCACACCGGCGTCCACGAGCGCCGCCAGGGTCATGTCACCGCTAATTCCAGTTGAACAATCTAAGTAAGCAATCCGCACAGTCAGGTATCCAGAGGGGCTAAGGTCGAGGTAAGCAGGCAAAATCAGAAGCGAATTTTAAAGATAACCAGTGGGTTCACCAAGGTCAATTCGTGGAAGCCTTTGATTATCGGAATGGAGTAACCCCTTTATTAACAGGGAGATATCCAATAGTCGCACTGATCAGGAATACCCGGGTTCATCAGTTTTTCTGCGAATGTCTTCAGAAACATCTGTAAAACGGAATTTCTGCTTAATTCAAGTCCCCGGAACTTACCGCTGGTAGATAGGCAGATACTGGTATTCTACCGCCAGCGCGAGCACTGCCAGGGAAGTCGCATAGACTTTTCCTGCCTGTTTTTCGCTCCCCTTGGTGGCGAGCCAGCTGCCATCGTGTTTCTGGGTTTCCAGCAGTTGCGGGACAATCGCGTCCCGTGTTTTCTGCCAGTACTGCCCTCCCATCTGAAACATACCGACGCTGCAGTAATACGCTCCGTAAAAGTAATAAAATTCATCCGGATGCAATGGTTTCTGAAGCAGGTAGTCGCTGGCTTCCAGTGCATCCCGGGTATGATGTTGACCACAGATTTCCAGTGCTAAAATTCCGGTTCCCGTACGCGTCGCACTGGGGGCACCACCTGGCTGGTAGGCAAAACCCACGTTATTGCGACCGCGACAGTTGCGGACATAAGCGACCGCTTTGTCGATGTGGTCTTTGGAAATATCACAGCCAATATTCTTGGCGGCACGTAAAGCCAGCAACTGCCAGCCGGTCACGCTCAGATCACTGTCAGTACTGGTTTGTGTATAGCGCCAGCCTCCCGCGTTCCGTTTGTCTTTATTGACGTTCTGGGCAGACACGATCAGTTTCACCGCGCGTTCCAGCACCTCTCTGCATTTTTTCTCACGCTCACCTTTGAGCATCCCGGCGACTTCGGCGAGCATCAGTGTGCTGATACCGTGACTGTACATTGGCCCGTGACTCTTATGGTGAACGACCAGACCATTGTCAGCCTGATGAGCCAGGACCCAGTCGATCCCTTTGTTGATCTGGTCACCATACGGGCCTTCTTCGGGAACGTAACCAGCGGCCATGAATGCCATGATCGACAGGGAAGTCGCAGCCGTCGATTCGCCGTAGGAATTAAAAGACCAGGCACCAGAGGGTTGCTGTGAGTTTGCCAAAAACTGAATCGCCCGCTGTATACTGGCATCCAGCTGTTTCTTCTGAGCGTCCAGTTCCTGGGCGTGGCTCAAGTTGGCAGGCAGCAACAGAGAAAACAGAAGTAACGAGGTCGGGAACCAGCGAATCATAAATTAATCCAGGGGATCTGTCTGAGAAATGAATTCAGTTACTCTCAGGTTTTGACTTGGAAATCGCTTCAAAATAATGTTTGATCAGCCGGGCATATTCCGGGTCAGTACGTGTGCGTGAGCCTTGCAGGATCTCGGTGTCCAACTGGCCGGGAAGTTCACCCCAGTTCCGATCTGACATGGCCTGCAGTTTGATTTTCAACTCGGAAAAGTCCACGTTCGTTTGTGCACCGCCGCCTTCACTTTCGCCTTGCCCTTTGCCTTGCGCCATATTTTTGGAAGCGGTCTGTGACTGTTGACCTTTGCCGGGATCGGAACCCTGCTGCGCTTTGGATTTCAGTTCTGTTGCCGCCTGAGACAAGGATTCCGCGGCCCGCTTGAGCGACTCGGCTGCTTCCCGTGATTTCGACGGTTTGCCCTGTTGCTCGGAATCTCCCTGTTGACTGTTCGCGTTTTCTGCCATCTTTTCCTGAGATTGTGATTTGTCGCCGGCTTCCGAGTTGGCCTGTGCTTTGGCATCCCCTGATTCGGTCGCTTTCTCTTTTTGATCAGCAGGACTGGACTGCTGCGAGTTTTCTTTCGCATCGCCGGGTGGGGACTGCTGTTGTTGTGCCATCGTCTGGTCGGACTGATTTTTGAATTCCGGACTCTGTTCCAGCTGCTTCTGTGCTTCGCGCAGCTGTTGGGCAGCGTCCGTTACCTGGTTTCCTACTTTTTCCGGAACGGGGGACTCCTTTGCTTTCTGCTTGCTGGCCTGCTGCGCCTGTCGGGCCGCTTCCTGCAGTGCCTGGGCTGCCTGTTGCGCCTGTTCTGCTGCCTGCGCCAGATTCTCATCCTGCAGACCTTCGACTGCTTTCTCCATCGCCTGGCCGGCGGTTTCGGTTTTCTTACGAGTCCGGTCCGCCTGCTGGCTCTCTTTTTTCAAGCCAATCGGCTCGGTTTCCAGTTTACGCGAAGTCTCAGACAGTTCCTTGGATAATGCCTGGGTCTGTCGGGCGAGCGCCTGTTGTGTATTCTGCAGGGCTTCCTGTCGCTTCGATTCGGAAGTGGAAGCCTGTTCCATTTTTTCCGCCTGAGACTGTTGCAGGTTTGCCATACGCTCGGCCTGCTCCAGAAAGGCATCCCGTTCGGTATTTTCTTTATTCTGCTCTTGATGGGCCTGCATGATTTCATCCGCCTTTTTTGAAGCTCGATTGGCTGCCTGGCTGGCTTCATGCAGACGGCCAGCGTCGGCTGCCTGTTGTGCTTTGATGGATTCTTCAGCGAGTTGAGTGGCTCTGCGGGTCGGCTCAGAATCAGGACCGAATTGTTGTGCCGTTTCCAATACAAAGTTTGTTGCTGCTTCTGCCAGCATCTGCTGCTGTCGCTGGAGATCGCGTACGGATTCCTCTTTCGCAGGCTCCGCCCTGGCCCGTGCAGGCTCGTTGCTCATCTTGCTTTCAGCTGCTTGTGCTGCCGTCGCTGGTTTGCCGTCGGCTACTGTGGTTGCGGCATTCCGCGAAGACTCTGCAGCAGCAGGGGACGCTTGTCCGGCGGGGGTTGCTGCCGGTGGAGTATTGTTGTCTGCAGCTTGATTCTCTCCCGGCGCGGTCGCGGGTTGATCCGCTTCTGCCGGCGGTTCTGCTGTCTGGGGAGCTGCAGGTCTGCCTGCGGCGACCGGAGCCTGTTCCTGGATGGCTTCGGCCAGTTGAGTTTGTGGCTCTACCAGTTGAGAAGTCTGTCTGACCAGTGAATCCAGTTGTTTCATCTGATAGTTACGGGCAGCATCAACCAGTTCAGGGCGACGTTCCAGCAACTGATCCAGATCTTTTGCCAGGCGGCTCTGACGATGTTTCAGTTCTGCCTGCAGATCGGCCAGTTCCTTCTCCATTTCGGGGGAACGCTGCTGATGGGCTTCCTCTTTCTTACGCTCCATTTCGGGTTTTTCAGTCGCCGGCTGTTTGCCGTCCGGATTTTCCTGTGGCCGGGGAGCCTGCTGCTCTGGTTGCGGTTTCGTTGATTCCAGCTTGTCATTGAAGGCCAGCAGATCATCCGCCAGATGATTTGTATCTTCTGCCAGCCGATTCAGATTCAAAAGATCATTTTCCAGTTCGATAAGTTTATCGTACTGCCGGGCCAGTTGATCCAGTTTCTGCTCGGTGCCTTTCATGGCCTTGGGAACCGGCTTCAGATCGTTTCGGGCCTGTTTGACATTTTCGGCATCCGCTGTTGATTTGAGGGTGTCGTGGTTTTTGACGAAATCGGTGCGCGCCACTTCCTGTGTCTGCTGCGCCAGCTTCTGATACAGGGGGAGCTGCAGAAATTCGTTGGCAAGGTTTTCCAGTTTTTGAGCCAGCTTGCGCTCCTGGTTACTCAGCTCCTGCAGCTGTTCCTGATCGGCTGCTTTTAAGGCTTCTTTTTCTTTGACCTGATTCAACTCTGCAATTTTCTGGTCGACCTGATTTTTGTGTTCTTTGTATTCCTGTTGGATTTTCTGCAGCTCACCCCGCAGTTTTTCCTGACGTGCGACAACACCCGCTGGTAACTGCTGATCCGCATTCTTATCAATGCCAAAGACTCGGGGGGTAGTCCAGACGACATTCGGTTCCGGAATTTCCCGATTGTCGGCTGCCCGGACACGATAAGTAAAGATATCCGACTGCTGCGCGCGTAACCCTTCCAGATCGATTTTAAACTCGTAATTCACTGAGCGTGTTCCCAGTTGTGAGGCGGGCACCTGAATCACAGTCGCTTTCTCATCCAGTTTCTGAACATGAATTTCCAGTTCAGCGACTGAAAAATCGTCCATCACTTTCACAGGCACTGTTAATCCATCCGTGGGTTTAATGAACTCGGGCTGGTTGTAGAGGGAAAGTTCAATTTCCGGAGCCCGGTCTGGTATGACCTTGACCAGATGCTCTGAGGACTGAGTCGTCAGTTTCCCTTCCAGGCTTTCCAGTTTGAGGTGATACAGAAAGCTGTTTTTGTGAACCGGAAGCGAGAGTTCTGCAGACAACTGATCTTCGCTGATGGAAAACGCTTTCTGTTCTACGGGGTGCCGCTCTTCTGTTCCCGATGTGTAACGCTGAGACTCAAGCGTGACTGCGGTGACGGGGCGGTCAAATTTCAATTTGAATTCCAGCAGGCTCTGCTCAATCACGCGGAACTCACTGGGGATGACCGTCAGTTGCTCTGCTGGTTTCTGAGTATAGCCGGGGGAATTGACTGTCAGCAGTGTTTCAGTGATCGAAGGAGGTTCTGCAATATGAATGGTATATTGTTTCGAACGACTGCGGTCGGATGAGATTGTGTACTGGAATCCGCTGAGCAGACGCGGAAACTGAGTCTGATAAAAACCGGATTCCTGGTCCAGATCCATGCGCCGCGAGTTCGCTTTGCCGGCGCTGTCTTTCCATTCAATCCAGACGTCGTTAATCTGTCCCGGTTCTTTGGTATGCCAGTGCGGTTCCGCCACGATTTTCAAATCGGTTCCCCGGGCGACGGTTTCATCGCCGGGCTGAACTTCGAAATAGAGTGAGCTAACCGTCGCAAAGTTGCCCCAGGGAATCACGCTGCGGGAGAGCAGCAATCTGTACGCATCGGGCCAGAACAGCAGGGGGGTGATAAAAATCAGAATTGCGATGCCGGCACTCATGATGAATCGCATGGCGCGATCGGAGGGAACGGAATCGGTAATATTAAAATTCGTCAGGGAGGCGATCGTTTCGCGCGCGAGTCGTTCCCGCATCATCACGGAACTGGTTTCATTCTGCGCGGAAGCCAGTTCCAGTACTGAGGTCAGTCGCTCATTCAGTGAGGACTGTGACTCTTCCACAATCGCAGCCAGTTCGACAGGCGTGCGTTTTCGAATGACACGACGCAGGATTCCAAACCAGAGGCAACCCGTCACTACAGCCAGTGAAAGGGAACTCATGATAATACGGGCTGTGGAATCGAGTGAAAACAGAAAGTCGATACTGATCTGTAGCGTAATCAGGCAGATCAGTACCAATATCACCAGTCCCAGACCGCGCAACAGCGCCAGAGAGCGAATCCGGCGATCAAGCTGGTTCAATTGCCGTTTCAATTCGTTCACAAATTGATCTAACTGCCCATCCATAGTTTATCTCAGCAGGAAGTAATTAGGAAATCTGTTTCAGCGAGCACACGAGTCGACTCTGGCTTGTCAGGTATCCGGGTAAAGAACCCTCTACAGTGCAGAACCTGCCCTCAAGCATTGTAACAAGATCTAAGGTGAAATAGGGATGAAAAAACGGTTTCGGAGCCAAAAAGCCGGCAAGCTGATTCAAGGTAATCCGTTTAATTTACGGATAGCCCATTCTACCGTCAGGATACCCATGATCAGAATCAGGAAAAACCAGTGGTCCCAGACCGAAATTTCGTCCTGTTTTGTGGTTTCCTGCTTGAGAGAAGGCAGCAATTCCATAAGCTCGTTGATCGTCTGCGGCGTCAGCAGTTTTCCTCCGCTTGATTCTGCCATTTCGGTTAATAGTTGAGGATTCGAAGTCAGATTGCCCAGTTCAATTGTTTTGACACTATGAACGAACAGCGGGGTCGTGATTTCCTTTGCGCCTGCGATGGGTGGTGTCGTCTGCAGTTTCAACTGGTATTCCCCCTCGGGCAGGGCAGGCAGATTCGCTTCCTGCAGCAGAGGCTGATTTTTTTGATTAAGCAGTTCCAGCGAAGCAACCACTTTGTCTGGTTCTGATGCTTTTATAATGGAGACGGTTGATTTGACATCCGGAAACTGTTCGCGGTACTCCTGTGTCCAGCGGGCGCTGGCAGTGGTGATCTCACCCGCATCGATATCCGTTTTACTCAAACTGAATTTAACGAATTCATTTCCTGCGGATGCTTTATTCTTGGCTGCCCAGCGGGCCAGTTGCCCCCAGAAACGGTGATGGTAGCGATCACCCACACGAAATCGCCAGCGCCAGGTGCTGTCGATACCAATCCAGATGACCTGTCCGGAACCGTACTGTCGATGGATGATGACTCCGTCCGTCTTTTCATTGGGGGGGGCATTGAACGGCGAAACTCCATAAGCCAGCACGTTCGCTCCCGGTTTCAGTTCACCCTGCAGAAACCAGAGATGCCCTGGCAGATCCTGCCAGATGTCACGGTTGATTTCCGCATTGGCGTCGAACTGCAGCAGTGGTTCGGCTTCACCTTCCGGCGTCAGACGCAGTCGCATCCCCCGTTCGTCAGGGGGGACTTTGAAATTCGCCTGGTTCCAGTCAATCGCCTTGGGGGTTTTTAATGGCAGCAACTCGTTCAGCGTGGGGGAACGATGTTCGAGTGGCATGTATTTTTTTCCCGCCAGCAGAACGAGCGTACCACCCTGATCGCCGACAAAGGTCTGGATATGCTTCCAGTTTTCTTCTTCCAGATGTGCCGGGGAAACGTCTCCGATGATAATCAGATCCTGTTCGGCGAACGGATGGGCTTTCGTGCCGGGCTCATCATTCGGGTTTGCCACCGGTACATTAATTTTGAGCTGATTGGGGAAAAACGGTTGAGGCAACAGGCCCATATAGGGCTGCTCGAATAAAACCTGTTCCAGCGCAATGCGTTTATCCCGCTCCAGTGCATGATGCAGGAACCGGTATTCCCAGCGCGCTGTCTCTTCGACTAACAGCACATGCGATTTATCATCGACAATGTTGATGGCAAAGTTTTTGTTGTTGTTGTCGTCACGTGTTTCTCCCGGCAGGACTTCGGTTTCCAGGGTGAATTCCTGCCGCCCCAGTTTTCCGGAATCCAGTTCAAATTCCAGAAGCTTACTGACACCACTGGAAGTAAAACGTTTGACCGCCAGTTCCTGTTCACCCTGTTTCAGGATCACACTGATTTCCTGTCCGTCGTACCCATTGGTTCCGATGCGGGCTTTTAACAGCGGTCGGTCATCCTTGAAGGCGGTCTGCGGATAATCCAGGTCAGCAATTGAAATATCTTTGGGCTGATGATCCGTTCCGACCACCACAGGATAAATGGGGACTTTCATCTGCCCCAGCTGTTTCGCCATCGTTACGGGGTTTAATTTGCTGTTATCCCGTCCGTCGGTCAGGAGGATATAACCCGCGATCGGTGCCTCTCCCGTTTCATCGTTGCTGCCTGTATTTTTCAGTGCCTGTGACAGATTGGAAAGCTCCATGTGCACCTGGTCCGGAACTTCGCTCAGAGATTTCTCTAATATCGTCTTTTCGGTGGTAACGGCATCGCCGGCAAACAGGACGACATCGACCTGTCCCCGTTCCTGAAGTTTATCCAGTATCGGATTCGCGGGATTCAACAGCAGCTTTTGTGCAATTTCTTTGCGCGTCAGTTGATCAATATCGGCAAAGATCGCCTCCAGGTTGGCTTTGCGACTGGCAGCCAGCTCTGCCCGTTTTTCCGGGTTCGCCGTTTCTTCTACATCTACCCACGGCGGTTCCTGGTCGGCTGCATAGGCGGCTTCCCAGCGATCGAGACGACTGTCGACCTGTTCATTGCCGATCATTTTCAATGCGCGAGCCAGCCTCAGTTTTTCCAGCTCACTGGCGTGACGATCCTGTGTATTCATGCTGTCAGATACATCCACGGCGACGATCAATCGCCCGGTTTTGTTGACATTAAAAGACCAGGTCAGGACCGGTTCCAGAAAGGTGAGCAGGATCAGAATCAGAGCGGCAATGCGCAGTGTAATTAAAATGTTACCGATGGAAGAGGAAACCAGGCGACGTTCGTAACGGAACAGCATCACGATGGAGACGAGCGCCGCCACGACGGCACAGACGCTGAAAATCGTCCATCCGCTCCATTCGAAGCCATTAAACTGAAAGTGCCGTTCGATCATATCAATTCGTTATCTCTGTATATGATGATGCGCATCATGTTTGGCTCTGCTCGGGAAGGGTGGAATGACCTCCCTGAACCAGTCTTCTGGTCAGGAACATTTCGCCTACCATCAGCAGCAGGAAGATGAGTAACAGGATCCGCCAGAATTCGGTTTCTGAGACATCGGAAAACATAGCCTGCTTTAATTCGTCGAGGGTCTTGAAAAAAGTCAGATGTGATTCCTCTGTCAGCGTTTTCTGTTGTGCTTCATTCAGTGGAGTCAGGTCGGATTCACTGCGGTCGAAGTTCACCACAAAACGATCCTCTTTGAGATCGGTCTGCACACCTGGTTTGGGAGACAGGTTGTAGATACCGGGCAGCGATGTGTTCTGAGATTGAAACGTCGCTGCATTCGCTGCGGGATCTGCCTTGATTGTGCCTGTTGCCGGTTTCCCGTTCGGATCGAGAAATGTAATCTGTTCCACCGTGGTTTTTGCAGGAACCGGAACCACAATTGGTTCGTCCGTCTGCAGGTTTCGAAATACGCGACCCGAAGATAGTTCGAAGACTGCCTCATGCAGGAAGGGAACATAATCGGGTTTCGCCGGCAGATTGTTCCAGTCCGCATCGAGTGAGGATGTCAATAAAAGCACGCGTCCCCGCTCATGATTCATCATCAGCATGAAGGGAGAGTTGTTAGTTAAGGTTGCCAGCTCCACCGGTGTCGCTGGTGCTTTCTGCTCGCTTTCCTCAACTTTCTTTTCTTCTTCAGGCAGATCGGATTGCGTGATGGCTGATGTATCCCACCAGTCGCTGAACCGTGCTGAAGTCAGCCCATTTGCGTATTCACCACGAAAGCGATTGAGCCACGGGCTCTGCAGGCTGTCGGAACGAATCTGCGTCAGGTTTCCGAATTCAGCCCCTGGATTGGATTCCCGGGACTTCAGCTCTACAGGGATCAATGCTTGATCGTGAAATAACAGTCGCTGATAATCGTCTGCGTTGATCTGATCACCCAAGGCAATCAGTACGCCTCCCCCCTGATGCTTGACAAAGTCAATTAAATCTCCCGCCTGTGTTTCCGAGAGTGTGTCCACATTCGCCAGAATGACAACAGCCTGATTCTTCAGAATGTCCGCGTTGAGCTGTGTCTTTTCGATGACCGTCGTCTGAATCCAGGGTGTCCGGTTGGCTGGCGCCATTAAAGCGAGGTTTGCGAAAAAGACTTCACTGCGGGTCGAGTCAAAGCTGGGAGTGCCATCCACCAGCAGCACGGGTAAGGCGCTGGTGACATGCAGGGCGGCATCGGATCGATCATCTCCAGGTAACTGGTCGGGATCGACCACGATACTGACGATGTGTGTCCCTTCATCTTCGAAGCGATGCTGAAACTCGACGGTTGTCTCGCCATGGTTTTCAATTTTTATCGACTGGGTCTTTTCCGGCAGTTGTTGACCGTCGACTTCAAAGTAGACCGGGCAGATCAGGTTCTCTTCCGGACCATCATAACGAACGGTCGTCGAAATTCGGACCGGCAGATTTTTTACGCAGACTTCGCGCGAAACGGCTAACTGGTCCACTTTTCGATTGGTGAGCAATCCTTCATTTTTCTCGCCTGCCACATTGGTGGCCCACAGATTGACGGGTACCGCAGACTGCTGCAGCAGATCATTCATCTGGGCCCACAGAATCGAATCTTCAGGTGACCAGCAGAAGGCCTGGTCGTCCGTCAGTACGATGACTTCCCGTTCCAGGTTGGAAGTTTTACTGAGTGTCTGAATGGCTTTGGATATGGAGTTGGCCAGATTGGAAGAGCCGGCAGGGGGTGGCAGCTGATTTAATTTCTCACGGACAATATCAAACTGGGAAGTGGGGGATTCGGTAATCAGTCGCGGCTGGTCGCGGGCATCGATCAGGGTGATGGTATCACCGGGATTCAGTTCTTCTAAAAAACGATGCACCCACTGGATGGCGGCGGCATGCGGTGTTTCCGTTTCGCCTTCCCAGCCCATGCTGTACGAACCATCGATCACGAAGACAACGTCTCTGGATTGTGTGGAAATAAATTTGGATAAAAATCCGCCGGAAACCCAGGGACGCGACAACGCGAGGGCGATCAACGCAATCAGCAGCATCCGGATTGCCAGCAGTAACCAGCCTTCCAGGCGAATGCGACGTCGCGTCCGTCGTCCGAGTTCCAGAAACTGCATCGCCCCCCATTGCACCACGTCGTATTTTTTACGACTGAGCAGATGCACGAGCACGGGCAATGAGATTCCCAGTAAACCGAGCAACATCATCGGATTAAGGAAATCAAAGCTCATGTCAGCCTGCTGGGGATTGGCGTTGGTCGGGAACAACGCACAGGGATGGTTTCGTTTTAGGGACGGTTACAATTATATGGTGAAATCGTCCTAAATGGTATTGTTCACATAATTAACAATTTAAGTCCGTGATAAATCCAGATTAGCAGCAACCTGGTTTAGATATTTCACCGCAATGATTATGATGGACGAAACGGGCCTGTGTAAACATGTCCGCTAAGTATTAATGATGATTCGCCCCTACCGACTGAATGAGAAGGTCTTCGAAATGCTCTCCGTTTCTACGAATCTATTCCGTTTTCTGTTAATTCTGATTTCCTGGATGGGAATTTCGAATTTGTCTGACGCGCAGGAAATTAAACCAGCTCAGCTCAAATCCAGTTATGACGTTGTTGTATATGGCGGAACTTCGGGAGGCATCGCAGCAGCGATTCAGGCAGAACGAATGGGAAAAAGCGTACTGCTGATCGAACCCGGAACGCATCTGGGCGGTCTTTCTTCGGGGGGACTGGGGGCCACAGACATCGGGAATAAGGCAGCCATCGGGGGCATCGCCCGCGAGTTTTATCGACGACTGGGCGACTATTACAGTCTGGATTCCTCCTGGAAATATCAGAAACAGGGCGAGTATAAAAACCGGCGCAGTAAAGGGACTGAAAAAGAAATGTGGACTTTCGAGCCACACGTCGCAGAAGAAACGTTTGAAAAAATGCTCCACGAACAGGCGATTCCGGTGCTGAAGCAGCAGCGTCTGGATTTGAAGCAGGGGGTAAACAAAGAAGAAGCACGTATTGCTTCGATTAAAATGGAGAGCGGTTTAGTTATTTCCGGTAAAGTTTTTATTGACGCGACTTATGAAGGGGATCTGATGGCGGTTGCCGGGGTCTCCTATCATGTGGGGCGTGAATCGAACGCGACTTACGGTGAAACCTTAAATGGAATTCAAACCCGCAACGCGGTCTTCCATCAGTTCATCAAGCCGGTAGATCCGTATGTTGTGCCCGGAGATAAAAGTAGTGGGCTGCTGCCTGGCGTGCAACAGGAAGGACCGGGGGGCAAAGATGGTGACGGCGATCATCGCGTGCAAGCCTACTGTTTTCGCATGTGTACGACAGACGTTCCCGAGAATCAGCGGGAATGGGTGAAGCCCGTAACTTATGATCCGTTGCGATATGAACTACTGTTAAGAAATTTTGAGGCCGGCGATTTGCGGGTGCCCTGGAATCCGGTTCTGATGCCCAACCGTAAAACGGATACGAATAATAACTTTGCCATCTCCACAGATAATATCGGGATGAACTATGAATATCCCGACGCTGACTATCAAAAACGGGAACAGATCATTCAGGAACATCTCTCTTACCAGCAGGGATTGATGTGGACGCTGGCCAATGATCCGCGTGTACCTGCTGAAGTTCGAAAACAGTTTCAGACCTGGAAACCGACCAGAGATGAATTTCAGGATACCGCCGGCTGGCCATTCCAATTGTATATTCGCGAAGCACGCCGCCTGGTCTCGGAATATGTAATGACGGAAAAGAACTGTATTTCGGAACTGGTTGCAGAAGATAGTGTCGGTCTGGCTGCTTACACAATGGATTCTCACAATCAGCAGCGATACGCCATCAATGGAAAGACATTGAACGAAGGTGATGTGCAGGTCGGCGTACCTAACCCTTATCCGATCTCCTATCGTTCGATTCGTCCCAGAAAGGAAGAATGTAAGAATCTGCTCGTACCCCTTGCGATGGCAGCCTCTCATATTGCCTACGGCTCAATTCGTATGGAACCGGTCTTCATGGTTTTGGGCCAGTCTGCAGCGACCGCAGCCTGCCAGTCAATCGATGCCGGCCAGGCAGTTCAGGATATCGATTATGCTCAACTGAAAAAACGATTACTCGCCGACAAACAGGTACTTATCTGGGATGGACCCCGCCGGGAACCGCCCATCCGTACCAGTTCTCTGAAAGGTATCGTCGTCGATGATCGCGATGCAATACGTAGCCTGGGCTGGAAAAGCAGCTCTGCCAGTGCTCCTTATGTCGGGCAAGGCTATCAGCATGATGGAGATGCCAATAAAGGGGAGCGGGAGATTTCCTTTACCGCAGACATCCCGCAGAGTGGTCTGTACGAAGTCCGCGTCTACTTCGCTCCCGGTTCCAATCGTTCTATTAATACACCCTATATTGTGACCAGTTCTACAGGCACCAAAGAGATTCTGGTCAATCAGAAACAGCAACCCAATCAGGGAAGATACCATCTGCTGGGACGGTTTCCGTTCGCGCAGGGGAAAAGGGAAGTGCTGCGGGTCACCAATCAGGGGACGAAAGGGCACGTCATTGTCGATGCGCTCCAGCTTGTTCCCGTGAATGTCAACTGAAATTAAGTCGAAATCATATTTGGAAGTATCAGGTGCCCTATGAAACAACTGGTTGCCAGGCAGATGATCAGCCTGTTTGTAATAGCCATGACTCTCCCGTTCTGCAGCGCAAGCCTGCAGGCCGATATTTTTACATACGTGGATGAGTCAGGCAAAACCGTTACTCTGGAAGCATCGTTGTATGGTTCTGGGAAACGTCGCTCTGAAATGATGCATGGTCTGTTAAAACCGGACGGCTCAATCGTGCTGGTTCCCCAGGGGAAAATCAAAAAACGCGAGCTCAGGGCGGCACCAAAACCACTGACGGTCGAGCAGATGTCCGAAGGTCTCACAAAGAAATTCGGCAAAGATAAATTCCGCTTCCATCTGGAGAGTCCGTTTCTGGTTGGCGTAGTGCTGGCAGCGCCCCTGGATGGTTCGGACCGTACGGAACTCCGTGTCAAAACGTTCCTGGAAAAAGCAGGACGGTTTATGCGGAATGTGGATGTCATTTTTGAAACCTACTCTCGGAAAATGGGAATCGAACTGGCGGACTATGAGTTTCCGATGGCAATGCTGATCTTTGAATCGGACAACGATTTCGAATCGTTCGCGAAAGAGACTACCGGCCTGGGTGATGGCGTCGAAAATATCCTGGCGTATTATTCTCACGTGTCGAACAATTTGATCCTCAGGATGAGTGAGTGCAGTTCCTTCGAGACGCCTCTGCACGAAGCCATTCACCTGCAGACGATCAATCGGGGAGTTGTCAAACGATTTGCGCCGGTTCCGACCTGGTTTATGGAAGGCATTGCCACCGGTTTTGAAGGCAAAGGAGACCGGATCAATGTCAGCCCGGATCGAATCAATACGCACTATGCTTTGATGTCTGGAGTTGCCAAGTTGCTGAACTGGGGGGAAGTTGTGGCCCTGGATGGGGTTTTCGGGGGGAGTGTGCTTTCCGGTGATGCTTATGTGCATGCCTGGGGGCTGCATTGGATGCTGGTGACGGAACATCCGAATGAATATCTCAAGTATGTGCAAAATCTATCTACCAAAGAGCCGTTTGCAGAAATATCTCCGAAAGATCAGTACAAAGAATTTGTTGAAATTCTCAAAGTCCGCCCGGAGGAACTGCAGCTGAGATTTAAAGTGCAATTGATAGAATCAATTCTCAAAGAGAAAATTAAATTGCCGTCACTGGACGATAAATACGTGCATCTGGAAAAGCACAAACAGGAAATGGCCATTGTGAAAATGACGGCGGTATCGTATTCTCCAGCACTGCCTCCTCGCATTGAAGGCTGGCTGCAGAATATCTCGCCTTTTCGCCCGATGACATTTCATATCATGGTGCTGACCGATGCAGGAACGTATGCGGAATGGTATCTCCCCGATGTGGGGATTCGCCGAAAAATAAAACTGAAGCCTCAGAATGCCAATAAGATCATGCGTGGCGCAACCGGAGGCCGCTGGCGCACCTATCATGTAGAGGTGGATTCTGCTTATCCGGGAAGTGAAAAAGCAGAAGCCTGGGCAGCCGGTAAATTTCCCATTCCCGCAGTGTCGCGTCGCGCTCAGGTTGATCGCTCGAGGTCAGGTCAGTAATCAATTGAAGGAAACTCGATGAAACTATCACTTTCAGTGCGGATCGCTGAAGCAGCCTGTAAGACAAAATTAAATATTCCCTTTCCCCAGGTCGCCGAGATTGCAGCCGCTACCGGCTATTCTGCGCTTTGTATGCGGGCCAGTGTTGCCGGGGTACACAGTTCACAAGCAGAACTGGAAGAGATTCGAGGAATCGTGGATCAGGCAGGGCTCGTCGTTTCGATGGTGACAGCTGACCTGGATATTCCTCAAAACAACGATCAGGCTCCGCAGGCATTGCGCCATATCGAACCATCACTGCAGGTGGCGGAAGTGCTGGGCAGTCAACTGGTACGGGTCTGCCTCAAAAATCCTGACGATATTCCTTATGCTCAACAGGCTTGTGATCTGGCGGCGGAGCGGGGCATCCAGCTCGTGCACCAGTTTCATCCCGCCTGCCTGTTCGAAGAGCTGGATCAATCGATTGAAGTACTGAAGCAGATTGACCGACCCAATTTCGGATTGATCTATGAACCAGCAAGCCTGTTGATGTGCGGGCAGAATTACGGCACAGAGGTGATTCGTGAGATTTTGCCCTGGCTCAAAAACGCATACATTCAGAATCTTGTCGTTACAAATGATGGTCCCGATCATCTGGAAACCTGGTGCCTGGGAGATCGGCCGTTTCGATTACTGCCTTACTGGGATGCTTCCGGGCAGGGCATTGATTTTGCTGAAGTCTTCGCTGGTCTGAAAGCCGTCAAGTACCAGGGATTTATGACGGTCCATCAGGCAGAGGGGATTGTGACAGCAGATGACGCGCATGCGTATGCCCTGCGATGCCGGGACTGGGTTGATTCTTTTTCATCATAACAAAGACCTGTGATTACATGAAAAAAGCGTTTGTTGTCAGTTTTGAACAGTTACCCGCGTGCATGTTGGGCTGCTACGGACATCAATGGATCGAAACGCCAAACTTTGACCGTCTGGCTTCTCTGTCCGTATTATTTGACCAGCATTTTGCGAACGACTTGTCTTCAGTTGAGAACTCGTTTCCCTGGTGGACCGGGCAGACTCGTCCCCATGCTTTTCAAACGGCAAATCAGCAGTCACACTGTTTCGTGACGGAACTCAAGAACCAGGGGGTTGATACATCTCTGCTTCTGGAAGCGGATTCCGACTCCGGCCGAAATGCGGCACAAAGAGCACAGGAAGCGTACTTTTCCTGTTTTGAGCAGGTCGACACGATCGCAGGTACTAACGATTATCGGATCAGTGAAAGTGAGACACCGGTCGCAAAACTGATGCAGGCTGCAGTTACACGATTGCCTGAGTGGATGGCAGATTCGCGTGATCAACTGATCTGGATTCGCTCGGAAGGAGTCCCCGCCTTTCCACTGGCTCCCGAATTTTTTGCAACCTTGTATCTGGATGAAGTGCTCGACCAGGATGAATCTGAAGAAGATTCAGAAGAACGAATTCAGGAAATTGATGATCTCACAAGCGAAGAAACAGAAACAGATCTGGAAGCAGAGGACTGGCAGGAACTGGTCTCCGCCGTCGCAGAACTGTTTACGAGTCAAGAAGAATGGTCAGGGCTGGATGAGCAGGAACGTCAGATGGCACGAGTGGTTTACGCGGGGTATGTCACGATGCTGGATCAGTGGTTTGGTCGCTTTCTGGACCGACTGTTGGAATATGCAGAATCACATTCCTTATTGCTGATTGTGACAGCTGCACGCGGCGGGAATTCTCTGCTGGGGCCCCTGCGACAGTCTGACATGGAAGGCCTGTTAGAGGAATCAACTCACATTCCATTGATGATATTCCAATCTGATACAGAACAGGCAGGCAGCCGACGACAGTTTCTGACACAGCCTGCTGACCTGCCGGTCGCGCTGCGTTCCTGGTGGAATGTCAAATCTGAACATCAGTCTGATCAGGGGACCGATCTGCTGTTACTGCTGGAAGATCAGCAGGAGTTGCCAGAACCACAAATCTTTGCTGCCGACGATGATACGCTGGCAATGCGAACATCCGAGTATTATTATCTGGAATCGCAGGTGAATCAGTTGTCTGATGGGGGGGACTATTCCGATGACCTGCAGAAAAAAGAGCTGTATCGGAAGCCCGTTGACCGTTGGGATGTTGCCGATGTGCACCTCCAGTCGCCTGAGGTTGTTGCAGAATTTACCAGTCAGCTTATGGAATTAAAGCAGAAAAAACATGATCACAATTTACCATAATCCCCGTTGTGGGAAGAGTCGACAGACACTGTCTCTGATTCAGGAAGCCGGGCAGGAACCACAGATTATCGAATATCTGAAAACCCCGCCGACCGCGACGGAACTGGACTCCCTGTTGAAGAAGCTGAAGATGGAACCCCGCGAATTAATGCGTAAAGGGGAAGACATCTATCGGGAATTGAAACTGGCTGAGAAGGAACTCTCACGAGACGAAGCAATTGAACTGATGATCGCGCATCCTAAATTGATCGAACGCCCGATTGTGGTGAAAGGCAGGCAGGCTGTACTCGGGCGACCTCCCGAGAATGTGAACGCACTGCTGTGATCCTCTGTCGAAGTGATTCCACGCTCCAAAGGTTCACAGGACATTCCGCCCGACGAGTAATCCGATTGAAAAGGTCAACGCCCCAAAGGTGATCAGAAGAATCACCCAGGTCATGGTCGGTAATTCGAACCGGGCGGAGCGTTTCAGCTTGTTCTTCTTGTTTTCTGCCAGTACGTCAGCAGCGCGTTTCTGCGCGAGGCTTGCCAGATTCGAGAGTTCCTCAGCATGGTTGACTTCACTCTGATTCGAAGAATCAACCTGTAACTGACTGACGGGCAGGGCTTGACTCTCAGGTGCAGAGGATACGTGAGCTGGTTCCAACTGCTGAGGGGGTTCTGCGGCTTGCAGGGATTTAACGGGAATCGCTTTGAACGCTTCCTCAGGAATCGAAGTCTGTTCCGGGTTTTGTGATGGGGCTGAGGAAGTCAGGGATTCGTGAATCTGCTCGGAGACTTTCTGTTTATCGAGGGTGACATTCGCACCAATGGCTGCCAGTTCATCCAGGGCATTAGCCAGTTCTGCATCTTTCAGATCGAGTCGAGGTTGCGGAATCGGTGCCACTTCACCATCCAGCCCAGGTACGCGTACGGATAAACCACAGGTCGGACAATCGACCACCTCTCCTGCTTTGGAACGCGAGATTCCCATCAGTTGATCACAATGTTGACATCGAAATTTGATCGGCATGCTGCAAGTTCTTAATACGACTGAAATAGCGTCTATTGAAATCGATTCAGATCCATTCCCGATTCAGTGGGACTGGAAATCTTCCGGAAACGGCTGTCGACTGTACTCATCTTTGAAAGATAGGAACTCATAAAATGTGACAGAAATGCGTAATGTATGTAGAATGTCAGGATATATTCAGTACTCTTATCTGTTATAATAGACACAGGATCGATGAGAATAAATCCATGATTGGGAACAAATTCAAAAGTTCCCATATCATTGGGAGTTAGCGCAAGAGGTTTTTAAGTGGACGTAGAAGAATTTTTGAAACGGGACGTCAATCGCAGGCAGTTTCTGGATCGTAGTGCGCGCAATGCAGCAGGGATGGCAGCCGGGGTGGTTGGACTGGCGAGTAATCTTGCACGCGCTGAATCTTCGCCCGGCGAACGGGTTGTACTGGCGGGAATCGGCGTACGCGGGCAGGGGAAATTCCTGACTTCCAGCATGGCCGAATTTCCCGATGTACGCGTAAAGACCATCTGCGATGTAGATGAATCGGTTGCACCAGCGGCGATCAAATCGATTGAAAAAGGGCAGGGAGTTGCTCCCGGCTTTGTAACCGATTTCCGCAGAGTCCTGGATGACCCGGAGATTGATGGAGTCGTCATCGCGACTCCCGATCACTGGCACGCCTTGATGGCTATCATGGCCTGCCAGGCGGGAAAAGATGTTTATGTGGAAAAACCGGTTTCGCATAATCTCAACGAGGGGCTGAAGATTATCGAAGCGGCCAGAAAACACCAGCGCGTCGTTCAATCCGGTATTCATCAACGCAGTGGTTCGCATTTTCAGTCAGCCATTGATTTTGTTCAGAGTGGGAAGTTGGGTGAGGTCAAACTGGCCAAGGCTTGGATCATTCATCGACGCAAACCGATCGGCAAAAAGAAAAACACCCCGATCCCCGCTGGCGTGAATTATGATCTCTGGCTGGGACCCGCTGCCAGCCGTCCTTTTAATCCGAATCGCTTTCACTATAACTGGCACTGGTTTTGGGATTATGGGACCGGTGAAATGGGGAACTGGGGTGTTCACATGCTGGACATTGCCCGCTGGGGACTGGGTGTCGATTTACCAGAACGGATCTCAGCTTCCGGTGGAAAATATTTCTTCAACGATGACCAGGAAACCCCGGACACCCAGGTTGTCCAGTATAGTTACTCTGACAAAACTATTGTCTGGGAACATCGTCTCTGGAGCACCCATGGTATGGAAGGCCGAAATGCGGCCGCCGCATTTTATGGGGATAAGGGAACGCTGGTCGTCGATCGTGGCGGCTGGAAAGTTTACGATCAGAAAGATGCCGCGACTTCCGGGACCAGTGACCAGGCGACTTCACACCACCGAAACTTTATCGACTGTATCAAAACCCGTAAAACGCCGACTTCGGATATTGAGATCGGTCATGTCTCCAGTGCGCTCTGCCATCTGGGAAATGTCGCGTTTCGTGCGGGGCAGGAAATTCAATTCGATACACGCCTGAATCAAATTATCGGGAACGAACAGGCCAACGCACTTCTCGGTCGTGAATATCGACAGGACTGGGAACTGCCTCAAGTCTGATTCCAGGCAAACCTGATTTCAAAATAAAACATCCTGACAGCAGTTGCCGTCAGGATGTTTTTATATTAACTGGTTGTCCGCCAGAGATTAGGGTCCACCAACCTGCTGGAACATATCGGTGGTACTGTTCAGGCTGTCGCTACCGCCGGAATGGAAGAAGTCGGAAAGTTCCACAATCGCGGGGCCGAGCAGAAAGATATATATCGCCGGCATCAGGCAGAGTACCGTGGGGAACAACAGTTTGAATGTCGCTTTGTTGGCTTTTTCGTCGGCACGTTGTGACAGGCTTTCCCGCATATTATCACTGTATTCCTGTAAGGCCGATGTCACATTCGTACCCATCTGGTCTGTCTGAATCAGCAGTGCGGCGAAGGAATGCACTTCCGGTACATCGATACGTTTACTGAAGTTGGATAGTGCCTGTGAGAACGTTCCAATCGAGGATTGTTCGATTACGATTTTGAGTTCGTGTGCCAGCGCTGGATAGACCTTGGCCAGCTCAGAGATGATTTTTTTTAAGGCATGTGGAACCGTCATCCCTTGAGAAACACACATGTTTAACATGTCCAGCATGTCCGGAATACCCTGTTCAATTTCACTTCTACGGTCGGAAGCTTTACTGGTTACAATCAGGAACGGAACCGCCCAGACCAGGATCGGTACGATCAGCATGGCTACCAGAATCGGGATTTCAAATCGTTCTGGAGCAAGCAGTAAGACACCCCCGAAAAACAGCAGCGTTCCCAGAATCGAAATGAATCGAATGGCTGAGAAATTATGTAACGCGTGAGGTTGATAGTATCCTGCCGCCTGTAATTCTTTCTTCGTCTTAGCACGACGCTCTTCTGATTCGGGCATCATTTCAGCCAGAGCAGGTGTTGCCGAACCGAAGATGTAATCATCGCCGCCCATGGATGGCACATCGCCTGCTTCGACGAGAGGCAGTGTAGAAGCAGTCTGCTTACTCGTATTGATCGCAGAAAACAGCTGGCGATGCTCCCAGGTCGCTGTCGTGATACTGGCAGATGTGGTAGAGGGAGCCAGTGTTGTCCGCTCTGGTTGAACCTCTGCTTCCTGGGATTCGTGGCTTGGCTCTGTCTTCTGTGGTTTCCGCTTACGGATGATGCGATACAGCATCCATAACACGATCAGACCACAGAGACTGTAAAAGATGGAAATGGTAATAGTTGGTGTAAACATGGGATTACCCTCGCCAGTTTCTGGCAGGTTTCAATTAAATCTTTGTTATCAGCTACGTTGACTGGTTTTTAATACCCTCAAGACCCACAGAGAGCCAATTACCTGTAAGGCGATAGCGGTAAACGTTGCGCCCCGCCCCCAGGAAGAAGCCATCAAAGTCGTCAGATAGGTCGGATCTCTTAATATGAAGAACCCTAAAATCAGTGGTGGCAGCAAAATCATCAGGACCGCAGTGGCACGGCTACCGGCCGTCGCTGTCCGCAGACGTCCCAGGAACAGTACACGGTCGCGAATGGTTCGTGCCAGGCGTTCCAGAACTTTCACCAGGTCCCCCCCGGTTTCCTGATGGACAATCAACGCCATCGAAAGAATGTTCAAACTGGCGACTCCGGTTCGCTCGTACAGACCGTCCAAAGCTGCCTTCATGGAAACACCCATCTGTAAACGTCGTGATGCTTCCTTGAGTTCATCTCCCAGGGGAGCAGGTGTTTTCTCAGCAACATTGATGAAACAATGTGTCAGACTGCGTCCGGTTTTAGCAGCACGTGCCAGCTCGTCAATCATATCGGACAACTGGTCATTGATCTTATTTTGACGGCGTGACCTGCTGAATATCAGGTACCCGATCGGAGCCATACCCCCTACCATGAAGGCAATCGATGTGGAAAGGAAGTTTTCCTGCAGGATGAATATCAGGCCACCAGCCAGGGTTGCAGTCATCAGGCAGAGAAACAGGATCACCCCCGGGTTGGCATCAAGCCCGGAGTGGATAATCAACTCATCAAAACCGCCATTCAAACGGTTTCCAAGCTGCTTGGAATCGTTGACAGCATACCGATCCTGATCGCGGAGGATATCCGAAAAGTTTTCCATATTTTTGGTGTTAACAGCGGCGTCAGTGGCCATGTTTTATTGCTCCTGTCCATCCTGTTGTTCTGATGGAATATCAGAGAGTTTCAGTTCACGGGCGTGGAACAGATCTTCGCAGTCATCGAAGTTGGTCTGCGTTAACCAGTTCATCGCTACAGGATGATGTCCGGTGGCGTAGAAGGCACCATTGACCTGACCATTTTTCTCTACACTTGTGATCCGAAAGACAAACAGGTCTTCTACCATATATTCGCCATTCTGAAAGCCGATCAGCTCCGAGATACGCATTACTTTACGCTCACCATTCGGGAGGCGGCTGATGTGTACCAGCAGGTGAACCGCAGAGGCGATATACCGCCGGGCAATCGAGTTAGGCAGTTCGGCACCCGACAAGGCAATCATCAGTTCCAGACGGTCCAGCGCGTCACGGGTGTCGTTGGCGTGAACAGTACTCATCGAACCATCGTGACCCGTATTCATCGCCTGCAGCATTTCCAGCACCTCACCACCACGCGATTCCCCGACGATCACCCGGTCAGGACGCATTCGCAGACTGTTTTTCAACAGGTCACGCTGGTTGATTTCTCCCTGGCCTTCGATGTTGGAAGGACGTGCTTCCAGTGAAACGACGTCGGGCTGCTGGAGTTGCAGTTCCGCGGTCTGTTCAATGGTCACAATTCGTTCTTTGGCAGAAATGTACCGACTCAGGTTATTCAACAAAGTCGTTTTACCGGCACCGGTACCACCACTGATCAGAATATTCAGGCGACCATGAACGGCCATCTCAAGAAATCGAGCCATGTCCGGCGCCAGTGATCGTTTTTTGACCATGTCGTCAAATAACAAAGCCTGGGTGCGGAAACGACGAATGGAAAGTGTAGGGCCTTTCAATGCCAGGGGAGGAATCACCGCGTTCAGACGGGAGCCATCCGGAAGCTTGGCGTCGACCATCGGCGAAACTTCATCGATACGACGACCGGCGCGTCCGACCAGTCGATGGATGAGCTGCAATAAGTGTTCATCGTCAGCAAAACTGATATCGGTTTCTTCCAGCAGACCATTGCGTTCGATGAATACCCGGTCGGCTCCGTTGACCAGCACATCGCTGATTTCCGGATCGTTCATTAATGGCTCCAGGGGACCGAACCCATAGATTTCATCAAGAATTTCCCGGACCATGATATCCCGGTTAGTCTGATCGAGGGCGATATCCTGCTGCATACAAAGATGTTCTGCCAGTCCACGCAGCTTGATACGCAGATCTTCTTCAGGCAGTTCTCCCGCCTTGGAAAAATCGATGGCGTCCACCATCTGGTGGTGCAGTTTGGTCTTGAGCCTCTGGAAGGCTTTTTTGGCATCAGCAGTCGGACTGACTACGGTTGTTTCACTTTGTAATACCATGGAAATCTCCACCCTTAACGGGTCAGATAAAGCTTGTAAATGTATTTATTGGTTACTGGTTTTAATGGGTCTGCAGTCTGTTGCAGATTCGGTTTTGAATGGTCAGCAGACGGATCTGATTCCGGCTGGGTCAGAATCACAGTACGTGTTGTCAGTACCCCCGGTTGCAGGATAATTTTTGTTGTCTGATTATCGTCCCTCTGGACCGCCATGATTCGTCCTGCAACCAGATTTGTGCAGTCTGCCGTTCCGTCGTATTTCTGACCGGAAGCGGTTACCTGGTCATATAAAAAACAGATGCGACACTGACCGGTCATTTCCTCGAAGGCATCCTGTTCTGCATTTTCCAGGTCAGGGCTGCAGTGCAGGGGGAGCGGGGTTCCGTTAAACAGCAGTTCCCCGTGAAAGTGTTTCAAATCTTTTCGGGTGAGCCCTGATCTGATCTGTCGAACCACCGGTTCCGATTTCAAATCAGAACCGAAATCCAGCAGTTGCATGTTTGCATCCGTGATTTCACCCCGTCGCGGTTTACTGGTTAGAATGATTTCCGGGATGCCATCCGAACCACGACTGACGGTTTTTGTTTCAGGGTCGAACCGATACTCGTCTTTACCGCGTTTCTGGTTGATTTGAAGTTCCCAGGTTTCGGTATGCTTGCCTGTCGGATCGATCTTTAAAATGGCCAGGGGATAAGCGGGGACAGGAACATTTTCAAAGGGCCGAACTCCCAGGATATGATTGTCCAGGGTTGCTTCAATTTGTGCGCCGATTCTGCCTGGATGAGTCCGGGTCAGGTCCGACATGAAATCTGCTACCGGATTGGCCAGGCGGCTGGAACCGTGAGTTTTGATCTGAATGCTCTGCGGTTCGTGATCTGTCTGCAGAAACTTTCTCAATCCTGTCTCTTCATCAGGAACTAATTTCCCAAAGAGTAAATTATCACCTTTGGTGAGATTGATTCCAATTCGCTGGCCGGCAACGGTGTTCAGTTTCAAAGCCTGGTTGGCTGACGTCTCTGCCCGTTCCATCAGCAGGTCAAAGTCCGGTTTTTCTTTCAGGAGTTCGTCAGAAACCAGTTCATGTCCCGCTGCCAGTGCCGCTGTCTCCACGCAGGTGGTAACTTCCAGCGACGCCGCATCCAGCCACAGTCGATTCACAATCAGCGCAATGCCCGTCATCACGACCAGCAGTACAATCGCAGCCAGAGGGGTGATTACCCCCCGGCGTGCAACGGCTTGCGAGTTTGTGGACTGAATTATCTGGACACGTTTCATAATTATGAATTTCAGTGATCAATAACAGAGAGAACACGCTGATGTTTAAAACAATGATTCCTAACGCCCTGCAGTCTGGTTTTGAGGAAAGGAAAACGAGCGGGCGTAAGGGCCAGGCTGTCCACTGGGAGCACCTTGAGGAGGTCCCGGTGCTGGAGCTTGTTGAGCCGTCGGTCCGTTGGAGTCAGAGTTGGAATTGGATGGTCCGGCAGGGGCACTGATAGAACCGCTGTCGCTGTTATATCCACCACCATTTCCCCAGTGGGGGTTCAGGTATCCGCCCGAGTTGAATCCACCGTTTCCACCGCGGCGGTAACTGTCATAGTCGCCGATTCGTAAACCATCTCGATCAAATTTATTCACACTGCGGCTGGAACCATAATAGCCTTCTACAATAAAGGGCTTAGGTGGTTCTTCTTCTTTTGGCTTTTCCGGAGTCTTCAATCCGAGGATTTCGTACAGGGTTGCTTTTTCAGCACTACTGACGGCAACGCCGCCATCCCCTTTTCCTTCCGGTGTATAACTCATGGTGATTTCACCACGGTCACGTGCCAGAATCATGATGTTGGCCTGTTCGGGAGTCAGTTCCAGCGTGACATTCGTACCACGCCGCGAACTACTGTTTTGAGTGTAGCTGCGATTGATGGCAATCACGCGGACACCGTTGAACAGGGTCAGAGTCATTCCGCCATTTAAACGCTTGTCATTGTTCATGCCGGTCGGTGTCATGTGGACATCGACATACTCACCTGGTTTGATCAGTCCATCGACCAGATCCACTGACGATTCCAGAGAAACGGAAATCGCCCGCATACCTGGTTCCACCTGAATGGGCGGCGTCTCTCCAGCCGGATACAGCTGACCGGTGGAAATCGGTGTCGCGGCAGGAATTCGTTCCTTGACGATACGACCGACGATAACACGGTTCGATGTCATCATTTCCGGTTTCAGGTTTTTGATAGCGATTGGACCCAGCCCCAGATGCTCATCGGTTACCAGGGTACCTGGTTCCAGTTCACTGATCGCCATGGGAATGTTTCGTGTGGCAACCGGCGGCGCTTCTTCTTTGCCGGCCAGTAATCGTTTTCCTATATAGGCTGCAATCAGTACGCCGAAGACGCCAAACATCAACAGTGTTACTTTTGCAGGGGTCAGGCTTTTCACCGGATCAGTCTCCCGTAACTTGGTGAAGCAGAGCGGATGCCCGGCTTCCAGTTTTCCCTCCTGTTGAATCGTCGGAGGGCTTTACGATTATTTCCAAATCAACAAGGTGTGAGCAGATTCGTCAAACAAATCACTCTTTGATCATCCTTGTTTCTGAATACAAATTTTGTCCCTGTAAGTCATATCCCACAGGCCACAACAGATTGGGTGAGGCCAGATTCATCGGGATACTGACAGCCACCATCACGACATCACCGGGATGTTCTCCCATTTCCGTCTGGATGACCGCACCTTGCCCCAGTTGGGGAGGCAGAATTTTCAATACTTCCTGTTCGACATTTTCTTGAGTGATGCCCGGCAATGTTGCCAGTCGGGCACCGATGCGGCTGGCTTCAACAACATCTGCCCGTGCATAAAACAAAAGTGTGAATTCTAATAACGCGAACAGCACGATACCGAAAATCGGCAGCACCAGCGCGAGTTCCATACTCAGGAACCCGCTGCGTTCTGGCTGTTTCGAATTATGTTGAACCCGTTTGACTTGCATTGCTGAATTACTTTCAACAGTATTCTTGTGATCTATTTCCTGGAAACTGCAACTTAAAGGACTACCGACTTGATGACCATCCAGGTGGTCACGCTCCAGGTCGCCAGTACCACAGGCAGCGCGAACGGCATCAGACCTCGTTTTTGCTTCTGTTTCATGGTTTCCGGTTTGTATTTCTTTTTATTCTTCAAGGCTTTGCCTGTTGCCAGGTAAGTTTCCTTGGTCTTGCGTGCTCCGCGTGTAACAACACTCCAAAAGAGCACCGCAAAGGAACCGATCAGTACGAACAGCGTTCCGATGATCATGACGGCAATGGTCGCTTTGAAGCCCAGCCAGATCGATAATGCCCCCATCATTTTCACATCACCTGCGGCACCACTGCCGACAATCCAGATCAGAAAGAAGGAGCCAAATCCTGCCAGGAACCCCAGTCCGCCATACATCAGGCCTTCCCAGCCATTAAATACCAGCTGGTAAATGATGCCTAATACAAAGAAGGGAACCGTCAATACGTTATAGATTTTTCTGGCTTTGTAATCTGTGATCGCAGCGATAACTGTGAAGATGCCGACGCTGATCGCCATGACATATAGAGATGTTTGTGTGAGCTGAAAATCCATTGCTGTTCTTTTCAATCAATCTATCTGGTGATGGAAGTTCTGCCGATTAAGGCAGGTACGTTATCTGGTAAATATATGCTGAACCTGACAGCAGGTGTTGAAAATATACCTCACGTTTCCCCAGAGATACTTTCAATCTGAAAAAAAACGCTGCCGCTGTGGTTTCACTGTTTTCTTAAAGCAACAGTGAATAATAAAACCGTCAGAACTGTTACAACGCAGGGATTCCCTGAGACTGATACAGTCAATTTAATCATACGCAGCAGGCTACCTCGCCCGGCCGCAAACGCACTGTTCTGGTACAGTCTTATAGAAATGAATCAGGGCTGACTTTGTAACCTCTTGTCAGTATTGCCCGTTTGCAACGGAATCGAGAGGTCGGTCAGAGGAATTGAAATTTCAGTTAAGAGTCGAAAGAATTCTGATTTCAAGAGGTTAACGGTTCGCGCGCTCTTCCATGATTCCTAAAATGAGTCTTAACTGGAGAATCGCTCTGATTCGCAAAACCAGACCAGGCCGGGGACTTTTCTCTGGTTTTCTGTTTCGCGCATCAGACAGATTACTGACACAGACGCTCATGCATCACGCAGAGCACTCGCAGGTGTTTCAAGGAAGGATGAACATTGAATTCCACAGAATTACTGGATGTTGCAGAAACGGCTGCCCGGCGGGGGGCCAAATGTCTGCTGGACTGGGTCGATGAATTTCGGGTCTCCGAAAAAGGCCGTGCCGATCTGGTGACTGACGCTGATTTTGCATCTCAAAAAGCGATCTTAAATCATATCAGTGAATGTTATCCCGAACATAACATGCTGGGAGAAGAAGGTTTAAACAAGCAGGACGGCGATTCCGAATATCGCTGGGTCATTGATCCGCTCGATGGGACTTCCAATTATGTGCACGGTTTTCCCTATTATTGTGTGTCCATTGGGCTTGAACATCAGGGGGAGCTTGTTCTGGGAGTCGTTTATGATCCGAATCGCGATGAAATGTTCTCTGCATTTCAGGGTCGCGGGGCTACATTAAACGGGACTCCCATTGCGCCTTCCCGGATTCTCACACTGGATCAGGCGATGCTGGTAGCCAGTTTGCCGGTCGGAGTTACGGGACGAGATATTGCCATCGACCGTTTTTTGCGGGTGTTGCCCGAGTCGCAGACATTACAGCGTACAGGCTCGGCGGCGTTGAATTTATGCTACGTGGCAACCGGGAGAATTGAAGGATACTGGTCCAGTAATCTCAAACCCTGGGATATGGCGGCTGGTGTTCTCATCTGCCGGGAAGCCGGAGGCGCTGTGACTTCGATCGAAAATGCGGAATTTACCATTGAAATCCCCAGTATTCTGGCAACCAATGGGACAAATATTCATGTGGCCCTGCAGTCATTATTAACAGAGACGCTTTTTTAGCCAGCTTTGAGATTCCTTCTTTAATGTACCCAAAATACGACGTATGATAGAAGCAGTGATAAAAAACACAGACAGGTTCGGGTTGTATACATAAGGATATGTTTAAGTCTGTCAGGCAACTGACAGTTCTGAGTTGCGATCACATTGCCAGGTATCAGTCCTGTGGTCGAACTCAATCAGAGGTTATCTGTCCCCTCATACTGGGTTCTATTTGCAATTATGTCATATCTTGCACGTTTCATCTCAGTCTCACTGGGATTGGTCTTGCTGTTTGTATTCTGCGTGGGAGGTACGTGTGACTCCGTTTACGCCCAGACAACTCAACCTGAAAAAAACACTCAACAGCCAGGCAGCGAGCTCAAGAACAATTCACCATCAGTTCCCGAAAAGACGGTTCAACCTCCGGGAAGTGGTACTGCAGTCGTTCCCCAGCCGGTCGACCGCGCTTTCAAAAAAATCAGTGGCGCGCCTCAGGGGGCTGCAAAGCAGGATGTGTATATTAAAGGCGATGATGGTCAATATTTCCCACTACCGAATCTCAGCCTGAATCAGATTCTGGAATATCTTAAACAGAAACAGGACAACCAGGTCGAACGCTCACCGGCGTACGCGGTCTCATCCATTTCACTCGATGGCACAATCAAAGACGATCGCGCTGTTCTCGATATACGAATCGTGGTGTTGATCAACGAAGAAAAACAGTGGATCCGGGTTCCCATCAAACTGAATGAATCGATCTTTCTCAAAACCAGTTATAAGGGGGAGGGGGAATCGAGTCCTGGTGGCTTTAATCGAACAGAAGGTTATCTCTGGTGGTTCCAGGGAAAAGGCACCCACGAACTGAATCTGACCGTGAGCGTCTCACTCAAGCAGCAGTTGCCCTCTCGTCGTCTGCAACTTGTAATGCCTCAGACGGCAGTCAGTAATTTAAAGCTGATTATTCCACTCCCCCAGGTCAGCCTGGAAGTGCCGACCGGCGTGGCTGTTTCTAAAAAAGCAATCTCTGACGATCAGAGTCTGGTAGAGATGTTCGGCCTGGGAGATCAGCTCGATCTTTCCTGGCAACCCATTCCTGATGAGAAGAAAGTCGAAACCGTTCTGCAGGCAGAGACACTGCTGACAACAGATTTTACATCCGACTCGGTGCTGCTCAATGCTTCACAATCGATCAAGGCATTAACAGGCAGCTTTCAGACCGTGCAGGTCAAGTTGCCCAAATCATTTCGGCTGCTGGATGTAAAGTGTGAAGGCTACAAGAGCCATCAATTGCTCAAGGATAATACCGTCGATGTTTCGTTAATCGAACCGACGGTCGGCCCGATCGAACTGCAGTGGACACTGGAGCGAGATTTTCCTGAAGAGAAGGGGGAGTTTCTGATTGACGGGTTTGAAGTCAGTCGTGCCAAGCGTCAGACCGGATTGATTGATATCCAGACTCTGGATGGTTATCGCATTTTCCGTACGGAAGGTCAGAATCGATCCGTTTATCAGATTAAGGCAAACCAGAAAGATCTGGACAGTTCTTATCGCTTTCTGAATCAGCCATTTCAACTTCCTTTGAATATCGAACGAGTGAAACCCTATTTTTCTGCCCGGCCATTTTACCTGGTCCAGATGTTTGGCAACCGGGCCGAACTGGAAGCCCGCGTGCAGATCAATGTTTTCCAGGGGGCTCTGGATCAGGTAGCCCTTAACTGGCCTGATCGGATCAAGGAGGGCTGGGAACTGGAACTCATGCAGGAGCCATCGTTAACGGAAGCGATTGTAATTGATCAGTCTCATCCAGAACGCATCCATATCAACCTGCTGAAACGTTCCAAGGGGGAATTTGAAATCACATTCCGGGCCCGTCGTCCCGTCATTGCCGATCAGGAGCCGTTTAACTTCAGCTTGCCCGAAATCAAAGCGCCCAGCCTCTCTCCAACTTCACTGGTCCTCGTTAATGATACCAACGTGGTGACGGATCTGACTCCTTCCCCCAAAACACAGGTGCTTACCACTCCGGTCGCGCAGGGGGGACAATTTACTTTGCCAGTCGAAGTCATGAACCTCCGCAAAAGTGAATTCCAGATTCAACCAGGAGCCAACGAGTTTTCGGCTGTAGTTTCGATTCATAATCAGGAGATTACTGCTACCAGTTCAGCACTGCTGGAAATCGAAAGTGCGGAAATGCGGGTGGAGCAGGACATTCAGTATCAGATTGAATATGAACCGCTGTCTGAGATCAGATTAAGAGTTCCGCTGGCATTGAAAAACCGAGTCAATTTCTATCTGGATAATGAACAGAACCCATTGGTACCTACCTGGACTTCTGATGAGACAGATCCCGTGCAAAGTGCCCGGCTCTCTTTACGCAGCAAGAAACTGGGGACGGTTAAAATTACTGCTGTCTATTTATTGCCACAGAATTCTCCCGATGAACTCCGCGTACCACTGATTCGCTCAGACGATGTTCCGTTTTCCGAAAGCCAGTTTGAACTTTCTCTGAAGGATGACGAAGATGCCCAGTATCTGGAAATTGAAAGCCTGGATGCAGCCTGGCAACAGCAGTTGGCGATGAATAATAACGCCTTCTGGAGAGCCATTGATCCGAAGGCGGATATCAGTCTCAAACTGAATAAAAATCAATCCGGCTCTCTGTTTGCCTATTCAATCAGCCAGGCCTGGATTCAGTGCAGCCTGGATTTGACAGGTTCCTACCAGGCACGGGCCCAGTATGAATTTCCCGTTTCACCGAGAACGTTAACCTTCCGCATGCCGGAAGAGGCAGCCATTAAAATTGATGACATCTGGTGGAACGACCAGCGTGTGACCGGAAGTCTGCAACAGGGCAAAACTCAGGAGTATCAACTCATCCTGCCTTCCCCCAAAGAAAAGGAAAATAATCAGTATATTCTGACGATTGATTATGGTTCCACAAAACATCAGCGCGATTCGCAGTTTCAACCAATGACCGTTGCCGCCGCCGAATTTGCTGACAATCTCTGGGTTGAAAAAACGATGTGGAAAATCAGTCTGCCCAACAACCAGCATCTGTTTACAATTCCACTGGGATTTACTCCGCAGTTTCGCTGGGAAAACCAGGGCCTGTTCTGGTCACGTCAGTTCTACGGCCAGGATGAAATGCCGGTGGCTCTCAAAAATACGCCACCCGAATCAGAAGAATTTCTGGGCGTGAACGACTACCAGTTTTATCGTCTGGGACCGGCAACCTCTCTGCAGTTTCGGGCATTGTCGCGTTCCATGATTGTCTTCATCGGGGCCGGGACCGCTTTACTGCTGGGCTTCATTTTAATGAGTATCTCGGTATTGCGCAGCGCGCTGGTGCTGTTACTGATGATTACCGCTGTCTCTGCTGTGGCACTCTGGTATACCGCTCCCGTGGAAATCCTCCTGCAGCCTGCTGTGTTCGGATTACTGTTGGCTGTCGTGGCGGCGATGATTAATGGAACATCCAGGAAGCGTCGTGAATCGAAACTGTTGACCATGGCTGCACCCAGCGATTTCATTCCACCTCCGTCGATTTCAGAACGGATTCGACCTTCGGAAGTTGATCCTGAAGATATCACGGCCGTCCGTCCCGGTTCTGAAGTGGTTGAAAAACCAGTCTCTTCGTCGGAAGCCGGGGCGAATCGATGAATGGGAATCGACTCAAAAACTGTTATCGGAATGTTCTGATCGGCGGTATCTGCATTGCGGCGCTGGTCTGTGTGTTCCACCCAACCACCGGCTATGCAGCAGATAATCAGGTCTGGGAGCTGTCCCCCTCGTTGCGAATTGAAGAAACCAGTGTTTCTGGCAGTGATACTTCCAGCTGGCCTGCAGGAAACTGGTTCCCGGTTCCACTGAAAAAATATCAGCTCCTGAAAAACAAGGCCCAGCTTAAGAAAAACACGCCGCCTAACTCCTGGATCCAGGAAGCAACATATTCTGCCACGCTCAAAGGTGATCAACTGGTTGAGGGGGAACTGAATTATGTCATGCACTGTTCCCGGAATGAGCCTGGTTTTATCGATCTTTCCAAATTGAATCTGGCCGTCCATGAGTTGAAATGGGGTGACCAGGAGGCTGTCTGGGGCCTTGCACCAGATCAGAAATCGCTCCTGCTGGTTGATCATTTTGGTGAAGCACTCAGCGGGAAATGGAGTCTGAAAGGACGTCAGCTTCCACAGAGAACAGAATTCGTATTCCAGTTACCAGAGACAGTTGTCTCTCGCGTACAGCTGAAACTGCCGCGAGGAATGTTTCTAACAACATCGGTCGGATACGTTACTGGTCCCTCTCAAACCGAAGATACAGAATTCGATCTCTGGCAGATCGAGCTGGGCGGACAGTCTCAGTTTCAGGCGATTATCCATCAGGCAGAGAAACTTAAAAACACGCCGACTCAAATTCTCTATCATCAGTTCGCCCAGGCAGGGATCCGTGAAGATGGTTTACGTTTGAGGGAAGACTTTCAGATCGAGGTACTCAACACGCCCGTCCAGAAACTGGTCTTTTCGGCTCCTGCAGAATACGACATCTACTCAGTGACGCTGGGAAATGACCTGGCTTTACCTTTTGAAATTGTGAAGTCCAAAGAGAAAACCCTGATGACCGTCGATTTGATTGATCCGCTGATCGGCATCGGGCGTCCCTTATCGGTTCGTGCCCTGGCATCACCTTCATTGGATTCTGCGATAGTGATTCCCCGCCTCAAACTGCAGCAGGCACACTTTCTCGGCGGAACGATTCATCTCGATATTACCTCCCCCCTGGAGACGCACGCGATCACTTTCACGGATTTGAGACAGACGGGCGTGCTGATTCAGGATGAACAGGGGGAAGCCTATGACTTTAAACAGTATGCCCCAGATGCCAGGCTGGTTTATCGACTGGCATTGCCGGACTTGAATCTATCTGCCCGGGTCCACAGTCTGATTCAGGTGGAAGAGAAAGTCTGGAAACTGACTTCACGGATTCACTGGTCGTCTGCAGCCGGTTCGACGTATCGACTGGAATCGATGATTCCCTCGGGCTGGGAGATCACTCAGGTCAGCAGCCCGGCAGAGACACATTCCGCAGCCATTTTATGGGATGTTGAACAGAGTGATAAACAGCAGAAGTTGAGTATTCGCTTACCCGTATCAGTTTCGCCCGAGGCCCCGTTTACACTGGAAATTCAGGCGCGCCGACTGGTCCCGGTGTCCAATCGACAGATTGAGCTTTCCGGTATCAGGCCGCTGGGGTGTAGCAGCGTTGATCGAATTCTGGAACTGTCAGCACCTCAGCAGTTAGCACTGCAGTTTGATCCTGACAAAGAAGTCGAAGAACTGTCTGCCACTGAATTACCTAAAAACTGGAAGTTTCCCGCAGTCACGCAGGGCACTTCGCGGTATTATCACCTCTCTCCCTATTCCGGAGCTCACTGGGGAAGCCCCAAACTGTCCAGCATGGAGCAGTCATTTCAGGTAAATGCGAGCACATATCTGGCGTTGAATGATGATTTGATACAGGAAAATTATATCCTGAATTGCGTGCCACCGGCCAGGGGGATTCAGCGTGTCATGGTTTATCTGTCTGAAGAAGGGAAGCCACTGGAGTGGACTCTACCATCAGACAGCGGCCTGCAGGCGAAACTCAAAATTCAGAAATTACCTGTTTCCGAGCATCAAAAGTGGTATCTACCTAATCTGGGAGAACTCTGGGAACTTTCGTTCCCGGCTCCCGTTTTTAAAGAGCTTGAGATACGAGGTGAACGGACCAGGCCTTTTCTGAAAACAGTCCGGGCTTCATTGGTTTATGCGCCTCAGGCACAGCCTTTTCAGGGAACTGTAAGAGTCCTGAATTCCAATGAACTCAATCTAAGAATGAGAACAGAAGGGTTGCTGCTCCCCCCCGATATCAAAAACAGATCCGGTTTACCTCGAAATCAGCGCAATTATGAATGGGAATATAAACAGCCACTGGGGGCATTAACGATTACCCGTTCTTCTGAAATGCCGGAAAACAGCCTGGACCAGGGTACCGCTACGGTCAGCATCCATTCCCGGTTCGGGCACGGCAATGGTGAGCCAGATGTGCATGAAGCGGCCATCTCGCTGGATCTCTCCAAAACATTTGATGATAAATTTCTCTTTCGCTTTCCGAATGAAGTGAAACTGATTTCGACAACCGTCAATGGACGACGAATTACTCCTGTTGAAGCTGAGAAACAGTATCTGATTCCACTGTTTGATCAGTTGGACGCTTACGAGATTACGATACAGTATCAGACCAGCTCCAGTTTTGATTTCCTGACGACAACACGTCAGATCCCGTTTCCTCAAATCAGCCAGCGCGTTCTGGAAACTGATTGGAAGTTTGTGCTGCCTGCGGGAACTCAACTGATGGAGGGGCCGCTCAATATGGTATTGCAGCAATCCCTGCCCGAAGAATCTCTCACACGTCGCTTTCTGGGAGTCCTGGGGAAATCAAATCACAAACAGGAATTCAACAGAACCGAGTGGGATGCGATTGTTTTATTTCCCGTAAAATCAGGTGTTCTGGAAATTGCGAATGTGGGAAACATAAACCTTTTTTCCTGGATTGTCCTGCTGCTAACGGTAACCACTGGTTTGCTGCTGCGAGTCGGGAATATAAAGCAACGCGACAAAATATGCATTATGGGAATCCTGATATCGGTGATCCTTTCCTGGATCTTTCCTTTTGCCTGGGCACAGATTTCCGGAAGCTGCCTGGCAGGAATTCTGATTATCCTGTTGATTCCCCGCCGGTATCTCAGGCAGGAGGTCCCGCGACAGATTGAAGATGAAAGTACCAAAGCATATCAGCATTCTTTATCTTCACTTTCCATAACAGCACGGTTGCTATTGGCGGGTATATTGGGAATCACAGCCACAGGGTATGCGCAAACTTCGCCTGTGACAAATCCTCCTTCAGACGGGAATCAAACGACAGCAGTTCGCACCGAATATGTTCTGTTACCTGACAGTGCCCGCGCTGGTTCAGAATCATTCGCTTATCTGACACCAGGTTTACTGCAAATACTGGAAGAGTTTGTGGCGGCGCCTGAGCAGCCGGAATACCTGCTTACTTCGGCGGAGTATGCAGGAGAAATCCGAGATAATCAGTTGCTGACTGTGAAGGCTGACTTCCAGGTGAAAATTCCGGTTACCAGAACCTCTTCGACCATTCAGCTTCCCATCCACGGGGGGAACCTCAGTGGACCAGATTCCTGCCGGGTTGACGGGAAAGTGGTTCCGGTATTACTTGCTGCAGATGGTCAGAGTATTCTGGTCAATGTCAGTAATCAACCGAGTGAAACCTCACCCTTGACTCCAGGTCAAAACGATTCTGTTGAGGCACGAAAACCTGTGTTCGATTATTCCTACCGGAATCATCGTATTGAACTGGTCTTGCATCCTGCAGTGAAACTCAGTGCGGGCAGTGGTCAGTTTGAACTCTCGATTCCTCCTCTGGCAACCAATTATTTTTCGTTTGATTTTCATGATGCGGTTCAGCTTGTTGAACTTTCAGAAAGTACGGGCAGCTCCCGGTATCAATTGTCGGGGCAGAAGCATTTTTCGACGTATCTGAAAGAAAATTCACAGCTGAAGGTAAAATGGTTCACAGGACAAAGTTCTGACGTCAGTCCACTCAACCTGGAAGCAGCGATTTTTATTAATGCAGATGTTTCTTCCTCAATGACACGCCTGGATGTGCAGGTGAAATACAATGTTCTGAATGGAAAAGTGGATTACCTTTCCTGGAAGCTGCCCGCCGGAATGATTGTCCGCAGTGTAAAGTCACCCGGCATTTCGGTTATTCCCGCATTGCATCCCTCAGCCGATCATCAATATGAGGATCTGCTTCTGGAATTATCGGAATCCAAATCAGGTGAATTTATCATCAATGCCGTTTTCGAATTTCCTGCGAATGATTCTTTAAAAGAAGTCACGATACCGCCTGTTTATTTCGAATCGGATAATGCTGATTCACAGAATGCAACAATCAAGATCCTGTCACAGCAGATTGGTGTGAGAACCGGGCCGGAATTCGAAGTGGAACAGTTGGGAATGTTGCCGGAGGGAGTGACTTCGATCTCTGCCAAAACGCCAGGCCGGCAGCCAGATGATAATATTTTGAAGTCAGCGACCCTCTTATTTCAGATGAATCAACCAGCCCCGATCTCACTGATATTAAAGCCGAAAAATCCGGATCGTACTGCCCGAATCAGCCAGTCTCTGGTCATCAATCAGAAGAGTATTGACTGGACGTTTTCGGCAGAACTGCGAATCAGCCAGGCTCCTGCATTTCGACATATTCTGACAGTACCTGCCGCACTCCGTATCGAATCACTCTCGGTGAAAGAAGAGGACGTGGAACGCCTGGCGCACTGGCATCGTGCCGGTAATCAGATCACACTGTTTCTGAAAAACAAAACTTCAGGATTGCAGGATCTGACTCTGAAGGGCTGGTTGCCGGTTCGCAGCATGGGGGATCTGAAGATACCCGGTATTCAAATCGAACAGACGAAAATAGAAGATTCTCAACTGACTCTCTATCAGAAACCTCAAATTGAAGTCAAATTGACCTCGCCGGAATTTCGTCGGATTCAGGATGATGCAGCCCAACCGGTTTCCGTTGAGCATTTGTCAGCCGTTGGTCGTTTTCAGGCGATCGACTCAAAGAGCGATCTGATTGAATTATCAATCAAACCACATAACATGCTGATCACCGCGGATACTCTGACGATGATTGATGCGCTCGAAGATCAGAGGATTGAGGTCACACAGACTTTGCGTTTTTCGGTTCCCGATCAGGAAATGCAGATCACCCTGGTGATTCCCAAAGAGTATGCTGAGAATTATTCAATTGATGGTATGCCCTTCGAAATATCAGGCCAGTTGCCAGATGGATCTTTGCTCGTTCATTTACAACCACCAGACTCCAGGGCAAAAGAGAAAAGTATTTCTGTAAGAGCAATACTGTTAAAGCCGGCTCATGAACTGGTCATTGCGCCTGTGACTCTGCAAAATGCCAAACTACAGAAGCATTACCTGCTGTTATCCTCTCAGCTGGATTTTCAGCTGGCTGATAAAAAGAAACGAAAGGCAATTCAGCCGGAAAAAGTTCCAGACTGGGTTCAGGCACGCTGTGACATCTCTCCTGATTTCAGTCAGGAACGTGTTTATCTTGTCGGTAACAAGCCCTGGAAAATGATCTCAACGTTGAGCGACGCTGATGTCGCAAGTGAAGAATTTATTCCTTATATGGAATCAGAAATTATCTTAAGCAATCCGGAAGTCATTCATGGGCTGACACAGGTTAAACTGTTTAATCAGACCAGTCGCTCTCTGGAAATGACCTGGCCTGCAAAAACTAAGTTAATGGCCGTACTGATCAATGGAGAAAATGATACCTCGATTGAGCAGAAAAACGGAACGCTTTCGATTCCGTTGAACGGGGGGCCTAAATTTTACGAACTGACTCTCTTTTGGGAGTCTTATCAGATCGAACACGAATATTTTCTGGAAAAGGCCTGGTTACAGGTTCCACAACCAGTGAACTTTCCGCTGACTCATAATCTGATTCAAATTATCACCTCAAATCACCATCGAACATTCCTCTCACAAGAGGTCACAGCTTTCACCTACTTTGCAGATCAACTGGAAGCGGAACTCAAGATCGCAGAGGTGGAGCTTGAACTGGCTGATCAGAGTAATGTTTCACAACCCGTCTGGCAGGCAATACTGAAATCACTAAAGCGGCTGGAAATGATTGTTGCTGATCCCAATCTGAATCGTCAGGGGATCAGTGAGACCTTGAACCGCTTTGCAGCATTAAAAGATCGTGTCTTTGTATTCAAGCAATATGTCAGATCAAGTGACGATGACATTTTACCCACCCCCTCGTTTTTCACTCAGTTTCATCAGAAACTAAAGCCGGTAGCACAGCAGAAGGTACATTATTTCGCAGGGAAGGGGCGCTTCGAACCCGAAGATGAGGCACTGTCAGCCTGGATTATTCCCGATCTTTACCTGAATCTGCTTCTGGCATTAGTCGGCCTTCTGGTGTTACTTCCGATCCTGGGAAAAACGATACAAGCACGATCTGCTGAATGGCTCAATACACATCCTGCGTTCGCTCTGTTATCTCTGGGACTGATCTGGTTGCTCTTTTTCTCTCCGGAATTAATCGGGCTGATTATCATCGCCGTTTCAGTTGTGATCGCTGTCAGGCAAAAACAGGATATGTCGACCATTGAACAACAGTCGGTGATGAGCAGTCCTGGAAGTCATGAGTGAGCTCAATACTCATCACTTCCAGGCAACAACCAGAGGATGACGCCTGGAAATGGTATGGGAATTCTCGACTGCCTGGTAATAATCAAAGTTGATTAAATCCGGTCCAGACTGTCCGCCCAGCGACCGATGGCTTCCAGTGTCGATTTCTCAAGATATGCTCCCGCCGGGTTCTCGTTTTTGATTAACTCGAGGACCGTGGGATAATTCATTTCTCGAATTAATTCGATCTGAGGCTGCAATAACTGGTTGAGCGGATTGGCAGCATTCAAGACAAAAAACAGGCTCAACGGATAGTCAGGATCTGTCTCTGGTGGTTTATTTTTGAGCGTCGCTTCGGAAACAGCCACCCCGCGAAACAGCTCTCGATATTTGAAGGCCAGATCAAATGCAAATTCACTCCCATCGCGATGGCTGGCAAGAAAGATGCGCGTATTATCAATCTGGTATCTCTTCTGCATCGATTCAACCACTTCTTTGACGAATTCTGTCTCATCCCGGTTCCAGCGAATGATATCCTGCGCTGCGGGACCCACAATAATGATGCCGCGCTGTTCACAGATACTCTTCCATTCTTTGAAGATCGTCGATTCCATGGTATTTCCCGGAGGGTGAATCCAGACCATTAAACCGTATTCATAATCCGGATTGTAATTTTCTGGGACATAAGCCCAGAACGTTGATTCAGAACCGGGAAGTTCTTCCTTGAGATGTCCTGTTTTGATCTTGTCTTTCTGGTTTTCTGCAGCAGTCCGAGACGGCAAAGCCTGTGTCGGCAGTTCTGATTCCACAGTATGGGGAGTGGACTGTAATTTGACTTTGACAGTCTGCTCTTTCTGATCTCGTGAAATCAGCATCTCTGCTGTCTCTCCCGGGCGTAAATGATTGACCAGTAGTGCCAGCGCGCTGGCATCTGAAACTTTCTGCTGATTGAATTCCAGGATTCGGTCCCTGGGTTTGAGGCCGGCTTCCGCTGCAGCTGATTTCGAAAAAACAAAACGGATGCCAACGCCTGCTTCAACCTGATCGATTGAGGCGCGCTGGGGCAGAATCCCCATGAATCCAGATTCAAACGGAACCAGTTTTTCTACCATCGTGGCTTTAAATGAGAGAGGATCAGGTGAGCCTTCCCTGGTAACCACAAGACTGACAGAATCACCCGCATACTTATTCATCAGTACCTGTTTTACCTGGGAATGCATGGCGACCGCGTTTCCGTCCAAATGAGTAATTGTGTCTCCTGCTTTGACGCCCGCTTCCTGAGCCGGGCTGCCGTAGCGGACACGGTCAAGCTGCATGTCGGTGGACAGGTCCCCGTTACCGGTTAACGTGATTCCTAACAGGCCTGGATAAAGGTCTTTACCCGTATTCAGGCGGGGAATGACTTTGAGTACATCTGACATGGGAATCGCAAATCCGATTCCGGAATCATACCATTCCACGCCAGCGGTCTCAGCCGACGCACCGGGTGAGAGCGGGACCAGAATGCCCATCAGGCGACCATTGATGTCTACCAGCGGTCCGCCATAATTAACAGGAGAAATCTTCGCATCGGTCTGAATCGCTTTTCCCCAGATCCGCTCCAGGGCACTCACGATCCCCACAGAGATACTGGGCTGGTCCAGATCAAAGGTACGTCCCAATGCAATCGACCACATGCCGACCTGGATTTCACTCTCCGGAATTGCAAGCGGGACCGGCAGGTTTTGCGCATCAATTTTCAGAAGCGTCAGCATTTTAAGATGATCTGTGGCAACATTCTGTGCCGGAAAACGTCGGCCATCGGGCAAGGTCACCAGGATCGAAGAGGGCTTGCCGATAAAATTAAAGGCACTGGAAATGATCAGGCCATCTCGGCTGACGATCACTCCGGAAGTCGGCCCGGTCCCTGTGATGAGTTTGCCGACCCGGTCCTGTCCTCCGACGGTTTCAATTCTGACGATCGAGGGATTGATAAAGGCGGCAGCCTGTTTGAAGGCACGTTCTTCAAGAATTTCCAGATTGGGTACTGGTGCCTGTGCCTGGAGCAGATCCAGGGAACCGGACAATGCCAGTGTCAGTGTCAGTAAACGGAAAATATGATTCATGATTATTTCGATGCTGTTTTACTATTTCTTTTCAGGGGGGACCTGAAGTTCGATCGAGATGAGCTGATTGTTACGGCGAACGACCAGACGCAGTAAATCGCCAGGTTCAAGTTGACCCAGCTCGGAATTCAGGGTTTTGCAGGACTTGATCAGTTCATCATTCACAAATACCACAAGATCGTCAGGCTGCAATCCCGCTTTGGCTACCAGTGAGCCAGGCAGAACCCTGTCGATATATGCGGGAGTACGATAAAGCACATCGGGCACCATCACCAGCCCGAAGTCGACCGGGCGGTAACGCTGAGGTGCATCCATGTCAGGTTTCTTCTGATCTTCACTGGAATCGAACTTACCGGTAATAATCTGTTCGATACTTTTGCTCAACACATCAATGGGCAGGGAATAGTTGACCCAGGTATTCGTTTTGGCATTCCTGACCTGTTTGCCGATCATCCCCAGCAGCTTTCCATCGTAAGTGACCAGTGCACCGCCGGCGGCACCCGGGTTATTGGTAATTGCATCGACGACATATACATCACCTGAATACGAGAGTTCAAAGGCGCCCCTGCGACGTGGTAATTCGGTTCGCGCCTCAATGACGCCATGCAGTACCGATACCGGTTCGTCACCCGTGGCGACCTTAAACATGTTACTGAAGCCCAGGATGCGTGTGCCCGGACCGGCTGTGACTTTTTCTTTATAATCAAAAAAAGGCAGGTCTAATTCCCGTTCTGATTTTAATTTGAGAACGGCTAAATCCAGATGCGGTTCTGCTCCCAGTACTTCTGCTTCAAATTTTCGACCATCGTGCAGGACGACCGACAGACGATCGGTATCGAGCACGGGGCTCCAGATTGTGGCAATATGTCCTTCAGGAGAAACGAGAAAACCGGTACTGTAACCATACAGGTTTTTAACGCCTCCCGCACCAAATATTTTTACCAGGCGAGGCAGGCTATACTGGATTGTTGACTGCGAGGAAGCAGAGACGGTCCGCGAAACAGGCAGCAGGAACACCGCCAGGCACAGACAGAACAGAACAGGTTTGATGACTTTGATTTGAATCACTGAGGATCTACTTTCATCCGGTTCGGTGGCTATTTCTTTGAGTTCTCAAGCGGATCCAGCTTGAGGCGTTCTATTTTCAGTTTCATGACAGGTCGGCTGCCGTGACGCACATCGAGTTCACCGGGAAACTTCTGGCCATTGAGCGTCTGGAATTGTTCAAAACGGATTGCGCAGACTTCAGAATTTTCTGTGAGATAAAAATCCAGGCCCCGCAGAGACAGATCTGATTTGTTGAAATACCAGCGGGAGATCGTACCGGTCTGTGTCGCGATCAGGACATCGACCATTTCATTCGTTCCGTCCAGTCGTTCGCTGCCGAGATAATAAAAGTCTGTGAATCGTTCAGATTGTCCGGAAAGCAGCAGTCGGAAATGATGTAAAGCCGCCAGCAGACCACCCGTACCTGGTGGTTCATCAACGAACATATCCGTTTCCAGTGACTGCAGAAAGATATCCTTACCGGCTTCAAAGCCCACACCTTTGTCTGCCAGAGTGAGTGTGAAATCAGTTTCGTTTCCCATTTTTCCGGTCAGCGTCCAGGTTCCGGTTCGATCCGAAAAATTACTCGTTGCATTTAAGGCCTGCAGCAGACGTTCCTGCTGTTTCTGATTGAAATAGTAATTGGCAAATCCAGTTCTCGGGACATACAGGTGCTTATACTTTTCCGGTGGTTCAGGTGCTGCCTTCGCATGTGGGTTTGGCATCGGGAGTCGGGGCTTCTTATCCCCCGGTTCAGGCGCTTTCTCCGGAATCAGCTGCTTCTGCCCTGCCTGTTCCTGTAGCTCCAGGGCAGTATGCAGCGCCTGCAGTCGTACATAGATTGTGTTCTTTTTCTCATCCCGCCGATAGACCAGCGGCAACGTCCAGCCTGCAGGGTAGATACCAAGAATATTTTTGAACTGGTTCACACTGCGGATCGGGCGACCTGCGAATGAGACAATTTCGTCACCCAGCCTCAAACCTTTTCGATAGGCGTCTGATTCTTCCAGGATTTCAGCGACATTGATATTTGAATCAAAGCCTGTGGTTACAGTTGCGCCCAGTGCTGCATGGTCGACGATGCGGCCACTCTTAAGATGATCCCAGAAGTGCTTGATCTGGTTAATGGAAATCGCATAACCGGCCCCTGAATTGACGCGGCCCCGTTTTTCAAATGACCCGCGGCCGTTAATGCCGATCAACTCGCCGCGATCATTGAACAGGGGGCCTCCCGAGTTACCCGGATTGATCGAAGAGTCCACCTGGATACAGTCGGTATATTCAAGAAACGTACCAGCCGGATATTGATAACGGTGAACGCCACTGACAATTCCGTAGGTGATCGTCGGTTGAAAATCGGTCGCCAGCAGAAACGGATTCCCCATGGCATAAGCCCAGTCACCCACCTGCACGGCATCGCTGTCACCCAGTCGGGCAACCGGAAAATCCGTTCGGCCCAGGAGTTTGATCAAAGCCACATCACCCGTGGGGTCGATACTGACGATGACTGCGTCATACAGCTTGCCATCATTCAGCCCGCACTTCATGAAGTTACCGGCTCCCGAGACGACATGAAAGTTGGTTAATGCATATCCGTCAGACGTGACCAGCACTCCTGAGCCTCCGCCATCACCGGCACCACCGAAGATGGCAACCACCGAGGGAGAGACTGCTTTGATGACATCAATACGCTGTTTCTGAGCCGCCAGCACTGCAGGATCAACAGAAGATTCTGCTGAAAACACCGGTAGAGACAGGAGAGTACAGATGACAAATGGAACACAGATAAAAAATCTCTGCATCAAATTACCTTTTAACTTCAACGGCTCACTGCGAAACCAGTCAGTCTGACTCAGTCGTGTGCACCGTTACTGATTATTTAATAAAACGTGCTTCACACAGGTCGAGGTGATCGCAGATTTCCAGGTTATCACCAAAATCGACCAGAACCTCAAAATCCCGTACGCCACGGACATCCAGGTTTAATTCCACCGGAGCATCCGAACTTCGTACATTTCCCGAATAAAGTGTGCGGCCATCACCTTTGATTTCAACATAGACAAATCCAATGCCGGGGACAGAATCATCGATCCCCATAATCGCACGAAAATTCCGGTAGTCGCCTTTAATACGATACTGAAGCAGTGTTTTCGAGTGAATGTAGAGACCGCGTGCATATTCTTTTCCACCCACTCGGAGGGGGCCACCATCGCGGTGTCTGTCTTTTCGATACTTCCAGACCGTATCAAAAAAAGGCGTGTATTCGATATTCCCTGGTTCCAGGTCAGAAAGGTATCGCACCTTACCCTGACTGAAATCCAGATTGGCAATCGACTGTGGTGCAAACCGGGCCTGGGTGCCTCCCTGCAGAGTCGCGGTAAATTCTGATCCGGTGAAATTGATGGCAGAGGCCTTCAACACTCCTTCGTCGGTCAGTCGAATCGCACAGAAGGGGGACACTTCCGGAGTGGGGGGGCGGAAATAAATTACCCCGAACACACGACTGCGATTGACGGAGACTTCGTCCTCACCGGTAAAAAACTGAATTTTGTCTTCGGTAATGGAACCCACAACGCCATCAATATAATCGAGTACATTTTCCTTTTGAACTACGAGCAGATCTTTTGAATTCTCTGCTTTCAGCAGCTTTTCCCAGGAGTCGCGAATGTTTGAACTCAACGGGCCAAACCGGATCGAGGCGACATTTTTTGTCGGCAGGATCAGCTCACCGGTCTGTTTACCACTGACTTTGACCTGGCGATCATTGCTTTGCAGGGCCTGTATCGGAAATTTTGAGCCATCAGTCAATCTGACGGTAAGCGGTAATTCGAGGCTGCGTTGAGAGCGATTCCTGGGAAATCGCATATTCAATATATTGGAAAGAGGCAGATCTTTTTCTGTCGGTCCCGCTTTGACTTTTGCGATTGTTTTGTTCAATGACTGCAGACTCCCCGAGGCAGTCGTGCCACTGAGTGAAGTGACTTCAACATCAGGAGCGACGGCAAGCAGAGTGGTCATGGAAACAAAAAACAGAACAGGCATGTAGTCAACTCCGGAAATTCTTTAAATTCAGATATGGATATCATAAGGGATAGAAAACGCTATTTGCCGGAACTGGCTTTTTCGGCAGCCAGTTTCTTAAAGTACTTTTCAATCGCTTTGCGGTAATGTGACGGAAAATTACGATTAATGATGTTTTTGGCAGAAGCCTGTTTTTTGGGAGGCAACTGGCCCCAACCTCCATTATTGGATAATTTTTTCTTGTCTACTTCGCCTGGTGCAACTTCGCCTTTCACACGGCTTTCATCTGCACCAGCGGCAGGTGTTTTTGAATTACCTCCCCCCGCTCCGGCGGAAGGGCTGTTCTTGGACTGGTCTTCCATTTTTTTGATCAGTTTGTCGAGCGAGGCAATGATTTCGTCTTCGACTTTCTGGACTTTCTTCCCGGAATTTCCCAGTTCCAGCCTGCGCTCTACGTCGCTCATCTTGCGGGAAATTTCATCCAGACTTTCTTCTTTCAGTGAAGCCAGATCAGCCTGCATCAGGACTGCGACCTGGGTAAAGCGTTCCGGGACGTCCTGGGTACGGTTTAAGAGTTGGTCCAGGGTCTTTTCACAGGCTTCTTTCTGCAACAGGCGGTGCTCGCAGACTGCTTTGTAAAACAGGTAACCGGCTGGGTCAATCAGGGGTTCCGGGTTGATCGAATTGAAGATTTCCAGAGCCGGGTCAACCAGTCTGAATTGCGTCAGATTGCGGGCGATGAAGTATCTCAGATTGGCAAGGTAGAACGTCTCGGCTTTGCCTTCCGTCAAAAGTGGAGGGCTGGAAAACTGGGGAACACTGTCTGAAAACTGGTTCGCGCGCACCAGGTCTGCTGTCTGGCCATCGATGTTTGAGAAAATACGGATGGCGATGTCCAGCTTCTCTTCCGCAGACAGAACAGATTCCAGTTTCACCAGCTGACTGGCAATCGCTTTCAGCTGCGACGGATCTTTAACCTTTTGATCGGCAACCCAGCTTTCCAGCTGAGATTTTAATTCTGCAGAAGTGGGAGCAGCGTAAAGTACGGTCACTTCGTTCCCGGTCTGTTTCTCAACAGGCTCCTTTATGGGAAGTGGCACCGGGATGGGAGTCTGCCCATAGCTGGAAACAGGGACCAGGCAAGTCAGGGCAAGCAGAGCGAACCCTCCCCGGCAGAGAAGAATAGATCCTGTAATGCGAATTGATTTGGGACTGACTTTCATCGCGGTCTGTTACCTTTGTTCCAGCGATTCCGAGAAATCGCTTATTTGTTTTTGCCGGTTGCCAGTATGTAGGTCGCGTTTTGAATGCGTGTCTGTCGATTGGCCAGTTTCTGCAATTGTTCCAGGATATCGGGTTGGTTGGCTCCCTCTTCCAATGCCAGCTTTTCGATTCTCCGAGTGCGGTTATTCACGCGTAACTGCAGTGACCGCAGCATTTTGATCTCTGCCAGCATATCTATCAGAGCCTGATCTTCCGGTGAACCCTGTTGTTGCTGCTGCTGTTGCTGTTTCTTCTTCTCTTCGTCTGACTTATCCATCTCTTTTTGCAGTGCTTCGATCATTTCTTCCAGGGAACTGATAATATCTTTTTCAATGCCCTGTGTCAGTTCATCCACCTGCACCCGGTTCAGGCGGTAACTCACATTCTGGACGTCTTCCCGGACCTCAGCCAGCGCTTCGCTAAACGCGACCGAAGAACCTTCATCGGTGATCAGCAGGATCGCTTTTTCTACCTCGAGACCAATCTGGGATTCTTCACGGGAAAGCTGAACAGCGCGGGCCGTATGACGACTCGTGCGTTCTTTTTCGGGGACTTGGCCGATAGAAAGTGTGCCGGCATACACCCGTTTCTGTTGCGCCAGGATCTTCTGTAAACGGGCTTCCATGGCAGCCAGCATCAGCTCGCGTTCTTCCTCGCGTAGCTGACGCAGCATCTCTTCCAGTTTTTCTTTGGCTTCTGCTAATTTACGGATCGCATCATCCTGATGACGGGAGGCGGCATCTTTCTGTTTTTTCTCCAGCTCTTCAATCGCCTTTTCCATTTCCTGGCGTGCCTGTTCGATCTGTTCCCGGCCCGGAGTCTTCTTCTGCTGCTGCTGTTCCTGGGATTGCTGGTTTTCTCCCTCCTGTGGTTTCCCCTGCTGACCTTGCTGCTTTTGTTGTGACTGCTGCTGTTCCCCAGACTGTTGATCAGACTTCTGTTCTTCAGACCCTTTCTGATCAGGATCTGATTTACCGTTTTCGGGAGGTTTGCCTTGGGACTCAGATTTTGAAGATTTTTTGGAGTCGGCATCCGACTTCGAATCGGATTTACCTTCCTGAGACTTCTGATCTTTCTGTTGGCCCTCTTCCTTTTTCTCTGATGATTGGGGATCCATATCAGATTGGGTATCCTGATCAGACTTCTCTGAGTCGTTTTTTGCAGTATCCTGTTGTTCGATTTTGTCGACCAGCTTTCGGGCGTTTTCCGCTGCCTTCTTTTGTTTCTCTGTTAAGTCGGCAGGCTTTCCCCCCCGTTCCGTCGCAGCACGCACGTCCCGTTCCTGGCCGATCAGGCGATTCACATCTTTAAGCAGATCCTGAATGCGCTGCTTTTCTTTCTCGACTTCACTCATGCGGTCTTCACTTTGAAGTAACGCGAGAAGATTCTGCATGTTTTTTAACAGGTTCTCCTGGCGTTCCACGGCATCACCCAGCTGGCCTTTATCCAGCATCTGCAGAACGCGTTGCATTTCCACAGTCATCTGATTCTGTTTGCTTTGACCAAAGGCACGAAACAGCAGATCCGCCCGGGCAGGATCTGTCTTTTTCATATATTCGCCGAGATCGTGGAGCGTTGACTCAAAGCGTTTGAACTGTTGTGAGATGGCTTCCTGTCTGTCGGACAGGTTACTCTTATTTGTCTGGGGGGAAGTGGCATTTTTTGAAGACGCGGGTTCCTGGGCTCTGCTGACGTTCTGACCTGACAAGCAGACGGTCAGTAAGAACAGCAGAACGAAAGTCCCTGGACGATTCCACTTAAATGTTGCTTCTGCCAAAGTTTTCATAGTGTTCTCAGAACTGTTGAGGAAGGGAATGCAACCATTGCCTGGGCGTCTATCTGTGCGGCGCGCATAGAGTTAAACGGACAAAGTATTATATCAAGTAGGGGACGAGGATCGAAGCGTGTTTTTGTGTCCAGTGGTTAAGGGTGGCGGAAACCGTGAGGCTCGGTTTTCGCAGGTATTGGTGCGTTTTTTTGATTTACTCCAATCCCAATCCTTTGAGACGGTCCAGAAGCTTGTTTTTGCGATACTTTTTGGTCTCTTCAGTTAATTCTTTTTCTCGTTCAATCAGATTTTTCAGCATTTCGATGGCTTCATGGAACTCCAGCAAGTCCTGCATTTCGTTGAGAACGCCTTGCATTCGAACCAGCATGGAATCCAGAAGATCAATGCTGGTCTGGATTTCGGTCAGAGGGTTGCTGTTCTGTTCAATTGCCAGCCGGAACAGTCCCAGTCTTTGGTCGACATCTGGAAAATCCTGTTCATGAATCATCGTCAGGGGTTTGAGAATTTTGTCATCGATGCGTCCCAGAATCTGCGCGGTGGCGACCCCGTTGTTCACCAGCTCTTCCCGAATATCATGAAATGATTCCACTATGGATGCTGTTTCGGTCGCATTTTTTCGCGTTCCATAGAGTGATCGATCCGCCGAAACGGCGATGGCACTCTGATTTTCCAGTAATGTTGCTTCCCAGGCAGGGTCGGTCTGCCCCTGTTTCTGTTTTTCAGTGATTGCCTGAGATTCGCGAACCTGCGCGACGCGTTCTTTCAGTTCGTCACGTGTCTGCGTGACTTCTTTGAAAATCTGTTCAAATCGCTTGCGCAAATTCAGCTCTTTTGAATACAGGATCGAGAGTAATTCCTCATCGGTCACGATTTCAAAATGGTAGGTTTCGCCATGTACCTGATGAGGGCCACTCAGGTTGTCTGCGTCTTCCGCATGCACCGTCAGGCTGAGTTTCTGTCCGACTTTTAAATCCAGAGGCAGAACATCAAAACGTTCCCAGGTCTCTTTTTCATTTCGCTGTAAGGTAAATTCTTTGGGACGTTCCGCAGGTTTGGAACGAAACGGTCGAAGGCGGAAGTTTTTATCTTCGTCTACCAGAAAATCAAATCGAGCCGACTGGATGCCATAGTCATCTGTGATTTTCCCTTCGACGGGAATCATCGCTTTGCGGGTAATCGATTTGCCGATCCCTGTCAGGCGAGTATCAATTTTAGGCGGCTGATCAACGATACCCATAATGCTGAGGCGAATCGGTTCGGTCACCAGCAGTCCGTCTTCGTCTTCCAGGTAGATCCGCATCGGCTGATCTATGGGGAGAGGGATCCCGGAGGATGATGTCTTTTGATTCTCAGAAACCAAGGTGAAAGGAACTCGAAAAACCTGATGATCCGAGCCACACATCTGTTCTAATTGAGCAGGCGTGAAACTGGTCTGCTTTACAATTTCTCCCTGAGAGTTTTTCCAGGCGAGGAAATTTGACTTTGGGGATGAAGTTGCAGTCGCTGCTGGTTCCAGCTGTATTTTCAGCTGATCTGTTTCCAGGGAAAACCGGGTGATCGGCTTGTTGGCTGTGGAGACCATCTGAAAGTCTGTGTTGACGGGCAGCGCGATCTGAGTTCCCTGCACGGTCTGGAGATCAGGCTGTGATATGCCGGTCTCGGGATCAACTGTGTTTAAACCTGTATATTCCGGATAGCGACATTCAAGTTGGATCTGATCCAAAGTGGGGGTTTCCACAATTTCAATCAGATAGGGTTCCGGGTTGGTATAGTCATTGCCTGAGACCCAGATCTGCATTCCGTCCAGAACGTCCGTAATCGTATGTTTGAAGCGACCTTCGCCCAGTCGCGACATGACGGTTCGGCCTCCCTCTCGACCATTCTGCATGCGATAGGTTAACTGCACGCGTTCCGGGGACTTTTTGCCCTCGACGGTTTCCACTAACAGTGTCAGGTCATTTCCCAGACCATGTTTGTATGTCTGGTCCTGGAATTCGCGGATGCGGTCTCCCGGCTGGGCGATTACTTTGACGACCAGTCCTGTTTCGCGGTTCCAGTAATCATTTTTTAATTCCAGGTAGCCTTTTGCCCAGCGGGCCATCGCGGGCTGATTGACGACAGCCAGAATCAGGATGGAAACCGACAGAATCAGGGCACCGAAGAATGCCCTGCGCAAGGGACGTTTGTCAAAGACATCTTCCAGGGGAAGCTGACTGCTGCCGCGTGCGACATCTTTGACGGTCCGTTCCAGCATGGCGCGGGTTAAGGCATTTTGCGGTTCGTTGGATTCGTGCAGTTCAATCGCCGTTGCCAGTCGGTCATTCAACTCAGGAAAGCGACGCTCCAGTACGAGAGCCAGTGCTTTCTTTCTCATTTTTGTCATCAGGCGGAACAGGATAAACGTACCTGACAGAATCAGGATTGTTGTCAATGAAATTAATACAAACGAGGCGCGAAACCAGACAGGTAACTCAAAATGGCTGAGTCGGAAATAACCCCAGTCAACCACAAAGCTGATCCAGAATATCAGTCCTGCCGTGGCGAGTAGTTTGGCTGCACCTTCCAGCAGAATATATCTGCGTATTTTGCCCCGTAGCCGATTGAGTAAATCGGTAATTTCCTGAGGGATCGATAATTTGGCAGGTTCGTTCATTCGTTTATTCACGCTGATATTTCAACAAAGTCCAATTATGGGACAACAGACATATTGTACGATTAATCAGGCCAGTTTAAATAATTTTCTGGTCAGCCATTCCGCAGCCAGCAGACCTGCGAGCAGGAAGAAGACCCAGGCCTGATCCCAGAGTGTCTTCAGCCTCTCGTCAACCAGGAATTCTTCTCCCTGGTCAGGCAGAAGGGCAGGAATCTGTTCTGCTTCTTCCAGAGCGAGGTATTGACCACCGGTATCGCGGGCCAGTTCCTTGAGTCCTTTCACGTTCTGACTCAACGATTCATCTTCCAGTCGCGGCAGCAGAACCATAAGATTTCCGTCAACAACCTGACCTTTGGAATTAGGAACCGTGACTTCAAATCGATATTTACCAGGCAGGCCGGCACGGAAACTGGCGACATACTCGCCAGGTCGATTCCGGTCCTGCATGAGCAGTAGATTGGGAACCAGGGGTCTGCCTCGTGGATCAATGACCTCCATAGGCACGGATTCCTGGATGAGGGGTTTGAATTCCGGATCGAGCAGTCTGACTCGGACAGAGACGGTCTGTCCCAGAACATATTCATCCCGTTCCAGAATGAGCGTACCCCGTTTCGTACCCCGTTTCGTGCGGCCCTGTCCAATATTCCGGATGAGCTTCGTCCAGAACCGGTCGTAGTAATCTTCCTCCACAGAGCGCAGCCGCCACATTTCCGGGCTGCCCAGATAGAAACAGCGACCTTCGCCATAATACTGAGACGCCATCAAGATAGAGAATCCAAATTCCGTCTGAGTTTTCGGGTCGGGGAAGTGGGCATAAACCGTCGCAGCAGCTTTGGCACCGTTTGAGGGATAACACCGATAAATACCAGGGAAGTTTTCCCATAATTGCCGGGAAGTTGCCGGATCGTCGGTCAGCATCAGGAAGCCGGCATCCAGGCCGGCCTGAGTCCATTCGATCCTGCGAATCTGTGTCGCCTCTTCATCCAGGTAGTCGCGAACGAAGGAGTTGATAAACACGGGATACAGATCCAGAATAGACTGGTATTTTTCACTTTCCTGGGCCAGTTTAGGCGTGTAAACGTCGCCGGCCACCATCACGATTCCGCCGCCTGCTGATGAGACCCATTCATTCAGATTCTGCATCTGTTCTGCGGACAGCAGTTCCCAGTTCACGTCAAACGCGAGGACCACATCGTATTCAAACAGGTCTGCCCGTTCAGGAAATTCATACAACAGTTCGTTTGCATCCTGTGAAACCCCGGGAGGGGCAGACTGTAGCCAGACCGAAGACTGGATTGATGGATGACGGTAGAGCATGGTACGGGCGAAGCGATAATCCCGCATCGGGCCACCGGCGATGACCAGCACGCGTGTGGGGCGACTGAATACATTGACGGAATGTGCCAGTTCATTGTCCATGGCATTGGCATCGCCCGCCAGTTGATTGCCCCGAGCACGAACCACATAACTGATTTCACCTTCTTCAGCGGGGGTGCGTTCGAATTTGATATCGAGTGGCAGGCTGTCTTCGGTAGGCAGCAGGACATCTCGCGTTTCAACAATGGCTGGTTTTGCTTCGCCTGGAACTTTTCTCAGCAGTTCGATGGTAATATTTTTCCCAGGCATACCGACGGCCTGCACGATGGCGGTGATCTCAAAACCATCCCCGAACTGTACATCAGTGGGAGCGATGATTTTGGAAATCTGGATGTTCGCCGGACGAACCGGACTGCCGAGCCCCAGGGGAATCAGTCGTACTTTTGATTCTTTTGCCGCTTCATTGGCAGAAAGTAAGTCTATACCGGCATTCGATGCCCCATCAGTGGCGATGATTATTCCAGACAGCGTGGAGCCATTAATCTCACGAATCAGCTGTCCCAGCAGTTCTCCCAGGCGCGTCTCCAGACCCTGGGGCTGAAGCAGTGTGTTCCAGTCAGGTTGATCCGGAATGCTGGTCTCTGCCTCTGAAGCCGGTTTCGCAGTGTTCTCAGGCGAGTCCTGTTTCGGGAACACATGCAGGGGGCCGACTAAGGTTTTATCAAAGGAGTAAACACTGACCTGATGATTTTTCTGCAGGTCCTTGATCAGGGGAGAATCTGCCAGAAGTTTTTCGACTGCTTCCATGCGGGAGGCAACATTGCGGCTGGCAGGCGAACTTGTATTTGCCGTCACCAGTTGATTCGGGTGCCTCATGGAAAGCGAAGTATCGACCAGTACCGCGACCCGGGAAGGGCGAAACGACATTTTCTGAGTACGTTCATGCGGATTAAAAACAATGGCAATCAAAGCGACTAATACGCCCAGTCGCAATACTGCCAGCCAGCAGCGCCAGAACAGCGGGAGTTGAATTGAGTCTTTCCAGACTGTTCGGAACGATAACAGCAGTACCAGTCCCAACCCACCCAGGAGCAGCAGCCATCCCCAGCCTGAGGAGGGCGTATCGTATTCGATCGAACGAAACGCGGTCGTTTCGTCGGCAGCCAGAATCAGTGATGCTGGAAGGGAAGCAAAATAACTCATGCGGCGGCACCCGCTGTTTTAGGATGATAACTTAAACGATAGGCCAGCAGTTGTTCACAAATCAATAACACGAACAGGATCAGTAAAATGGCATTGGTGATTTCTCGACCTGCTTCCTGGCCTTGAATCCACTGGAATTCACCCGGTTCCTGAATCTGAATCTGTTTTGAATTGCCCAGCTCATTCATGAGCTCATCGGTCGTAGCCAGTTCCAGGTTACTTTCCGAAACGGGGAAGTTGAAGGCATACATGCGGGGCTCAATGGTCTGGTCCTGTTGCTTCAGCTGAACTGTATAAACGCCAGGCTGGTCTGTGTCCCGATAGGCAGTTACAAGTTGCAGAGTACTGTTGCCCGCGGTATCCGATTGCTCTTCAGGAGATGCTTTGAGGCGAATGGTTCGCCCTCCCTGCGTCACAGGTGTCTGGATTTCAATTTCATCTGAAAACCGTGAAGCATCGAGGGAAAAGGGGATCGGTGCGCCTACAATTTCTGCCTGCTCATGCGAGCGGGATTGTACCAGGTATTTTTGCAGTTCCAGCTGGAACACGATATAGCTGGGGTTGAATGCCCAGGTGTTCCAGGGCTCTCCCTCATTCGTCATGACAGGACCCGCCGACGTCAGACAGGTAATGATGCGACCTTTGCCCAGCCTGTGTTCAAGGATCAGCGGGGCCCGATTACGGAGCGTCGCGATCACATTCACACCCGATGCTTTCTCCGCCTTGGTCTGCAGCCACTGCTCAGAGATGGGGAAGTAACGTGAAATCGTCACCGCTTCGATGAGCGGATTATCCTGGCCGGCAAAGACAGAAAAGAGGGGGTGGTCACTGACATTCAGATCCACCGTGGTACTCGATTCCCGGACAGGCAACTCACGCGTAGACATTTCCAGGGGAGCAGGAAACAGACCATTACCATTTTTATAGAGCTTTTCATTATAAAAAGCAGGCTGGAGGGAAGGACCTGCAAACCAGATGAGGCCGCCTCCGTCAGAGACAAATTTCTCCAGAGCGGCGACGGCATCCAGAGGCAGTTCTGCGACATTCAGCAGATAAATATTTTTAAACTGGCTGAGAGGATGTCTGCGCAGATAGTCGACATTCTCTACAGAAGGAGCAAATCCGGTCGTCGAAGCATCGGGTGCAATCGCCGTCTGGATGTACATCCACTCGTTGCCGGAGGGGTTGCCGTCAACAATCAGGACCGGGTTGGAGGGTTTGACATTGATAGCCATATACCGCTCATTGTCGCCATCCAGCGCGTCGTTTGTCAGGCTGACATTGATCTCGTGCAGCCCGGGTTTGTTGAAAACCACGTCGAAGTCTTGTGAGATCTCACTGCCTGCTTCGATTTTATCAAACACGATACTCATTGGAAGCTTCGTCTGATCGACAAACGCAGACACGCGCACGTCTTCGGCGACCTGTTCTCCAAAATTCTTCAGGCTGATCCTCAGTCGGAGCGGCACATCCACGGCAGCGACTTCTGTCGCCCCCGAGAGTTCGGTGATTGCCAGATTGGATTGAGAATCGGGGACCGTTTTGATGAGGTTGATTGCCGTATCGCTGTTGCTTAATTTTTCGATCGTCGAGGCGACCCCTTTCTTTTCCTGCCAGTCCGATTTACGGAAGTCAGAAATCAGGTGGAGCGTTTTGATGATGGCCCGATCCTCGTTCAACAGGTCGACGGCTGCTTCCAGACCCTGGTTCAAATCCAGGCTCTGGTGCGAGCAGTTCAGGTTGGAGAGTTTGGCGTCCAGTTCGTTGATCAGCTCTTCATTAATATCACGCTGTAGAAACAGGGGTGCATCGGCGCGCGACAGAACGATCAAAGAGAACTTTTCCGTATTGGGACGATTGGCACCTTCAGAGGCAATTTTACGAATGACCTGCAGACCTTCTTGAAAGCCCGTCTGTTCTCCCCAGGCATTCCGCATGGAGCCACTGTCGTCCAGCACAATCACATGATGTGATTTGGCACCGTGAAACATCGACATCTGAGTGGGGTCCAATATCAGACGGCCGATTAACAGCAGCAGGCAGATGATGAGAATGATACGCAGTAACAGCAGCAGGAGCTGTTCGATCAGCACGCGACGCTGGTTGGTCTGCTGGCTTTGCAGCAGAAATTCCATTGCAGCAAATTGCACGCGTTTATACTGGAAGCGATTAATCAGGTGAATGATGATCGGCGCAGCAATCATCAAAGCGCCGGTCGAGACCAGTGCGGAATTCACAAAATGTTGAGTTAACCATGCTTCCATAAGTCGAATCGTCTGTTACAGGCTGGAGAGAATCGGGGGATTTGGTTTCGTTTATTGTCGGATGGATTGCTGCATTCCGATGCGATGATTCAAGTAGTGGGCCAACGCAGCATCGAGATATTCGCTGGTCCGGATTGTCTGGTAGTCAAATTTATTTTTGGCACAACGTCTTCTGATTTCATTTAAAAATTCATGCATGGCTTTGAGATAACCGTCCCGTAAAGAACGGGGGTCACACACCAGTTCTCCCGCTTCTTCCATGCCTTCAAATCGTGTTGTTCCGCTATAATCAAAATCCAGTTCCTGGTCATCCAGGATATGCAGCAGCATCAGATCATGACCGCGATACTGCAGTAGACGTAATCCTTTGAACAGACTCTCTCTGTCAACGAATAAATCGGATATGAGGATAATTGTGCCTTTTTGCGAGCGCGTTTCTGCCACTTCTTTCAATACGTCATAAATGTCAGTTTTTTTTGCTGGTTTTTCAGAGGCCAGCGCCGTCAGCAGAGCATTCAGGTGATTTCGTTTACTTAACGCGGGAACGCGGTTGCGAATTCCGTCGTCAAAAGTGACCATCCCTACTGCATCCTGCTGTTTGAGCAGGAGAAATGCGAGGGCCGCCGCTGCCGTACAGCCGTATTCATATTTAGATAACGGACCGGTTCCGAACTGCATGGACTCACTGACATCCACCAGCAGTGTGGTTTGCAGGTTGGTGTCTTCCTCATACTGCTTGATGTAGTATTTATCTGTTTTGGACCAGACCTTCCAGTCGATATTTCGCACATCATCACCGGGGGCGTACTCCCGGTGTTGAGCGAATTCGACAGATTGCCCGAAGAAGGGACTGCGGTGTAAACCCGACAGGAACCCCTCGACGATCGTGCGTGCTCGAATTTCCAGACGGGAAATGCGAGAGATTGCCTCAGGCAGCAAAAATTTTCTGTAATCTTGGGTCACTGGTCAGTTCGCCTTCCTTAGACGGTGTCTCTTCAATCAATCGCTCAATCACACGATCCGAGGTAATCCCTTCCGATTCAGCAGAGAAATTGGTCACGATTCGATGTCGTAATACCGGTGCAGCCAGGGCACTGATATCTTCTGTCGAGACGTGAGTATGACCATTGAGCAACGCACGTGTTTTTCCGCCGAGCAACAGGTTTTGAACGGCACGCGGTCCTGCGCCCCAGCTCAGCCATTCGTTCACAAACTCGGGGGTACCCGGTTCGTTCACGCGGGTCTGTCGGACCAGAGCCAGGGCATAATCAATCACATGATCCGAGACCGGAACCTGCCTGACAATCTTCTGAATCTCCAGGACATCGACTGCATTCAATACATGTTCGATTGTATTTTTGGAATCAGATGTCGTCTGCCGGGCAATCTGACGTTCTTCCTGGAAGGAAGGATACCGGACATAAACCTTGAACATGAAGCGGTCCTGTTGTGCTTCTGGCAGTGAGTACGTGCCTTCCTGTTCAATCGGGTTTTGTGTCGCCAGTACAAAGAAGGGATCATTCAGCAGATGGCGGGTCTGACCGACACTCACCTGGTGTTCCTGCATCGCTTCCAGCAGCGCGGCCTGAGTTTTGGGAGGCGTACGGTTGATTTCATCCGCCAGAACCACGTTATGGAATAAAGGACCCGGGATGAAGCGAAACTCCCGTTCTCCCGTTTCCCGGTTCTCCTGCAGCACATCGGTTCCGGTGATATCCGCGGGCATCAGGTCCGGGGTGAACTGGATGCGGCTGAACGACATGGAAAGTGTCTGGGCCAGCGTACTGATCATCAGGGTTTTCGCCAGACCGGGAACCCCTTCCAGCAGACAGTGCCCTCGGCTGAATAAGGCAATCAGCAACTGCTCAATCACATCATCCTGACCCACGATGACTTTTGAGATCTGCCCGTGGATCTGTCGGTACGCAGAGCTCAGTTTATCAATTGACTCCTGAGTGATTTCAAACTCAGAAGAGTCAGAGGTATCTTGTTTCACTTCCGACATCCGTTTTCACACCTTTCTACAAAGGTAAACACTGCTTGGCGCAGAAAGTTCCGTAAACTCTATCGTAATACCTGTGGCAGGACTTTGCGACCATAAATCAAGAAATTACAGGGGTTTCCTGCCAATCTGCGGTAACCGTCAAAAGGCGGGAAGGACTCTGAAAACCGGTTTACGTCGTTGCCCGCTGCCCGTTTCCTGTTAAGTCAGATGCCTCCCCAACGACGGGGGGCACGACTTCTGATCAAGTCTCTGAGAAATGATTGATGACTCAACAGAGAAACAGATTTACCAGGGACTTTCTCTATTTTACTCGAACGGTCAGTCCGGGGAAGGATTAAAATAGGCTTCCCGAAGGAACTTGTCAGAAAGCAGATGCGCAGGCAACATCAGGCGTGACGTTCAGTTAAGTACTGTACGAGATGCATTTGTGTTTTCAATCCCAGGCGAGCGGGGTTTTCCAGGCGGCTTTCAGTTCATCCAGACTGGCGCTGATCGCGATGCCTCCGTTAGTACCTTTGATTGTGAACTGACGTGTGCCAATCACTTCGCCGATTTCAACCAGCGGCAGTTCGCCGAAACACTCATACAAGGCATCGATTTGATCCAGTGGCACTTCCAGCAGAAAACGCGTATTGCTTTCAGAGAACAGTAAACTGGGAGTAGATAACTCCAGTGCTTCAGGAAGTCTGGTGGGATCCAGTTTCATTCCGTATCCGCCGGCAAATGCCATTTCCGCTGCTGCGACTGCCAGACCGCCTTCGCTCAGGTCGTGACAGCTTCTGATTAATTGCTTTTGAATGGCCAGATGCAAAGCTTTGAAGAGTTCCGGCGCTTCTTCCTTATCAACCTGGGGTACCTGCCCCCCTTCCAGGTCATTCACCAGGGCAAAGTGACTGCCTCCCAGTTCATCGTGTGTTGTGCCCACCATGAAAATACGATTCCCGGGGGCTTTCACGTCCATCGTAACGGCGTGGCTGACATCGGCAATTTGACCGATGGCACTGATTAACAGCGATGCGGGAATGGCGACGGTCTCTTTTTCTCCCTGTTCATTCTCAAAAGAGAATTCGTTATACAGGCTGTCTTTACCGCTGATAAAGGGAGAGCCGTACGCGATCGAGAATTCTTTACAGGCCAGGGCAGCTGCGACCAGACTGCCCAGCGTTTCCGGCCGATCTGTATTTCCCCAGCAGAAGTTATCGAGGATCGCGATTTTAGCCGGGTCAGCACCGACGGCGACACAATTTCGGATCGCTTCGTCAATCGCAGAAGCCGCCATCCAGTGTGTGTTTAAATCACCATAGCGGGGATTCATGCCACACGAAATCACCAGGCCGCGCGTTGAGGTCAGATCGGGGCGAACCACTGCTGCGTCCGATGGACCATCATTTTGAACTCCGACCAGTGGTTTGACCACACTGCCAGCCTGCACTTCCTGATCATACTGTCGAATGATCCATTCTTTGCTGCACACATTGAGTGAGCTTAGAATCGATGTCAGATCTTTCGTGTAATTGTCCCGTTGCGGTGGGGTCAGGGGAGTGAACGCCGGGATCTTGTAAACGGCTTCTCGCACGACAGGAGGACGTCCATCATGCAGAAAGGACATCTCCAGATCCGCCACCACCTGGTCCTGGTATTTCAAAACCAGGTGACTGGTATCAGTAAATTTTCCAATAACAGAAGCTTCGACTCCTTCGCCGGCACAGATTTTTTCGAAGGCTTCCCAGTTTTCTGGTGGAACAGCCAGGACCATGCGTTCCTGCGCTTCGGAGATCCAGATTTCTGTATAAGACAGGCCAGCATATTTGAGCGGACATTGATCCAGCCAGACTTCTGCGCCGGTTTTTTCACCCATTTCGCCGACAGCACTGCTGAATCCGCCGGCGCCACAGTCGGTGATCGCCGAAAACAGTTCTTTGTCTCTTGCTTCCAGAATGACATCCATCATCATTTTTTCGGTGATTGCATTTCCAATCTGTACCGCACCGCCGGAAAGCATTTCACTTTCTGAAGTCAGTTCTGCAGAAGAAAAGGTCGCGCCGTGAATACCATCGCGGCCCGTACGACCACCAACAGCGACGATATAGTGTCCCGGTTGTGCCTGCTGCTTTTCCGACTTCCCTACCGGTAGCATCGCCACATTACCGCAATAGACCAGGGGGTTACCCAGGTACCGTTCGTCAAAATAGACGGCTCCGTTGACGGTGGGAATTCCCATGCGGTTACCGTAGTCACGTACACCGGACACCACACCGGTCGCGACTGCTTTAGGATGCAGGACACCTGCGGGAAGTTCAGCGTAGGGAATATCCGGGGGAGCGAAGCAGAACACATCGGTATTGCAGACCGGTCTGCCACCCAGTCCGGTCCCCAGCGGGTCGCGGATGACACCCCCCAGACCTGTATTAGCACCTCCATAAGGTTCCAGGGCCGAAGGGTGGTTGTGTGTTTCCACTTTAAAGCAGACGTCCTGTTTGTCATCAAAGGTGATGACACCGGCATTATCCGCGAATACGCTCACGCACCAGTCTTTATCACCCAGCGATTTGCGGATTTCGGTGGTCGCGGCGAAGATGGTTTCTTTCAACATGTTCTCGAAATGCAGATCGCGCTCGCCATCTTTGAAGTGAATCCGTCCAGCGAGTGTTTTGTGAGAGCAATGCTCACTCCAGGTCTGTGCGATACTTTCCAGTTCAACGTCGGTCGGATCTTTTTTCTGGCTGACGTAGTAGGCTTTGATGGTTTTCATCTCGGTCAGATTTAAATACAACTGACCTTCCCGGCTGAGTGTTTCCAGCTGTTTATCATTCATCTCACGAATGGGAATAGTAACCAGTTCGAAAGTATATTCACTGCCGAGTTTAATACTGTCCATCTGCAGGGGACCACGTACGACATATTCAATGGCTTCGTTCGAAAGTACTTTTGCAGCCATGCGGTCAATTTCATCAGTGGATGCATCAGAGTTTACCCAGTATTTACGACAGGTGGCGACATTCTCGACAGCCAGACCCAGGTCACGGATCGCCTCGCGGGCACTGTTGGCGGTATTGTCAGTGACGCCAGGTTTGAACATGACATTCAACAGTGGTTCGGAGTCGGTTGTTTCTGGTGTGCTGCCAGACAGGATGCGAATCTCAAATGTTTCCACAATCGGGTCTGCCAGCAGGGTGCGGGCGATCGTGTCAATGCCCGTCTGATCCAGATTGCCTTCCAGCAGAAAGGAGTGGGCGGTCTGGACCGTCCGGATTGAATTTGCACCGAGTACCTGGCATTCTTTCAGAATCCGGGCTCCCTCACGGTCGATCTGATTGTCCGCTGGTTTGATTTCGACTTCGCAAAGCATGTGTTTTCCAGTTACTGTTGATTCCATCGGAATAATGAAAGGTTCGTTATTGTCACTATGGTAGTCAGTCGAAAACCTGACCTGTCCAGCTGATTACGGGGCTGAATTTAATGCGTCGTGTTTCTTTTTACCTTCTTCCAGCAATTGCCTGAGACGCTTTTCATCGTGGTTCTGAATCGCATCCCGGAACTGCTGTAGAGACTGAGTATATTTATCAAGACTCTTCACAATCGCGTCTCGATTGCTGAATAGAATATCAATCCACAAAGTCGGGTCCCCACCGGCAATGCGTGTTGTGTCCCGAAATCCGGTTGAGGTATATCTGGTGTTTTCTGTTGCTAAAGTCGCTGCCAGAGCGGAAGCGACCACATGGGGCAGGTGGCTGGTTTCCGCCAGAATCAGATCATGTTTCTCTGGAGTTGTCTGCAGCACATGCATACCCAGTGCTTCCCAGAATTGTCTGACTTTGGAAACAGCCTCTGTCGGCACTGACTCTTCGGGAGTGATCACACACGGGCGATCCTGAAACAGGTTCTGATCTGAGAATTCAAAACCGCTTTTTTCTGATCCGGCCAGGGGATGAGAGGCGACAAAAGTGACCTTTCCCGGCAGTGTGCCTTTCAATTGGTCACAGATCTGCTGTTTCGTACTGCCGACATCAGTTATAATCGTACCCGGACGGCAGTTTTGCGCGACGGTCTGGATAAATTGGACGATATGATTGACAGGTGTGCAAACTATCACAAGGTCTGACTGTGCTGCTGTTTCTGCAATGTTTGTTGTTCCCCGATCCAGTAATCCAGACTGCTGCGCAGCCCGCATGCGGGAGGGATTTCGGCCTGCGCCGAGGATGGTTTCAGCCAGATTACGCTGTCGAGCAGCAGCGGCGATGGAACCTCCCAGCAGACCAACGCCAATCACGCCGATCGTCTTGAAGAGGTAGCCATTTTGAGTCGTTGATTCAGTCATGCCTCGTATTGTAGAAGCCCCGATTCGGGATTTCCAGCGGGCGGACCACAGTATCAACGACCTGTTCCAAAAGTCTGACAAACTTGTAAGTGATTTAATCAGAATCTTTTGTGTAGAACCTCATTTCTTCTCTGCGATTCGATACAGATAACTGTTGGTACGCAGATAAATGCTGCCTTCGCTGACGGCAGGAGATGCATTGAACAGATCCTCATCCGATTTGATCTCATTTCGAGCCAGTTCGACATATTCAGGCCCGGCTTTCAGCACAATCACACCACTGTCCCGGGTTGTCACGTATAGTTTACCATCTGCCAGAACGATCGAAGCGTACAGTCTGGCCCCGGTAGGCAGGCGGTTTTTATATACCACTTCGCCATCTTTCGCATTCAGGCAGAAAGCAATTCCCCGATCGCTGGCCCAGTACAGATGGCCGTCGTAATACACGGGAGAAGTTACATTGGCTCCCACGTTGACTTCCCAGAGCTTATGAGTTTTCGTGACATCACCTTTTCCCCCCGGACGAACGGCGATACTGCGGTTGCTGCGACCTCCCAGGCAGTAGAGGATGCCTTCATTCTGCACCACGACCGGCACAACGTAGTCCTGAATCCCTTCACAGGTCCAGAGTTTTTTCCCCGTATCAGGATCAAAGCCAAAGATCTGGTTTTTCTGATTGACCACCAGTTCCTGTTTGCCGCCCGGGACATCCACAATCGAAGGGGTGGTCCAGGCGCGTACGATCTCTTCTGCTTTCCAGGCGACTTCACCATTACTTTTGTTCAACGCATAGACGGTTGAACTTTCAATGCTGGCGTTCACAATCACAAGGTCTTTATACAGTATGGGAGACGAAGCAGATCCGAATCCGGCTGTGCCATCTCCGACATTCGCCTGCCATTTCAGTTTTCCTTTCAGGTCGTAGGCGACAACACCCGATGTTCCAAAAAAGGCATAAACGCCCGTTTCATCACAGGCTGGTGTACCGCTGGCATAACCATGATCGACAATCCGCTTGGTGATTTTCTGAACTTCATTCAACGGGGAGACTGATTCATCCCACATGATTTCGCCACTATCCCGATTGACGGAGATCACATGCAGCCGCAGATCGGAGGGGTTGCCATTGTCTTCTTCAGTCAGTCCATAACCGGTGTAAGAAGTAACGAATACCTGATTGCCGAACAGCACAGGACTGGAAGAACCATGTCCGGGAAGTTTGGCCTTCCAGACAATATTCTTTTCTGAACTCCATTCAGTGGGAAGTCCCGTTGATTGTGAAACACCATTTCCAGAGGGACCACGGAATTGAGACCAGTCCGCTGCCTGAGTCTGTTGAAGTACTGAAGTCAGGAAGGCAGCCGTGAGCATCACGGATAGAATGATTCGGATCATATTCAGCATCCAATGGATAGAGGGAGGCAGGGTTTTAATGAATAAACAACAAAACCAGAGGCAAGTTTCGAACTGATATCAAATTAGAAAGTTTTATGTGCGCAGGCAAGCAATTTTCCCTTAGCAGCGCTAAATTGTCCCGCTGCGAATTCAGATCAGTCGGGAAATCGGGGTTCCGTCGCTGAGTGCCAGCGGTCGTCCAATGGGTGAAATGAGTTCTTTGGTGTAGTCGATTTGCATTTTCTGCAGGATGGTGGAGTACAGGTCCTGGATCCGGACGGGATCGACGGGCTTTTTTTCTTTACCGGTCGGATCCGTCTCACCCAGTATCAGGTTCCCTTTCAAGCCGCCTCCACCGACAATGCAGGAAAAACCGGTGGGCCAGTGATCGCGTCCATCGAGTGCGTTAATTTTGGGGGTTCTACCAAATTCACCAATACAGAGTACAATCGTCGAGTCCAACAGATCCCGTGACTTCAGGTCTGTGAGCAAACTGGAAAATGCCGGATCCAGAATCGCGGCCTGGGTCTGGTGCCCGGTATAGTTATTCGCATGGCTGTCCCAGCCGTTGAGATTCACCTCGATAGAATGTACGCCTTGTTCGACCAGTCTGCGGGCGACCAGGCAGCCACGACCAAAAGGAGAATCGCCGTAGGCTTTGCGAACTGCTTCGGGTTCTTTTTCAATTTCAAAAGCATTCAGTTGTTCCGAACTCATCATGGTCAGAGCACGATCAATGGTGGACTGATGCAGTGTTTTCTGAGTCTGAATGGACCGTCCTCTTCGAAAGGCCTGCGTGACGACGTTCAGGTTTTCGAGGCGCCGCTCCTGGCGGGGTGCACCGACACTGGCCCGCATGTTTCCGATGTTCCTGCCCGGATCAGGAACGCGGAAAGCATCCAGATGCCCTCCCAGGTAACCGCCCCGGGCAGGAAACTGTGTATTCCCCATGGAAATATGCTGTGGGATTTCCAGTTGGGGATTGGGCGCCTGATGTGTGATGATTGCACCCAGTGCGGGATAAACGGTCGTCGGTTCAGGGCGATAACCGGTTTTCAGATATTTGGTCCCGCGTTCGTGGTCGCCTTCTTTAGAGACCATGGAGCGAATCACGGACATTGAATCCAGTTGCTCTGCCAGCAGGGGATACATATCGGAAATCTGCAGGCCGGGAACCACTGTTTTGATCGCTTTGCCTGGACCGCCGATGGTGGTTCCCGGATGGGGATCCCAGGTTTCCAACTGACTGGGGCCGCCTCCCATCCAGAGAATGATAATCGATTTTCGACGTTCTTTTCCCCGTTTCTCTGCCGCTTTTAAATCGAATCCAGGCAGCATAAATGAGAGTGTGCTGCCGACGGCGACTTTGCACAGGTCGCGACGGCTGATTTTGCTGGAGATGAGATGGGAATCAAACATGGTTCAATGGTTCCAGGAAAATTCAGGAGAATTATAAAGAGCCCAGTAGAGGTCTTCGGTGATTTTGACACGCTGCTGTTGATTTGTTGCAGACTGATACTGTTTCAGAAAATAGTCGCGTTCCTCTGAAGTGGGAAGTCGGGTCAGGCAAACCAGGTAGCAGGTTTCAATCCGCTTTTCCGCAGGGACGTCGAGTGAAGCAATGCGACCGACCGAGTTCAGTGGAGATGCACTGCCGTTATCTTTTGCGAACTCGCCATTCATCCGCAACAGCGCCTGCGGGATCGTACCGGGAAAATCATTGAGTTCATCGCTTCCCAGGTCACCATATTCTTTGACAAAATTGAGTTCGGAGAAAAACCGTCGTCCCCGCATAATCAGGTTGGAGTTCTGATCAATGGTTTTGAGTGAAGAGGCCTGGAGCATTGAGCCAATGATCTGCTCGGGTCGCAAACGAACGAGTGGAAATAATGCCCAGTTATAGGTGGCAGTATCGATCTGGTCTGCCGATTCAGATTCGGATTCAGATGACAGATGAAACGGTCTGGATGCAACAATGATCTGGATCAGCCTTTTGATGTCATATCCGTTTTCGCGGAAGTCCTGTCCCAGGATATCGAGCAGACCAGGTGGAGATTGGGAGAGATCTGTGGGGGCCGGCAGATCATCAACGGGATCAATATAGGGGATACCAAACAGTAGACCCCAGACGCGATTTGCTGATGCCCGTTCAAAGCGGCGGTTGTCCAGATGGGTGACCCATTCCGCCAGTCGTTCTCGCAATGTCCCTTCTGCAGGCAGGCATTCTGTCAGGAAGGGAACGCGGGGCGCGACTTCGCGCTGCTCCAGTGTCATGCGGTCTTCCACTTCATATTTTAATTTCCTGTTCGACCGTACGCCGAGCACCTGCACTTCAACCTGGCCATAAAAAGCAGTCAGCCCTTCGAAGTCCGATTGCTTCCAGTGATCAAAGGGATGATCGTGACACTGTGCACAATCGATTCGCTGACCCAGAAATGCTCGAACAGTGCTGCCGGTCAACTTGGTTCGATCCAGATTACCGTCCGCGACAGCAGAAGTAATAAAATTCGTTTGGGGGTCACCGGTCCAGAGTCCTTCGCCGGCGATCAGTTTGCGCACCAGTTCGTCGTAAGGAGTATTTTCCTGAATCTGTTCACTGAGCCAGGCTTTAAACCGATCGCGGCGGAAAATAATAAACTGTCCCTGGGCAACGCCGACAAACGCGCGGGTGAATCGTTCAGAGAAGTAATCGGCAAAACGACGGTCGGCGAGCAGCTTTTGTGTCCAGCGTTCCAGACGGTCTGCGCCCTGCATGCTTTCGAACTCACGGATTTCTTCAAGAGAAGGCACGGTGCCGTGCAATGCCAGGGATAGCCTTCTGAGCTGTGTCAGTTCAGAAACCGTTGACGCCGGAGGTGTCTTTTTCTCTGTCCATTGCTTTTCAAAGAACCGATCGACCTGTTGAACGGTGTCAGTGAGAGAGTCTGTCTCAACGAAAGTGGGCGGAGGGGAAGTCTTTTCAACCGGGCTGCTGGATGCCCAGGTAACCAGAGTGACAACCAGACCCACAACACAGAGGGGCAGGCAGACAACTTTCCAGTTAGGGGCATGGGACTTCATGGGTTTATCTCGAAATGACCGTATTGTTTTCCTCAAAAGTATGGGAAGAACGAATCTTCCCGACTGTTAATCATACCAGAGAGGGAATTCGATAGTTTCATTGAATTCTTGAAACTATCGAGTTTTTTCTGAGTATCAATATTACCGGGTCGAAGTTCCCCAGGGGAAACTTCTCGATTCTGTCAGGAAATTCTGATATAAGTACGACTTAGCTGGTCCCGGTGTGCAGACATGATTTAACAGGGACTTTGAGACGATTTGCTGACAGTCCTGAAATCATCTGTCTGGCATTGAACAGCTACAGTGATTGACAGGTGTTAATTTGAAAACGCACGCTGATTCCGGGGATGTCATCAATGTTTCTGTGCCCCCCCGAATTCCTGAACATCAGAGGGAGCGGGCTATGAACGAACATACCATCCAGCAGACAGATTCGACCGACCCCTCTGTCGAGAGCCCCGGTACAGCTTGTGAAATCACTGACTTCCCGGATGAGCCGGCCGGCACGTTAGGCAGCACCACCGAGATTGAACAGTTCTATCCTGATGAAGTTGTGGGAAACATTTCTCCCTTTCCTCATTTGTTGCGTCACCCTCTCAAAGCTGCTTTCTGGGTGATTCGCATGGTCTTCGGTATTGCCTGCCTGGTATTGTTTCTGGCGCTCATCGCTGCCGTCCCCATTGTGAATTTTATCGCGCTGGGATATCTGCTGGACGTGGAAGGACGTGTGGCGCGAACCGGTAAGATCCGTCTCGCTTTTCCTTTACTGGATATTGCCCCGCGACTGGGGATGATTGTGATTGGTGTGGCGCTCTGGTTGATTCCCCTGTTTCTACTGGCGGGAGCTGCCGCGGATGCGCATCTGATTGATCCCGGCGGAAGCAGTGATCGCAATCTGCACTTGATCAATCGGTTGGCGGCCATTGCGATTGCGGTACATCTCTGTCTGGCATTAGCACGCGGCGGGACGTTCTGGTGTTTCGTGCGTCCTCTTAAAAATGCAATCTGGCTATATCGGCAGATCCGCGCCGGAGGCTATCTGGACCGGGCTGCTGGACACGTCAGTGGATTTTTTGCTTCGCTGAAACTGGGGAAGAACTTTTCGCTGGGACTGCGTGGTTTTCTGGGGGCTCTCATCTGGTTGATTATCCCCTCGACCATGTTTGCTGCTGCCAGTTCACCCGAGGGAGGGCAGAGGGGGGCTGTCGCAGTCACTCTGCTGGGAGGCTTAAGTCTGGTAATTGTACTGGGGTGGTTGCCTTTGCTGCAGGCACACTTTGCTGCCGAGAACCGTTTTCGTGCCATGTTTGAATTAAAGACCGTCAGACGAAAATTCAAACGTTCTCCCCTGTTATGGATGTTGTCGCTGGTTATCGTGTATCTCCTGTCTCTTCCGCTCTACCTGTTTAAGGTAGCAGCTCTGCCACGCGATGCGATCTGGGGAATCACGCTCATCTTTGTCGCGACGATTTACCCGACAAAAATTCTGCTGGGCTGGGTTTACCATCGGGCTTCTGCAAAAACGAAAAATGCCTGGTTCGGCTGGCGCTGGTTGAGCCGCACGCTCATCCTGCCGCTGTTGGCAGTCTACGTCTTTATTCTGTTCTTTACCCAGTTTATTGGCGTTCATGGAAACCGGGTTCTAATGGAACATCATCTGTTTCTGTTGCCGGTTCCGTTTTAATTCTTTTCCTTTCGGCATTTAAATCTTGCTGTCGCCCGGTGTTGTGTCATTCCTGTCAATACAGTTCTCAGCTTACTTAGAGCCAGGTATCTTTGTTTGCGCGTATACAAGAGCAAATTTCAGAAAATCCTTTCGCCTTTTGAAAATCTCAACTATATGATTCTGTTAGAGGAACAACAGGATAAAATAGAGTAAACCACTTGAGATTCATCATCTACCCGTCGCTGAATTGATCCGGATTTCAGACCGGAGTCCGGTTTAAGGATATGCCGGGAAAAGTTCTTTTTTCCCGGCACACACGTTCGCATCATATCATGGCTCAGCGTGTTGCCTTTAACGGAACGGAGGATAAACGCGCCTGGCCAATTTCTTAAAAGGCAGGACAAGCGATGAACGAATACAAGGTAGACGACGTTAGGAATGTGGCATTGGTCGGCCACGGGGCTGTTGGCAAAACAACTGTAGCCGATCTTATGCTGTTTCAATCTGGTGCCACCTCCCGCCTGGGCTCTGTAGATGATGGTACCAGTCTGCTGGATACGGATGAAGAAGAAATTGACCATCGGATTTCCATCGCTTCCACTCTGGTTCACTTTGATTATGGTGGACATCATATCAACCTGATTGATACCCCCGGCTATCCTGATTTCATCGGGCAGGTTTCCGGCGCACTGCGTGCTGTCGAGACCGCCCTGATTCTGTTAAATGCGGGACACGGAGTAGAAATCAATGCCCTGCGCGTGTCCAAAATGGCACAGGAAGCCGGGATCGCCAGGATGATTGTGCTCAATAAATGTGATGCAGACAATATCGATTATGAAACACTCTTAAATTCAGTACGTGAAACGTTTGGCTCTCAATGTATCCCCATCAACCTGCCTGTGGGTCTGGGAGCTGACTTCAAAGCCGTTTTTGATCTGGTGAAAAACACAGCAGCAACTGAGCATGATGTCATTGGCGATCCCCAGGCGACCCGTCAGATGCTGATCGAAGCAATCGTTGAATCGAATGAAGCCTTGCTGGAACGATTCTTTGAAGGCGAAGAACTCAGCCCGGCAGAATTATCCGCCAATATCCCGAAAGCGATGGCAGCAGGGACCCTGATACCAGTGTTGTTCATGAGCGCTAAAACAGGTGTCGGCGTTGCCGAGTTTATGGATGCGATGTCGAACTACACATTATGTCCCCAGGACATTCAACGCATGGAACAGACGAAAGACGGTCAATCTGTGATGCTCGATCCTTCGCCGGATCAACCATTTGTTGCCCAGGTCGTAAAAACCCGTATCGACCCCTTTATCTCGAAGATGAGTTATCTGCGTGTTTTTTCTGGGAAGCTGAATAAAGATTCGTCGGTTGTCAATGTCCGCACTGGAAAGGCGGTCCGCATCACGCAGTTACTGGATGTCCAGGGTGGGAAGCAGGAAGCCGTCGATGAAGTCTCTGCTGGTGATATTTTTGCTGTCGCCAAAGTAGACGATTTACAGCTGGGGGATACACTGGCTGCCGACGCAAACGGAGACGGTCTGTCACTGCCTGAAATCAAGTTTCCCCATCCTGTCGTCGGGCTGGCTGTCGAGCCGAAAAGCCAGAATGATCAACAGAAAATATCAGGGGCACTGCATAAGATTGAAGAGGAAGACCAGACCTTTCACGTGATCCATGATGAAGAAACACACGAGATGGTCATGCAGGGAATGAGTGAACTGCATCTGAAGATTGTGCAGGAACGTCTGCTGCATCGAGACAAAGTGGAAGTTATCACGCATCTGCCGAGAGTGCCATATCGCGAAACGATCATGGGGAGTGCGGAAGGCAGCTACCGGCACAAAAAACAGTCAGGTGGCGCAGGACAATTTGCCGAAGTGCATCTTAAAGTTTCATCAATGCCTCAGGATGTGAACCCGGAAGAGTATTTCACGAAAGCCAATTTTGATCATCTCAGATCGTATCATTATGACCCCGAAATGAACTTCGCATTTGTCGATCGTATCTCGGGTGGTTCGATCCCGAACCAGTTTATCCCCGCAGTCGAAAAAGGGGTGCTGGAGAAAATGAAGCAGGGTGTGATCGCCGGGTGTCAGGTGCAGAATCTGATCTGTGAAGTGTTCTTCGGTAAAGATCATCCCGTGGACAGTAACGAAACGGCATTCAAAATTGCAGGCAGTAAATGTTTTGCGGAACTGTTTGCAAAGTCGCGTCCCGTATTGATGGAACCAATTGTGAAAATTGAAATCCTGATTCCCGCAGAGAATGTGGGTGATATCAGCAGCGATCTTTCCAGTCGCAGAGGCCGCATGGAAGGCATGGCTGTTTCAACGGGCGGCTATGAGATCATTCAGGCCCGGGTTCCACTGGCGGAAATTATGACCTATGCCCGTACGCTTTCCAGTTTAACCGGCGGTCGCGGAACCTATGATATTGAATTGAGTCATTACGAAATGATCCCCCCGAACGAACAGGGGAAAATCATAGAGCTGCTCAATAAAGCCCGTGAATAAGTAAAGCGGGGAAAAGAACCAGGATAAGATCGAACCTGCAGTGCTGACTTGTGCTGCAGGTTCAATCAGTATCAGAATTAACCATGGCATCGTTCGGATTAAGCTAACCAGGCCAAATGCCCCTGGAGATGCTGCAGTCAAACGGGACGCCGTCTATTTCTTTTTCTTCTTTGGTCGACTTAACGGCTGATTCCACATTTTGAGCTGCTTTTTAATTTCATCAAGCGACATCGGCACCGGGGAAAGTTTGATCTGAGTTTCTATGTCATATTGTTCGTTGGTCACTTTTTCGTCCAGTCGATCGATTTCGTCTTCAATGTTTCGCATCCAGTCGGGAACATCGATTCCTGAACCAATGGTTGAAGCCAGATAACGTTCGATTTCTTCCTGCAGAATCGAAAAAGCTGCGGACTCTTCATTGCCGTCACGGGCATCATTCATGGCCCGGGGAACCAGAGCCAGCATACGGTTGACTGCCAGCGGTTTGACAAACCGTTCATTCAGATGGTCGGAAATCAGCGGCAGGTTGATCTTGTACTCCGATTCCGTCTGTTTCAACTTTTTCAGATGTTTCTTTGACATCTCTTCTGATGTGGCTTCGAAGACGGCTTCCCAGATCAGCGCTGACTCGTTGCGATCCTGTTGAGCCAGGACCTTATGGGCGATCAGCAGAGGCACCATTTTCCAGTCATCACGCTCATAGGCAGCCTCTATGCGCAGGAAGTCGAGCAGGCAGTAAAACATTTCGCCATAGTCAGACTGGGTCGTAGTACTGTTGTATTCAACAAAGCGATCAAATTTATCGATGACAGATTCGAAGATGACCTTCAGATTGGTCACCGCTTCCTCCATGTCGATATTGCCTTCTTCCAGGTCTGTCAGTAACGCCATCGGCTCTGCCGGGTTCTGGTACTCTGCCAGATAATTCAGGTACTGTTCGATTCCGTTATGTAGAATCGTCCGCAGGTTGCCCAGAGTCAGGTATTGTGCGTGGAACAGGTCGGCTCCATAGAGCTCGATGAACTGCCGTACTTCCTGCCAGACAAAATCCTGATTCAAGGCTTCCGCACTGGAAAGCCGCATGGTCCGACTGTGTTTGAGCCATTGTTCCCGATATTTATTGACCAGCTTCTCAGCGATCTCAATCAGCTGCTCATCATCCAGTTGATCAGATTCCCAGTCGTGCGAGGAACGGATGATGGCAGACAGCGAACTGCGTAATGCGGTGCGGAACAGTCGATCGAATTCACTGACGGCAATTCCTTCGGGGCGAGAACTGCGCTCCATGCGATAAGCGGTTTTCAAAAGCTGCCAGGTTTCCCGCAGCAGACCCAGGCTGGGAAGCTGTGATAGCAGAAAACGGAGTATCATCTGCAGAGAACGCACTTTGAGAACCGTGTTCGGTTTGCCTCCCTGATCAATGGGGGTGTAGAGCAAAGGAGTTTCTGCAATACTGCTTAAAAAGTGCGGAAACTCTCTTCTGACGAGTTCAATATCCCGTGTCAGTACTCCCCGGTAGATGGGAACCAGCAGGCTTTCATTTTCAGAAAGTTCGCCTTCCGCCCTGGCAGGAGGCATTGTTGAAAGCAGCATCAGACGTGCGGAGCGGCAGTTGACTGTTGTGATAATGATGGCATGCATCAGGTAAAATTTCGTCTGCATTTGCAGATCATATTCAATATTCGAATCGTGATCGCCACTCGGTTTGGGTATCTGATAGTTCCAGATCGAGTTCAGGAGCACGACCAGTTCCTGTTGCAGATGCTCGGTATGTCGAATCCAGCCGGCAATCGAATTCAATGTATCTTCATTTAATACACTTGCAGATTCCGCATCTTCGCTCGAATCACCTGACGTTTCTGTCTGGCTGATTTCCGCTTCACTGTAGAATGCCGCTGATAATTGCCAGAGTTGTGAAAGCGTATTTAAAAACTTGAGACGCGGTTCCAGTTGCCGGTTGATCGATTCAATTTCAGAATTGCTGGGCGAATAGCCGGAGTCCATCATTTCACCCTGCACCCCGTCATCGGCACTGTCACGAAACGTCACGTTTTCATAGGCGGCGTTAAACAGTGAGTCTTCCTCGTCGGGTTCAGCCGACTCGATATCGAACGGGTCTTCGATTTCTTTTTCAGGGACTGGAAGGATCGCAGCAAAATTGGGAACCGACCAGTAATCCGCGGCATTCACTTCCAGGTAATCGAACATTTTGCGGATAGAAATGCTGTTCGCGTCGAAGGACTCAGGTTTGATCTCCGAGGTCAGCTGTCGCATCCATTGCAGCAGAACAGAATGGATCGAGTAGGGGCCGGACTCGAGACCGGTCTGATCGACCTGGCTCAACCATTGCATGATCAGGCCGATGGCAGCGACATGGTCCTGCTTCTGCAATAGCGCGTCGACGGTCAACGCGTATGCTTTTGCCGATTCGAACCGATCAACATGCTCGCGCCAGAACGAAATATCGCCGACCGCTTCACCACCTTTTTTCCACTCCGTTAATATTTGAGACACATGCGCCGCCGACTCGAACGAATCCTGTCCATTGACATTAGGCAGATCTTCAACCGTGGTCGTAGCATAGCGATCCCATGTCTCCGCCAGTTTCTGGAAGCGATGTGAAATTTCCAGTTTCAGTTGATCGTTGCCCTGGGCAGCCGCCTCACTGAGGGTGGCCGAATAGGCGGAAAACATTTCTTCCATCAGGTCCAGCAGGACTTCACTCCGCTGGTCGGGAATACTGTCTTCCCGTGAGATAAACAGGGGGAATAATCCCTGGAAGCCCAGGATGTTCCAGGGGTCAATCAAGGCACCACATTCAATGCCCCTCGTCAGGTGATCTTCAATTTCCGGAATCAGTTTCCAGGCCTGTTCCAGTTCGTAGCGTTCCAGGTGCAGGTGCACCAGGGTGATCCGCCATTGGATTTCGCATTCAAACCGGACCGAAGTGCAGGGGATGACGGCGGCTTCGCAGCGGGCGGCAACAGAAAATCCCATCCGCGCATAAATGCGGGACAACTGTCGATGCTGGACCTGCTGGGCGCCATAACGTGCCAGATGCAGATTCAGATAATGACGAATGTGCCCGAAGGGCTGCTGCGACTGTTTGGCTTCTTTCCGCAGTCGCTCTGCCCGGGGGCCGCTGGCCGAGGCCAACAGGCGGTTATAATAATCATCCCGCTGACGGGCCACTTTGGGAAGCAGTGATGTCAGGCTGATGTCGCTGGCATGTGTGTCCGGTCCCGAGCCACTGATCGATGAGGCCATCAGCATCGTACCGCTCAGTACAGCGGCAGCATCTTCCAGTCGTTCCTGCAGAGGAATTTCCTTGTGTTCATCAATCCAGGCCAGCAGTGAGTCGAGAATCAGGCGGCGGATAACGAAGCGACGATAATAACCCTGGTTATCGATGATGTGTGGATCCCATTCACCGAACATGTAGTTCGTGCGTTTGTTAACCGGATGCAGGTGGTCATGAGCCCGCAGGTCGATGGCAATTTCGTCCATCCGTTCCAGGCGAAAGTGTGCCTGATGCAGCAGGTCATCGGGGGTGGTCTGGAGTGTCTTGATGGTCTGTTCGATTAATTTCTGATACACGCCACAAGCGACACCACTGTCACGAAAGTAGACTGGCAGAGGTCGAAACTTTTCATGCGGGTAAACCTGCATCTGGCGACCGTTTTCCAATACAGCGACCGGACGGAAACCGACAAAATCATTCAGTCTGTCGATTGTACCTGTCACAATGCGATCAGTTTCAGACCAGGGGCCTCCCTGTTCCAGCAATGATTCAAACAGCACTGACAGAAAATAGGGTTGAAGAAATTCACGTTCACAGATGTGAAACAGCAGATCGCGATGGTGTGCTCTGTAGCGTGGCAGACATTCCTGCAAGGCGAGCCGAATAACATTTTCCGCTTGTGTTATTTCCTGAAATGCGCCTGAGGTGCCTTTCAGCGCTTTGAGCTGTGTACCCAGCAGGAGTTCCAGGGTTTCCGCCGAAGGCCGTTCATCCAGATCAGAAAAAAGCTGATTCCAGTTAAAACGGAATTTGGGGTCCGGTTTGCCATTTGAGAAATTCAGATACCCCAGGATTTCCCGGATAATGTGTTGATCGACGGCAGGTACTGGAGTCTCGCCTGAATGTTGATTACTCGATACTGTCATATTGGTAAACGTGGATAGTTGGATCTAATTCGGGATAAACGGGAATTCATTCTGCTCGACAGCAGTAAAACAGGCTATTTCGCTCATGAACAGTCTAAAAGGTCTGAAACCCGAAATCTATTATGCTTTTTCAAGTCCGAGCGTCAATTCCCCGCATTCCTGACTGTTTGTAACTGGTTCAAAGAAAGGGGGTTATTGGATTGCGGATCCATATCTGAACGAGCATGGATTCTCTGGTTTCAATTGGTGTTCGCATGGCCATTTTTGAATACTTTTCGCATCTGATTCCGGCAGCCAACTTTTATTCAACTCATAAGTCTGAGTATGACGATTATAACGAATATGCGTATTACTCAAGTGAGCATTTTTGCCGTGCCTTGCGTGAAATAATGCCATGATGAGCTGTTGTTAATCAGTTTGTACAGGACATTGCCTGGGTTTATGGTGATTTGACTCTGTGAAATCCAGGTAGCGGGAGTGTCAGAAACTGACAGTCGGCCAGACTAATTAATACGTACATATGCAACTTCAATGAAACGGTTTCCCAGCCAGGCTCAGACTTCGAGATGGGGAAGCTTTAGCGACAAACCTGAATTCAGGCTATAAGGATGTGGACAGACAGATGGAACACATGGAATCCCTGCCGATAAGTGAAACAGAAGACCATTTCTTGAACTGGTCAAAAGCGATCTTGAAATCTCCTCTCTTCTGGGGAACGGCCGCCACGTTTGGGTTTTATGCCCTCATCCCCTATCTGCCGGTTTATCGTTCTTTGATCGATCGTTATTTTTGCAGTCACCCGCTGGAGTACGCGACGGCAGGCCTGTTCTTCATCGGCATGGCAATTATCGGTGTGAAGGGCATCGGTATGCTCAGTCAGAAGAAATCGATATCGGAAACAAAAATTGACTGGGAAACGATCAGTGAAATTGAGAGTCTCAATGATCGAATTGATATTTTTTCCGAGCAGGTGGAGTCACTTGCCAGCTGGATCGGTGAGACGTATCTGGGCAAACGCCTGAAAGATACGGTTTCTTATGTGAAGGGACGTCGTTCAGTCCAGGATCTGGATGAACATCTCAAGTATCTGGCCGAACTCGCTTCTGAGCAGATGCACGCCAGTTATTCCCTGATTCGCACCATTACCTGGGCTGTCCCGATTATCGGGTTCCTGGGAACTGTGATCGGGATTACGATTGCGATTGCCAATGTGACTCCCGATCAGTTAGACACTTCTCTCTCTGAAGTCACCGGTGGTCTGGCGGTTGCCTTTGATACCACTGCGCTCGCATTGGGATTATCACTGATTCTGGTGTTCTCTACCTTTATTGTGGAACGGATGGAGCAAAAACAACTTGAACAGATTGAGCTGTTCGGGATTGAGAATATTGCCTCCTGCCTGAGTGTCTCGGAAAGCTCACTGAGTCCGCTGGAATCGGCTGAAGCCGAAGCTGCGCAGGAACTGGTACTGCGTACCGAAGAAATGATTTTACGACAGACCGAACTCTGGCAGCAAAGTCTGGAAGGGTTACGTGGTCGCTGGTCCGAAATGATGGAACGCCAGCAGTCGGAATTTGATCATAGCCTGCAGGAAGGAATGACAAATACTCTGGGAAGTCATTCTTCTCAGTTGGAATCATTGAGGAATGAGTTTCTGACTGCCTACCAGGCAACGACCGAACAGATCGAGCTGATGTTAACCCGCTGGCAGGAAAAGCAGAAAGAATCGAACAGTACCTTCTCAACTCATCTGGCCCAGATCTGGAGTGAAGTACATCAGGATGTGATTTCGGCACAATCTCGACAGACTTCGCAGATAGAACTGGCAACAAAAGAAATTGCCGGCGAAGTCAGACAGTGGAATCAGCAACTGAAAGATACCTCAGAGGTTTCGACTCTGCAGATCGAGGCTTTGAATTCACAAAGTGAAAATCTGTTGAAAATTGTTGGTCAGGAAGAGCATCTGGTCGGTCTGCAGAAAAGGCTGGCCGAAAATCTGGATGCGATTCGAGCCACCGAGACCTTTGAAGAAACCCTGCATAGCCTGAGTGCGGCTGTGCACTTACTCACCGCCCGCTCAAATCGAAATCACGCCGCCTGATAACATTACAGGGATTGTGATACTCAACTATTCAATTATGAACGAAGTTAATTCGCGGTTTTTCCATGAGCAGACAAGGTAAGGAAGCACGTTCAGTATCGCTATTTCCCTTCTTAGCGGTCCTCATTTGTGCGATGGGTGCTTTGATTTTCCTGCTGGTCGTCACCACACGTCGCATCCGTCATCAGGCGATCATGCAGGTGCAGAAAGTCGTTGTGGAAGAGGTCGTCGAAGACGATTATTTTCCTCCCGTCATTTTCTCTGCAGAAGTTGAAGAACCAGCGCCGGCTGCCCCGATCGTCGTTCAGGTCGAAGAACCGGAAGTTACCCCGGAACCTGCGCCCCAGGTAATTAATCTGGCGCGGGAGCATGAAGAAAAATTAAAAGCACTCCAAGTGCAGAGATCACGCAAGCTGGAAGACCTGAAAGCGCAGAATCTGAAACTGGTTCAATTGAAAAATGAATTGAACGAGTCTGAAGATCAGCTGAAACAGAGTGAGCAGCAGATATTGTCTCTGAATCAGAAAGACAAAGAACTGAATCAGAAAATGAATGCCCTGCAGAAGCAGAAAGCGCGTATTGCCGAAATGCTTCAGGAGGAATTAGAGAATCTGGAAGAGAAAAAACAGTCACAGAAAACGGCGCGCAGCAAGTATTCGATTATTCCCTATGATGGTCAGACGGGGACTGCGAAACGCCCCATCTTGATTGAATGTACCGATCAGGGGCTGACATTTCTGCCCGAAGGAATCACGTTAACTCCTGAAGACCTGAGGGAGTTCACACCCGGATACAATCCGTTACTGGCAGGGACCCAGGCTTTGTTTCAGTACTGGAGAGCCAAAGATCAGGGGACGGGGAAAGAACCTTACGTGCTGATTCTGGTCAGACCCAGTGGCAGTGTGGGTTATTATGTTGCCCGCAAACTGTTAAATAATCTGGAACTGGATTCCGGTTACGAACTGATTGATGCTGACTGGGAATTCGCATTACCCGACAAAGATTCCCGGGCCGAGCAAATCTGTCAGGAAGCCATTGATCGTGTATTGAGTGAGCGAAAACATCTGGTTTCTCAGTTAAGTCAGAATCAGCAGGGGACAAGTGAGAGACGTCTGCAGTTCGATGCACGAACAGGCATGGTGCGGGTCATTGAACCGGAAGAAGGTTCAGAGCGAGGCAGAGGGGGATCCGCAGGCTCGGGACAACTTGCACAGGGTAAAAATGGTGCTGGCGCTTCCCGGTTCAGCGATGTATTAACACCCCGCCAGCAGATGGCGCGAGCCGAGCATTTATCAAAAGTGGCAGACCAGAAACATATTGTCTCGCAGGGGAGAGGCAGTCATGCCGGTGCAGAACATTCGGGGCTCTATTCCGGAACAACACCGGGAGGAGGAAAGGCACAGGAAAGTGGAATTGGAAATTTACCTGGCACTCGTCCTGGAGCAGAAGTTTATAACATTGACGAGTTAAAGGGTTCCTATCGTGACGGTGAAGGGTCTGGTCCGGGGGTCAAACAGGCTAAAGTGATTGGTCGTGACCAGTTAAAAGAAATGGCAGAGCAACATCTGGTAGAACTGGATCGCACGCAGTCAGGAAAGTCTGCCGGGGGAGAAGAAAAGCAGGGGCAATCTGAAGCACAAACTGATTCTCAAGCAGCAATGTCTCAAAATCGGGTGATAGAAAATCCGTTTCTGAAAGAGGGGACGCAGACTGGCACCAGCGCCTCTCAGCAGCAGTCCTCAAACGCAGAAGCAATGCCGCCGAATCAATTTCCTCAGGCACCAGGTCAATCAGCGCGGGGGGCTGGCAACGCCAATTCGATTTCGCTGCATCGATCCCATAAATCTGCCAGACAGTCAAACATGGATTCGCAGAATCGGCAGTGGGGGCCTCCTCAATCACGGTCGGGGATCGGTTTTGAGCGGGAAATCACTGTTCAAATCGGTGCCGACAGAATCATTGTTGGAGACGAGAAGGTGATTGCCGTAGATCAGGGCATTTCACCAGAAAGACTGTCACAGACGATGATGGTTGCCATGGATCAATATGTCACATCCTGGGGACCTGCTCCCAAAGGCTTTTACTGGGTTCCCACCCTGCAGTTTACGGTCAGCCCGGGGGGCAACCAGTACTATGAACGGCTGAAATCTTCTGCACACAAAATGGGACTTCAGAGCGAAGCGAAATTCACATTGGATCCCCTGCCGGGGGCTTCCTCCCTCTCAACTGTGAAGGAGCAATAACATGAGCCGCCGTGCAACACAGGGAGAAACAGGATTCGGGTCAGATTCATTTCTTGACATCGTAGCCAATATCGTCGGGATTCTCATTATTCTGATTGTGATTGCGGGCATCAAGATGAGCCAGGCACCTGTGATGGTGGCTGAGAATCAGGAAGCGATCCCTCCCCAACCGGAAATTATTGATCAGGATCTGGAAGCTTTTCTGCCAAAGATTGTACCAGAACCACCTCAGTCTCCCGTACTGGCTTTAGAACCGCAGGAACCAAAACCGTTCGTGCCTCAGAAACCAAAAATAATTTATCAGCAACCCTCACAGGAACTTCTGGATGAAGTCCAGAAAATGGAACTGGAACTGGCACGACTGGATCAGGTGATGCAGAGCCGGAAGGCGGGGGCCGCTGAAATTAATGTCAAGAAACAGGAGGTCAGCGGCAAAGTACTGTCGATGGTGGCCCAGGTCAATCAAAAGAGCGATCAACTGGAGCAGGAGTATCGACAGTTGTTGAGCCTGGTTGATACGACCAGAGAGACGAAAGACCGACTGGAACGCGTCGTGGCGCAGGCCCGTAAGGTTTCTGAGCCACAGGAACAGATCAAGGAATTAAAGCATCGTTTAACGCCAGTCAGCCAGCTTGTCACAGACAAAGAATGGCACTTTCTGCTTTCAGAGAATCGTGTTTCCTATGTCCCCATCAATGAGTTGCTGCTGGAACTGAAAGACCAGGTGATGAAACGCGGAAGCTGGCTGGCGAAGTACCGGGAACATCACGGGAAAGTCGGGCCTTATCGCGGCTATACGATGGACTACATTGTTGAACGTCAGGCTTTATCTGCTCTTGATCAGTTGAGTAACGGGGGTAGCGGCGGATTTCGTGTCGGCGTCTCCAAGTGGGAAATCAGTCGCAGTGATGATATTGCCGGCGAGGATCTGGCGCAGGCGATGCAGAACAACTCGGAGTTTTTCCAGGCGCTCACTGATATCGGCACCGGGTCAACACTCACCTTCTGGGTGTATCCCGACAGTTTTGAACTGTACCGCAGTCTGCAGAAACATGCCCATTCGCTGGGATACCAGGTAGCTGGACGACCGTTGCCGTTTGGAGTCCCCATTGCCGGTTCACCTGCGGGTACCAGGTCAGCCGGACAATAACGAGCGCGTTCACATCAGTCTGGTGAGTCAGGCTAATACAACAGAGTGGCCAGTCGACGACGGTAGGTACTCACCAGGGCAGATTGCGGTCCCAGAATATCAAAGATCCGCAACATCGTTGCTTTGGCTTCCGCACCGGCTCCTGTTTTATCCTGTTCTATTACCGACAGACAGATTTCCAGAGCTTCCTCATGCTTGTTGGAAATCGCCAGCGCGTCTGCGAGTCCGATTTTCAAATCTGCGTTTTCTGGATCTGCCTCAAGTGCCGCGCGAGCGGCTTCGACGCCACCTGCCTCTTCCGCAGCGGCTTGTAACTCAAGTTGTGACTTGATCTGTTCCGCTTCCGGTTCCAGAAAACCGCGTTTCTCAAGCTCCTCAATGATATGCGCGCTTTCATCAAAGCGCGACTGTTTTGCCAGGACAGCCGCCATGCGTAATTTGATGACGTCATTCGCTGGTTCCAGATCTAACGCTTCTTTGTATTTTATTTCTGCAGAAGCCAGGTCGGAATCTTCCAGAATCTGTCCTTCCTGCAGGAGCATGTCTACCTGTGAAGGCAGAAGATTGGAAATCCATTCCCGCAGTGATTCTTCCGGGAGAATTCCCTGGAAGTGATCGACAGGTTGTCCATTTGCAAAAGCGACGACCATGGGAATCGATTGCACGCGAAACGCTGCTGCCAGATTCTGCTGTTCATCGATATTGATTTTAGCGAGAATGAATTTTCCCTGATATTCTTCTACCAGTTGATCCAGCAGGGGGGCCAGTTGCTGACACGGTCCACACCAGGGTGCCCAGAAATCGATGATAATCGGGATCTGTTCCGACTTTGAAATCACTTCGGTTTCAAAGTTTTCTTCGGTAATATCAATGGTCCAGGCTGAGTTTGCTGACATTGTTTTGTTCCTTGGCTCGTTCACGCTTGAAAGCGGCTGCGAGTTGACTGGGAGTATGGATATTATGCGACAGGCAGCTTACAGATGGCCCACTGTCCAAAATTTTCTTCGACTTCGATCTGTACCGATTCAATCTGGTTTGCTGCATTGGATCCTATCACAGTCAGCAGTTGCTGGCCAATCCAGTGAGCAATCAATTCGGCTGTGGTGTTTTCCACTGGGAGTAAAATGCAGTCCTCACGAGGAAAGACCCAGCGGCGGTTTTCAAAAGTAGCTTCGACTTCCTGGTTCTGCTCTCTGACATGGATCTTCGGATGTAAAGTCGGCAGCAGGACCCGATGGTCCAGGGCATCAACGGTTTTCTGCAACTGATCGCGAAGTGCGATGAAGTCAAATACATAGCCGTTTTCATCCAGAGGTCCGGTCAGCTCGGCCGCGACACGCCAGTTGTGGCCGTGCAGCCGCTCACAGATGTTGCCGTTAAAGGTGATAAAGTGTGCTGCACTGAAAACCAGATGATCTTTGGTGACTCGCACCTGGTACCGGGCAAATTTATTCATGTTGAAACTTTAAATTCAGGTACTGATGAAATTGTGGAGGAATCTTTTCTCTTATTGTACCGGGGGCAGGGGCAGGAATAAAACCATCCCGCATTGCGACAAACAGTGTTGCCACAATCAGATCTGCTGTTGTGCCGGGGTTTCGCTGGTTCCCCTGTGCACGCAACCAGGAATCAAATTCCTCGAGATGGTTTGTTCGCACTGCTGACTGCAGGACAGCCCGGGCACGACGCGATGCTTCTTCCGCTTGATCTCGACCCAGCTTTCTGGCAATTAATGTATCAGGAAAGTCAGCCATCAGTCGCAGTTGTAAACGAATGATGGCGGCTTCCCAGCAGTCTGACTCTTCCCAGTATTCCGTAATTGCAGGGACACCCGTATTTAGAATGATCTGAAAGTCAGTAGCGTATTCGTGGGCAATCGAGTCTCGTTCCGCAGCGAGGCACATAGCTTCCCGCAATGTTTCCTTCGGTTCCTGCGAGATATCTGCGGACTCTGTCGTTCCCATTCCTCCAGGATTAGCCAGCCGGATTGCTTCATAAACCGCGCGGGCATCTTCGGCGGAGAGCGCGTGTAAAATGCGGTGGATTCCTTCTGAAATTTTTAATGCAGCAGGAATACGAGTCAGGGGAGCCAGCAATAAAACGATACCCAGATTAGAATTACTGGGGACTGTTTTTTGTGTTTCCCTGATGCAGGCCAGTGCAAGCTCTCCGGTAGGCACTGCGATGGATTGAGTCAGTAGAGGAGCGATCACCGCTGCTGATTTCAGAAAATCGGCATAGCTCAAATCGGGAAAAGAGGCTGCCGGATGCACGTTTCCCGGTTTTCTGGCGGTGGCTTCCATTACGCATGCCAGATAGCACCAATGCTCGAGTTGATGATTATTTTGACTCATGAGGCCCGACTCGATTGATGGTGATCCGCTTTCTGCGTACAACAGTATGTAAAGAGTCTTAAGTATTCTGTTGGAATTCCCCGTCGTGGTTTCATTCTGCAGGATGAATCCGGAGAAATGAAGTCTCTGATCCCCCGATCTTCCCAGGTAACAGGAATTGTTTCATGAGTCCTTCCCTTGAGCGTCAACAACTGCAAACCGTGCATATCGTCCCGCTGACTGCATTTGATCAGCACGATCAGATCAATCTGGATCAGCAGGCAGCGCACACCAGAAAATTATATGAAGCGGGAATGCGAGTCTATTTACCGGGGGCAGGTACCAGTGAGTTTCATAGTCTGTCACCTGAGGAAATAGTCCAACTGGTCAAATTGACCCGTGAAGTGACTGGACCGGAGACATTGATCTTTGCCCCCATTGGTTACCAGGTGAAAGTAGCCCGTCAGACGGCCATTGACTGTCTGAAAGCGGGCGCAACCGGAATCATGTTTATGCCGTTCGCGCATCCTTACATGAGTGACCGGGGGGCGGAAGAATATTACCTGACGGTGATGGATGCTGTTGATTGTCCAACATTGTTCTATAAAAAAGCGGATATTCCCAGTGATGAACTGCTGCTGAAACTGGCCTCTGATTCCCGTTCAGTGGGAGTGAAGTACTCGGTGAATCAGATGCATCAGTTTCGTACGACTGTAAATGCAGACTCACACGGGCTGGAGTGGATTTGCGGGTCGGCTGAACGCTTTGCCCCTTATTATATGCTGGCCGGATCTGGTGGCTTTACGAGTGGCGCAGGCAATGTCTGTCCGCGACTGTCCCTGGCGATGCATGCTGCTTTCCACGTGGGGAATTATGAGGAAGGCATGCGGATTCAGCAACAGATTCTTCCCATTGAAGATTACCGGGCGCGTGCCGGGGACAGCTTCAATATCAGCATGCTGAAATATGCGATTACACTTACAGGGGCCGATTTTGGACCGCCACGGGCACCGCAGCGGACACTGACGGGAGAGCAGGAAGCAGAGATTCGTCAGTTGATGGAACCCATTCTGACGGCCGAGGCAGATCTCGCCTGAAGATGTATTGTTCTGCAAATTATGAGATACAATAAAAAAAGCCCCGTTTCGTAAAACGGGGCTTTTTCGTTATCTTCAGAACTAGGCGGTTGCCATACGTTCTTCTTTTTCTTTCAGGCGACGTGCTACGACTTCTTCCTGAATGTTTCGAGGCACCTGAGCGTAACGGGAGAATTCCATACTGAATCCACCTTTACCCTGTGTCATCGAACGCAGTTCATTGGCGTAGTCAAACATGCTTGCCAGTGGTACTTCAGCGATGAAAGTACTGGTCCCCATGCGTGTTTCAGAAGTGTTGATCACACCACGTTTTTGTGCAATATGTCCGGATACCGGACCCTGATATTCTTCAGGGACTTCCACTTCCAGTTTCATGATGGGTTCCAGCAGAGCCATGTTAGACTTCTTCAGTGTTTCACGCATACAGTTGAAACCGGCAACGTTAAAGGCCATTTCTGATGAGTCGACATCATGGTATGAACCATCAGACAGAGTGGCTTTGACGCCCACCACTTCGCACTCGCAAAGCGGACCTTTTACCAGAGCACGCTGGAAGCCTTTATCGACAGCAGGAATGTATTCACGGGGAATACGGCCCTGGCTGATGTTGTTAACAAATTCATAAGCATCGCCGTCGGTTTCCACCGCCATAGGCTCAATCTTACCAACCACATGAGCGTACTGACCGGAACCACCAGTCTGCTTTTTGTGCTTGTGGTTGTATTCCACGGCAATCGTTGGTGTTTCACGGTAAGCAACACGTGGTTCACCAATGATACACTCTACTTTGTATTCACGCTTGATACGTTCAATGTAAACATCAAGATGCAACTGACCCATTCCAGCGATGATGGTCTGATTGGTTTCATCGTCTGTCATCACGTGGAAGGTCGGGTCTTCGCGGTTGAAGCGTTGAATGGCTTTGGCCAGTCGGTCTGCACCATCCCGGTCGAGTGGCTCGATCGAAAGACGAATCACTGGTTCTGGTACAAAAATACTTTCCAGAGCAAAGTTAACGTCACCACTACAGAACGTATCCCCGGAGGCACATTCCATTCCGACGGCAGCAATGATGTCACCGGCTTCACCACAGTCGACATCTTCACGACTGTCTGCGTGCATACGGACCAGACGGCCGAATCGCGTGGAATTACCCGTTCGTGTATTGATATAGCTTTGACCTTTTTCAAGCTTGCCCTGGTAGATACGCATGTAGGTCAATTGTCCGAATGTTTCATCGACAATTTTGAACGCCATGGCAACCAGAGGTTTGTCTGAAGAGTGCGACAGTTTCGTACGGAACGAATCACTGCTGGTATCTTCGGCACCTTCTTTGATCGCCTTCTGTTGTGCATCCAGGTCGATCGCAGTGATTTCGCGGTCGAGCGGACTGGGCAGGAAGCGAACGACTGCATCCAGCAGAGTCTGCACACCTTTGTTCTTGAAAGCAGTTCCCATCATCACGGGAGTGATTTCGTGAGACAGTGTGGCTTCGCGAATGACCTTGTAGATGTCTTCGACAGGCACGTCAGCTTCTTCCAGCAAAGCAACCATCAGGTCATCGCTGAACATGGAAAGTGTTTCCAGCATGTTCGCGCGGGCTTCTTCTGCGGCAGCTTTGAACTGTTCAGGAATGTCCCCGAAGACTTCGGTTTCGCCCTGCTCACCGGTGTAGGTAATGGCCTGCATGGTCACCAGGTCAACCACACCTTCGAAATGAGCGCCTTCGCCCATGGGAATCTGCAGCGGCAGTGGCACGACATGCAGTTTATCTGAAATCTGTTTGATCACGCTGGCAGAGTCGGCTCCGGTACGGTCCATCTTGTTGATGAAAGCGATACGGGGAACCTTATAACGTTTCATCTGGCGGTCGACTGTCAGTGACTGACTCTGAACTCCACCGACTGAGCAGAGTACGAGGATCGCACCGTCAAGTACACGGAGACTACGTTCCACTTCGACAGTAAAGTCAACGTGACCTGGAGTATCGATGATGTTGATCGTGGTGTCTTTCCACTGCACCTGTGTGGCAGCAGACGCGATGGTAATTCCTCGCTCGCGTTCCAGATCCATACTATCCATCGTAGCGCCACCATCGCCGCCTCGAACTTCACGAACTTTGTGAATTCGTCCTGAGTAGTACAGAACTCGTTCGGTAAGTGTGGTTTTACCAGAATCGATGTGAGCCGAAATTCCAATGTTTCGATACTTGTCCAGATTTTTCATGGCTTTAATGCACGTTCACTAAGGATAACATGTTATGGATACAATTCGGACGGCAACATACCGTCCTCGTCAAAGCGCTCAATACTAGTCGGAACTTTTTGAGAAGAAACACTCAAGCTTTACAGGGGGGTAGGCCCTGCAAAATCGCATCACTCTACTACTGTGATGGCTGACCCGGCAGGTTTGTTAAACAAGGGATCACTAACATCCGGAACGTTTCGCAAGTAGACAATCTGAGCGTAAGGTGTGAGCGTAGAATCTTATCGTTGTATCGTCTTCGGGGGAAGAGGATTTTTGGTTAAATTCCGAAAACTCCCTGATTAATTGCGCAATCAGTATAGTCAAATTTGACTGAAAAAGAAAGCAGTCAATCACAGGGAGAGGCATCAGAGCACCTCTCCCTGTGGATAAAATTAGACTGAGAATAGTCTTACGCTTTTTCTTCCAGTACAGCCTGTGCTGCCGCCAGACGGGCGATCGGCACCCGGAAAGGTGAGCAGCTGACGTAATCCAGGCCCAGTTCATGGCAGAAGATCACACTGGCAGGGTCACCACCATGTTCACCACAAATACCGATTTTGAGCTCGGGGCGAGTACCGCGACCACGCTCGACACCTGTCTGCATGAGACGTCCGACACCATCCTGATCGATGGTCTGGAACGGGTCGGAAGGGATGATGTCGTTTTCACGGTAGTGGCCGATGAAGGTACCATAATCATCACGGCTCATTCCCAGGGTCGTCTGGGTCAGGTCATTGGTTCCGAAACTGAAGAACTCAGCGGTTTCAGCAATCTGATCTGCACAGATGGCAGCTCGTGGAAGCTCAACCATGGTACCAACCAGGTAATTGACTTTGACGCCTTTCTCTTCGAGTACTTTTTCAGCTTCTGCACGGATGATGCCAGCCTGGTCATCAAATTCAGTTTTGAAGCCGGCCAGGGGAACCATGATTTCAGGGAAGACTTCAATGCCTTCATTCTGAACGTCACAGGCAGCTTCCATGATGGCTCGAGCCTGCATGGCTGTGATTTCCGGGTAAACAATACCCAGACGACAGCCACGATGACCCAGCATCGGATTCAATTCATGCAGTTCTTCCACACGACGACGGATGAACTCAACCGAGACACCCAGTTCGTTCGCCAGTTCTTCTCCCAGAGTGGGGTTCTCTTCGAGGTGACGGTCAGAAAGGAACTCGTGCAGTGGTGGGTCTAACAGGCGAATGGTGACAGGTAGTCCGTTCATCGCCCGGAAGATACCTGCAAAGTCTTCTCGCTGGAACGGCAGCAGCTTGTTGACTGCTTTGGTTCGTGACTCGACATCGCCGGCGGCAATCATTTCACGGATTTCAGCCAGGTGATGGAAGAACATGTGCTCGGTACGACACAGGCCGATACCCTGGGCACCGAAGGAGATCGCTTCGGCAGCCTGATCGGGCTGGTCGGCATTGGTGCGAACTTTGAGTTTGCGGATTTCATCGACCCAGGTCATCAACTGCTCATAGCGCTGATAAGTTTCGGAATCTTCCGGCTTCATCGTTTTGGAAATCAGGACTTCGACGATTTCACTGGGCTTGGTTTCGACTTTGCCGGCAAAAACTTCTCCGGTGAAACCATCGATGCTGATCCAGTCGCCTTTCTTGAGAACCTTATCACCTTTGGTAATGGTTCCGGCAGCAGAATCGATTTTCAACTCGGATGCACCGACGATACAGGCCTTACCCATCTGGCGACTGACCAGAGCAGCGTGAGAGCTGGCTCCGCCCAGTGCAGTCAGAATCCCTTTGGAAACCCGCATACCACGCAGGTCTTCCGGGCTGGTCTCACGTCGCACCAGAACCAGCTGGGCTGAGTTGTCTTTGTTGTAGATCGCTTCGGCATCTTCTGCACTGAAGCAGATGTGACCACAGGCGGCACCAGGGCCAGCATTGATGCCTTTGGTAAGCAGATCGCCCGCTTTGGCTGCCTTTTCTTTTTCAGCAGGGTCAAAAATCGGCTGCAGCAACTGGTTCAAGTCGTCTGCAGGAATACGCTTTTTGGTGATGGCCTGTTCTTTGCTGACCAGACCTTCATTGACCATATCGACGGCAATACGGACTGCGGCAAAACCGGTTCGTTTGGCATTACGGGTCTGCAGCATCCAGACTTTTCCACGTTGAATGGTGAATTCAATGTCCTGCACGTCTTTGTAATGCTGTTCCAGTTTGCGTCCGATATCGTCGAGCTGTTTGTATCCTTCGGGCAGATCAGTGCTCAGTGTGGATTCGATCTGCTTGGGAGTCCGGATACCGGCAACCACGTCTTCACCTTGGGCGTTGATCAGGTAATCGCCGCAGAAACCGGGTTCACCGGTAGAGCAGTTACGGGTCAGGCCAACGCCTGTTGCACAGTCATCGCCGAGGTTTCCGTAAACCATGGCCTGGACGTTACACGCGGTTCCCCAGTTGTGGGGAATGCCGTAGTCACGACGGTAAACGACAGCCCGGTCATTGTCCCAGCTGCTGAATACGGCTCCGATGGCACCCCAGATCTGCTGTTTGGGGTCCGTGGGGAAGTCCTGACCGGTTCCTTCTTTGATCAGTGCTTTGAATTCGGCAACCAGTTCTTTCAGCTGCTCTGCATTCAGTTCGGAATCGTACTGGACGCCGGCTTTCTCACGTTTGGCTTCCAATGCGTGTTCGAACGGATCTTCGTCGGCACCTTTCATTCCGAGAACCACGTCGCCGTACATCTGGACGAAGCGACGATAGCTGTCCCAGGCGAATGCTTCATTGCCGGACTGTTTAGCGAGTGCTTCAACAGTGGTATCATTCAGGCCGATGTTCAAGACGGTGTCCATCATGCCGGGCATGGATTCGCGAGCACCAGAGCGGCAGGAAACCAGCAGGGGGTTGGTATCACAGCCGAATTTGGCACCCATGGCTTCTTCCACCTTCGCCAGTGCTTCTTCAACTTGTGCTTCCACACCTTCCGGGTATTCACCCTTGGTCTTGCTGTAGTGAATGCAGACTTCCGTGTTCAAAGTGAAACCAGCGGGGACAGGAAGGCCGATATTAATCATTTCTGCCAGGTTAGCACCTTTACCACCGAGGCTGTTGCGCAATGTCGCATCGCCATCTGCTTTTCCATCTCCGAAGAAGTACACATACTTTTGACCTGACATACTTATTTCCTCTTAGTGTTAATTGGGCAGGCTTTCGGTTCCTTCACGCAAAGAAACCGGTTGCTGACCAGTACATATCTATTGTTCAGAAGCGTGATGCTTCTCGTTAAGATGAGGGATTGAATTTCAACCCTCTCTCATGCATATTTCCGGAGCTCGCGGCAGTCAGCAAAGAATTTACAGACTGCTGATTGTCTTTCCAGAGAAAGACCAGTCGCTGGCGGTTGATATCCAGTTGATCCGATTTGGGTTTAACGGCTTCAGAATTTGCCCTGGTCAGTCATCTCGCCGAGCGAATGACTGGAATCCTGTACGTTCAACCATCGGTTTGCAGCATATTTACTAGGGACACTACCATTGCTCAGTCTCAGCGTCAAGCGACTGACCACAATCGGGTTAAACGCCTTGTGAATTCGATGGATTGCTCCGAAAACCTTACGTGAAATCTCTCAAAAAATTTTCCTTTCGCGGGAACTGAGTAAATAAGCATGGAAAATCGTTCGACCTGTGATACCATGACAGACAGGGCTCAATGTTTCATTTGTACACTCATTTCTGGTTGGGTCGCAATAAGCGTTTTCTAAGTAGTCACTTACACACTCTTTCTTCCCTTTCGGGCCACAGCGATGATAGCGAGATTGATTCCGGTTAATGGAGGCCAGCCGATCCTGATTAAAAAGGATGTGACCGTCGTTGGGCGGAAGTCAGATTTGTGTGACATACAGATTGATAAAAACAGTATTTCCAAGATCCATTGTGTGATTATTAAAACAGATGGCCTGCTGTTTGTACGGGATCTATGCAGCACAAATGGAACACGGGTGAATGGTCAGAAAATTATCCGCGGTGCCTTATTACCCGGGGATGAGCTTTCACTGGCCTCAACGAAATTTGAGGTAGAGCTTGCGGGGGATCCTAAGGAGGACGATCCGGAAGTCGGAGTGCATCAAAGGACCGAAATGCTGACCGCATTCAACCTGGATATACAGCAGGAAGAAGAAGCACTTGATTCCGACAGTGAAAATGGCAGCGAGATCAAGCTGATCTCCGAGTGACGTTCTCGACCCGCATCGCCTTTAGCTGGCCAGTTGCAGTGTCAGTTCTTCCTCATTCAGAGAGACGATTGCGATTCCCAGTTTGTCTGCCAGGTCGGCGACTTCTTTCTGATCAATCATAATTGTCTGATTGCTTTCAATCGCCAGAACCCGTCCGCCCGCTTCATGCATGGTCTGTAGTGTTTTGATACCAACGGTGGGAACATCGAACCGGCGATCCTGTTGGGGCTTTGCCACTTTGACGACGGTGAAACCGCCCCGTTTACACAACTGGCCCGCACGTTGAATTGCCCGGTCGGTGCCTTCGATGGCTTCGACCGCGATCACTGCTTTATCGTTGATCACGATACTTTGTCCGATATCCAGTTGTCCCATCTGTTTGGCGATGTCCCATCCCATTTTGATATCTTCCCATTGGGAATGACTGGGGCGTCGTTTGGTCAGAAATCCGTGCTTCACGAGTAACTCCGGGCAAAAATCCAATGCAGAATCAAAGAAAATATTGTCACGTTCAAATTCTTTAATCACAGCCAGCAGCAGGGTGTCATCTTTGCGATCTTTTTTGGCATAGCGATACCACATATGCAGCGTGCGCAGATCAGGTAATAATTTTAAAATTCGGAAGGGGCTGAACAGGACCGTCTTCTCGATCTTGCCTGCCATCACAATGCGATTGACGTCTTCCCGCTGGAACAGCTTGATGGCTCGGCCGATACGTGCCAGTGGGATCCAGTGAAAGATGTCGCAGACTTCGGTTAATTCTTCACTGGCCATGCCAAAGATGCCCAGGCAGCAGACTGAATATCCCTGTTGCCGCGCCTGTTCCGCAAACACAATGGGGAAGCGACCCGCTCCTGCCAGAAGTCCGATTTGACGGTGAGAATGATCTGAGTTGTTCGTTTGCAATTCTTTCATCGATTTTTCAGAGTTCAAATTGAATCTTGTCGGAAGAGTGAACAGAGCCCGCCGCCTGGTCACTTGTCGGCAGTGAGTTGATTCAGGCTCTCGAGTTGCTGGCTCATCTGTTTGATCTGGTTTTCCAGTTCACGAATCTGTTTTCTCATCTCGGGAACTTTGCGAATCGACATTACGATCTTACGCTGTTCTTTTTCCGGGGCAGCCGGAGTCCCGATGTGGACTTCTCCAGGTGGGATATCCCGATGCACACCAGCCCGCGCACCCAGGGTCGCCTGGTCTCCAATATGTACATGGTCTGCTACTCCAACCTGACCGGCACACCGTACGTAGTCTCCGGTTGTGATGGAACCGGCGAAGCCTACCTGTGATGCGAAGGCATTATGTTTTCCGATTTCACAGTTGTGGGCAATCATGACCTGGTTATCGATTTTCGTGCCTTCACCTATCACGGTGGGGCCGATCATGCCCCGGTCGATCGTGGTGCCTGCGCCGATTTCTACATCATCCTCAATCCGTACGCTGCCCAGGTGAGGGATTTTAATAAATCGGCCTGCTTCAAACCGGTAACCGAATCCGTCGCATCCCAACACAGCTGCAGCGTGGATCAATACTCGATTGCCAAGTTTCACATCTGGATAAAACACGGCGTTAGCATGAATGGTGACATCGTCGCCAATGACGCAGTCTTCTCCAATATAAACACCCGGATAGATGCGACAGTTTTTTCCGATACGAACGCCCGGGCGGATTGTCACCTGGGGATAGATCTGACAGTTTTCTCCCAGCTCGACATTGTCACTGATTTGCGCCTGGAGAGAGACCCCTATTTCAGGCAGGGGTCGTGATGGACGCAGTTTCTGAATGATTTTGATGAATGCTGCCTGTGCATCAACAACGGCAATCGAAGTAAAGGGAGCTTCTCCGAATGATTTCTCGAACGACTCTTCCAGCCGTTTTTCCAGAAGCACTGCGCCGGCATTGCTGGATCTCAACCGCTTGAGGTTCAACTCATCGCCGACAAAGGTGATATCGTGAGGGCCTGCTTTCAGAACAGACTCCGCACCATGTATTTCTAATCTTTGATTGCCTTTCACCAGGCAATTCAGCTCTTGAGCGATCCACTCGACTGTCGTCGACATCAAGGAGTCCTTTCCGGAAGATGCACGTTTAGTTGATCGATTGTCAGACGATGAACAGAGGGGTGGGACCGCCATCGTGGCAAATCCTGTAATGCTGTTCCCCCTAATCTCGCTGATTTTTAACTGATTTCACAAATTTAACGCAAGAGCATTTTTTTTAATGGGGACAGATTCGATTTGACGAGTTTTTCATTAAGTCTCAATTGGTTCAGTATTTAATTACAGAGGCGATCAGAAAGGCGGATTAGAATTCAGGAATGTCACTGGTAGCGAATAGCCGATGAATAAGTTAGGATGTGCTTCTGGCTTTGCGGAATCGTTTCCGGAGCATTAGACTGACGTCGCAAACTACGTCTGTCTCTCCAGTTAAGTAATCAACAATTAGAGATATATGGTATTAACGATGTCGGTACGTGGAATACGTGGTGCAACAACGGTGACACAGGATGCTGCTGCAGAAGTCCTGTCTGCAACGCGTGAGTTGCTGGAACAGCTTCTCAAATCAAACCGGATCGAAAACTTCGAAGATATTGTCTCTGTATTTTTTACAACGACTCCAGATCTGACCTCTGCATTTCCGGCAGAAGCGGCTCGTGAACTGGGGATGAAATCAGTACCACTGATCTGTGCCTCTGAAATTGCCGTCAAAGGAGCGATGCCTCGCTGCATCCGGGTCATGATTCACGTGAATACGGATCAGAAACAGTCAGAAGTAGTACACGTATATCTGAATGAGGCACAAAAGCTGCGACCTGATGTCGCTTCCGCTCAGTAAGATCATTACTGAATCTTCACCGGGGCAGGTTGGGGGTCGGGGGCATCTGTTCCAATAATGGCATTGGTTGATGTCCATTCCAAAAGCTGGTCAGAGCCATCTTCCTGAACAGTGAAGGGGATACCGCGTTCTTCCAGCGTATCGGTCAGTTCATCCAGCGGGTTTTTCAAAAACTGCGGCGGTAATACTGTCTTGAGTTGATCCCAGTTTTTTCTGACCAGGTTGATATTTTCCGGGGGAACCTGAATGAGATGTTCGGCGCGGTTCACACGGGCAATCCACATGGCCTCGTGCAGGGTCCGATGGCGCTCTTCCAGAGAGAGTGAGGAAAACGGGCGTTTATCCAGTTGCATCTGATGGATCGCGTTGTTCCCTTTGGTGATCATTTCCTCAAGCTTCTGATCTGATCGTAACTGGTGGCGGCTGGCTGCCAGCCCGATGGCCAGGGTAAAGCTGATGAATTGCTCTTTGGACATATCCCTCCGCAGGAGTGCTTTTTTGAGCAATCGGTTACGTATCCCAAACTGATCGCTGATACGTTGTACGTCCCAGAGCTGTGACATATTGATTTGCTCGCTGTTAACCAGATCTTCAATAGGCAGAGAACGAATATGGCTCCAGACCGGCGCTGGTGCATAGACGGTGGGGAATGTGGGCATTTTGCCTTCGGGTATCAGCTGAATGACTTTGAGGTAGCGCTTCAGTTCTGCTTCCGTTACTTTTTCGTTGATCTGTTTGAGCTCGGTGTACTCAAGAGAATGGTCGGAGCAACCTGAATGACTCGCTGAAACCACGGCGAGGACGCAGCAGATGATTCTGCAGAGTCTGGTCGTGTTAAATTTCAAAAAGGCCATATCAGTTCACCTGGTTTCAATCAAGGTAAAGAGTTCCCACCTCAGTTCAGGGCTATCAAAGTGACTCCAGGTTCAATCGGAAATCGTCAGGAGCACGGGATACGCCCTGAATAGAATATCGACATTGCCAAAATCAGGTGCTTAGTGCTGCGCAGAGATTTCCGAATAACCTGATTACAGGAATTGTGCGGGGAGCGTTGCTCGAACTTCAGCCCGGAGGAAAATGAAATCCGGTGATCCGAGTGACGGTCGCGACACAAACGACAGCTTGCGCCGTTACTGCGATGATCCAGACCGTCTGCATTTTCAGAAAAGAACTGGCCTGCAACTTTTCACCAGCCTGAATGTCATGGATCCTCTGCCAGTAAGGGATCGTCATCAGCAGTAACCAGGGCAGAAAGATCAACCAGAGTCGCGCCGCTTCTCCCATGTTCTTTCCCGAAAGCCATAAAAGCATCAGTACCATGCCACTGGACAGCAGAAATGCTTTCAGGCTGGAGCGGGTGGAACAATTTGCCTGCTCAGCGGAGATTCGTCTTTGGAAGCAGAGAGAACGAATAACCATCCAGGACACGGGTAGTCCCAGTGCCAGGCTGATCTCGAGTGGATTGAGCAGCAGCCACTTCCAGTATGTCCGCGTGTACTCGCTATAGAAGCCGGCATGGTTTTGAAAATTCAGATACCAGACCCGCAGCAGATTCAGGTCAAACACGGCAGCCAGGATGAATGCAGGTAAACAGAAACCTGCCAGACCACTGAAACCAGTTAAGGCAAGCGTTTTCCAGGCAGGGGGGGCTTGTCTGGAGCCCGTCAGACGAGGCCAGAGTTGCAGAATAAAAAAGCAGGCCGCACACACGCCGACCGGCAGAAATGCCAAAGTCAGAAACAGGCCTCCCCAGATCAACAGGCCTGCCAGGAAAGCACAGATCAGGTTATTTCTTCTGCAGGCAGTCACCCATAGATACAGAAATAATATGGCGATCACAGGATAAAGTGCGTCGGATTTAGGCTGGAAGATCAGTGTGGCTGGTATCAACGGCCAGAATGCAGCCACCTGCCAGCTGACCGCGCGCGAACTGAATTCCCGAGCAAGCAGAAAGAGGGGGACAACAGTCAGTGATGACATGCTTAACGTGATCAGGGTTGCGAGCCACAGAACCGCACGGTCTCGCGGGAGCAGGGGATATTTGGAACGCGAAGTCATGCCCTCGATGACGTCAGCGGCTTCCTGAAATGAGGCAGGCTGCATATCCACTAAAAATGATTGCAGAGCGGGATATTTTTCACAGAGTCGAATCAATGTCAGGTAAAACAGAGGCAGACCTGGAGGATGAGTGCCTTCATGCAGCACATCACCTTGTTCCATCTTTGCTTCATACTCACTGAGAAATTGTGTGGCATCTGAGATCTCCGTCTGTGCCTGGGTGAAATACCCTGAGGAGCCTTTGTAGTAAAGTACAAAGGCTGCCTTCGACAGTCGATATTCTCCAGGCGGGCTGTCCTGCAGGAGCAGAGACCACAGGCCCGCAGCTGCTGTCAGACCTGTCAGCCAGACAGTCAGTTCGTACCAGCGACAGTCAGGCATCCGCGAGAGCGCAATCAGAGTCAGCAGTAGATAGACGGCGAACGCGATAGCGGAAACGATCCAGCCGGGAATCATTTCAGCGGCCGCAAACGGGATTCGATTCCAGGTCCACTCACCTTCCACGCCCAGCGGAATTTGAGTCAGCCAGAGCAGGGCAATGGTGATCAGGCTGGTCAGCAGATAGGGTAAAAGAATTCGAAATCGCATTGTTCAGCCAGAATGAAAACTGAGAGGCGGCAGTTTACCAGGCATCGGAGACAGGGAAATGCCGTGTTTTCTGCTGAGGCACGAGTTATTCATCGATAAAAATTACGATGCAGGTAATGTTGTCTTTGGAACCACCTTCCTGCGCCGCTTTTACGATCTCTTCTGCTGCCTGTTGCGGTTCATCAAACTGTCCCAGCAGTTCTTGCAGTTTTTCATCGGAGATTCCATCGGTGACACCATCCGAGCAGAGTATCATTCGGTCCTGAGGTGTCGGATCCAGGTGACGTGCTTGAGTGCCGGCACTGCCGTCTTTCGTTCCCAGGTAACGATAGAGCACATTTTTGTAGCGGTGTGTTAAAGCTTCTTCAGGTGTTATGGTACCCGCGTCTACGAGTGCCTGTGTCAGCGAATGGTCGGTCGTCAACTGGTGCAGGACATCGTTTCTCAACAGGTAAACCCGACTGTCTCCCACGCCGCCAATGAAGAATTTCTCACCAACCTGAATGGCAAATACGATCGTCGTCCCCATGCTGCGGCAGTTGGGGTCCAACTCGCCCAGAGCCATGATTTCGAGATTGGCATGGGCGACAGCCTGATCGATGGCCTGAGTCACTTTTTCAGCCGGGTCACTATTAAAGTCGATCAGCTCATTCAGCTTCTGCGGAATGATTTCGATTGCTAACTGGCTGGCTTTTTCTCCGGCGCACTGTCCGCCCATCCCATCGGCGACAAGAAAGTATTTGTTGAGGTCATCAACACAGAGATTGTCCTCATTATTTTCACGGAAATTTCCGGTAATGCTGACTGAGCCGTAACGAATTCCAACCATTAAAAAGCCTGTATGCGTGTCGATAATAATTCTGGATGAGGCCGAAGTCTCACGCCTTCCATGCTAGACATATGTGAAATTCCTTTGAGGTATCATAGCATCTTTTGTTCGGGAATGAAATTTTAATAATGTTGTATCTGCTGGTTTTTTAGTGTCTTATGAAAAGTTTCAGGGGCAAACTGTCTGGACTAAATCACGAACCCCCAGCGTGGTGGAGCAGATAAACAGTTCACCTGCTTCAAAACCGGCACTGGTTCCCAACAGGCGATTCTGGCTCTCCACCAGCCGGTAAACCCGTTTTTTTTCGGGGGGAAACTGGGACTGATAGGCTCGAATCGATTCAATTTTCTGCTCAAAAGTATCAGAAATATCAACGACAAACTGCCCACTGCCTTCAGGGTAATTCAGAGAGCCAAATCCCAGAGGATACCAGACCTGTTTCTGAATCGTGTGTGGTTCTGTGTTATCGAACTGGTCATTCCATTTAGTCAAACGGGAATAGAATACAGCTGCATCCGTTATCTGCATGGCTTGCCAGTGATCGGGAGAAGCCATGGGGGTTTTACCTGCCAGTCCCAGCACAACTTTGGGGCGATATTTCCGGAACAGGTTTGCAAGGGCAACTCGGTTTTCAAAACTGTCAAACAGACGTCGGTTGGTCAGTTCCAGGGTTTCCCGCACATGGATTCCCAGTATTTCAGCAGCCTGTTTTGCTTCCTGCAGTCTGGATTCCGGTCCCGGACTGAGTGGCGTAGGTTCGCCATCAGTCAGGTCAATAATGCCTACGCGATATCCCTGCTGGACCAGTTTGGCCAGGGTTCCACCACAGGCGATCTCAACATCATCCGGATGAGCACCGACGGCGATGACATCAAGTTGGTCCGGGGATTCTGAATTCATGAGCTTTCTTTTCGTAGGCACTTAAGGGAGCAGTATCAAAATTAATGAAGCAATTTCTGGCAGTATCGATTCTGAATGTGGCCGTCGTATTTGAGAGGGGTATTACGTGATTCAATGACCAGTGCTGCAAACCATTCTTTGTGTTCCAGCAGGTTTCGTCAACGTTGGAAATTCAAATATATTCAGAATCATAACAAACCGTTGATTTGAATACGCTCTTTTCCTGTAAAATCGTGACCCTGAAAACAGATCGAGCGGAACGAGGAGAGGACTATAGACCGGATCATCCCCAGGCAGAAACCGGTGCCGTACCCGGTTGAGTGGGGCATTTCAGATAGGAGAGACTTTTTTTTCGGCATCAATGATGACCTGTCTGGTGTCGTGCGGTGTAGGGGCTTCACGCAGCTGTTCGACGAAATCCGGTAGTTGCATCAGCCTGCCCAGTCGTGCAAGTACGGACAGGTGAGTCGAAGCGTCGGAGCAGATCACCAGAAAAAAAATATCTGTCAAAGTTCCATTTTGTGCGCCAAAGGGAATTCCTGACAGGGTTCGACCATAGGCGATAAGTGGTTCGCCGACTGCATCGGGGGTCGGGTTTCTGGGGTGGGGAATTGCGACTCCATTATCGAATGCTGTGGGGTAAGCTTCTTCCCGTTCCTGAATGGCAGTCAGAACAGTTGCCGGCTCCCAGATCTGCCAGGTTCTGCCAGCCGCTTCGATCAGACTTTCCAGAACCGATCTTTTTGTGCGCGCTTCCAGGGGGACTGCAATCAGTTCTTCAGGCATCAGGCTACTGATGAGATTGTCTGCATCCAGCAGCGGCGGAGGATTGGTTAGTTCCACCCGCTCCAGTTCGGATGTTGAATAACTGCGCATTTCCTGTTCCAGCCAGTGCGTGATTTCGGTGGAATGAAATTGCCATTCACCCTGAACTTTACGTCCCGGGATTCTGCCTCGATTAGCCAGCTTTTCCAGTTCGCGGCGGTCTCGGCCTAACTGTTTTGCCAGATCATTCAGGCTAAATGATTCGTGAGCCATTACGTGTCACCACATTCCAGAAAAACTCAGGAGAGAATTAATCAGCGAGGGATTTTTGGGGCTGCCTGTATAATAGAGAGCCGTAAAAAATCTAGGGAGTGAAAAAACAGGCTGGAAATTTTACCCATGCCAGTATTTTATTTGATTTGCGCATCACTTGTGTCACCATCGTAACCAAAGTGTGATCCGATTATCAATCACAGGCCGGAAATTTTGCCAGAGTCACAAAAAATCTGTATCGTTCTCTCGCAGAGTTCTCAACTGAACTGAGAAGGAGTTTCAGACTGGCAGGCAAGGCGCAGATTGGTGAGTGTCTCTGAATAATCGGATTGCCAGAAGTGTTCACACCAGACTTCCAGGTCATAGTAACCCTGGTATCCAGCATCATTGATGGCTTCCATGACATCAAAATCCGGAAACAGTTCCTGAACTGATTCTCCAGGTTCAATTTCTGAAATCTGTACCGCCGCGATTAACGAGATAATATCAGCGATCAGGTTTTTTGCAGAGTTTTCAAGGCAAATGTGGGCAGGGTCAATCGCAATTCCGACTGCTGGATGCTGACAGGTATCTATCAGTTCCAATGTCGATTCGATCGAGTTGAGAAAGGTCCAGTTGCGCGCCAGTGGGTTTTTCATGGTTTTGAGAGCCAGGCGCGTGCCATTCGAGGCAGCAACATCCCCGAGCCTCTTCAGGGCATCAACGGTCAGTTCGCGAGCATGGTTCAAAGTATGTCCGGCGCGGGGACCGCTGGCGATCTGCACTGCCGCCGCGTTGACCTGTCCGCCAAATTCAATCAACTGGATGGCGTCAGTGATGGCTTCTTCGAAAGGGTACTCGTTAGAACCGGTAAAACCACCTGCCAGGGAAATGGTCGAAACCTTGATTCCCGAATCGATCACCAGTTCTGCAGACTGTGCAGTTTCCAGGTCCAGAATTTTTCGATTCCAGAGACCGACGGCAGGAATACCGCAGGCTACGAGGCCACGCAGACTTTCTTCCAGAGACCAGTGGTAAGTGGTGATTTGATTGATCGAAATTCGATCGATCAACGAAAGGACTGGGTTGGCATGATCAGGTTTGGAGGTCGAAGAAGAAGTTGAGAACGAATTGACTTTACGCTGTGAGAGAAGCTCTTTAGTCACTCGGCCACCTGCAGTCTGGAGAGGAGATCAGGTATATTAACAGTTAGTGCGAAGTTACTAACTGGAAATAACAAAAATTTACACAGTGAATGATAATCCAGGAGTGTCTGACAGGCTGGGTCAACGATCTGATTTGACCAATGTCATGTCTTGGAGTGTATCATAAGTGATCGCAAAAATTTTTCCATAGTAAAAAAGGAAAAACGATTTTGACTAAGAACCAATATTGCTTATCCACTCAGAAAGTCAACCGACATTGAACCTCGTTTTTAATGAGTTCAATAAAAACGTTGTTTCATGGTTCCGCGTTTGCCTGTTTATAAAATTAAACAGGAGGTGAAATCTCATGCTGTTGAAACGAACTGTAAATGATGTGTCAACGATTTCTGAAATCGTTTGCTGCTGGCCCGGAAAAAATGACATGTAGTAAATCAACTTTATCTTGTCGAATCAAAATATGAATTTCTTATCAGGCATACTGCTTCAAAGATTTCTGATTGCCTTAAAGGAACTTGGCAATGTGATATTCACGATGCGGAAAGTCTACGATGCAGCAGAAGCAGTCCTGAAATCAAACAGGACTGCTTCCGTCATGTGAGCCGCGTCGGCTTGCGCTGCGAAACGCAGGTCAGGTAGCGCTGATCTGCGTGTGTGGATCAGCTGAGATGTTAACCCAGACGTGCACGTGAGGGGCACCACGATAGTGCCAGACAAAAGATGGGCCTTCCAGTCTCCAGTTATCCCAGACTCCATCATTGCCGATGTCGCCTGCCTGGTAGAAGGAAATACGACACTTGTCGAGACCGCCTTGAGCCTCGATACATTTTTTGACTTCTTTCTGGTCCGAAGTGCGGAAAGGTTCGATTAACAGGTTCAGCACAGACTGCATTTCCTGTTTCTGATCTTTCGTCATATCGGAAATCTGTAAACCGGTAATCTGGTCAGGAGATTTTTTGAATTGAATTTTCGATTCAGGTGGTGCCTTGGGGATCAGGGCCGCTTTACGCTGGTTGCCATCCAGGATCTTGTAAACTTGATTGGCTTTCAGAGCCTGCTCCCAGAATACATTGCCCGGGTGTCCTGCTGTTTCATTAAATTCTTCAGCAGCATGACCGTAGAAAATCGGCCCCCCGAATGCCAGGTGTTCAGCACTGTCTCCATCGCTGCGGACAGTCGTATGTCGTCCTGTCATGACAAACTGAAACTGATCGGTACCGGGTGTGCCGAAGATGGCAATGGACTGGTCTTCTCCGTAACCGCCCTGGTCGTCCATTAACTGTTTACGGATTTTTTTATGCCAACTGGGATTGAAGTGGCCAAAGAAAATGGCTTCAATTTTTTCCTGCTGGTCTTTTGTAAAGAAGTCGCTGTTTACAATGGGCTCTGTGATGTTCCAGTTGGCGCGGACATGCTGACGCAGCAGGCCGTTTTTATCTTTATGGTCCCAGTCAAAGCAGACTTTTGATTTCTGTGTCGGAGTCATGCTTTCATATAACTGTTTGACGAGAGGCTCTGGTGCGGTAGTTTTAGCTGCGTCTCCGGTCTGACCTGCCAGCAGTCCATCGACTCCGAGGAAGGGAGTACCGGCGATCGCCGCACCCATGGTTCTGACAAAGTGACGACGAGTGATTGTGAAAGAGTCAGGATTCAATTCAGGTGATGAAGGGTGTGGGTCAAATTGCATGGGGGCACCAGTCATTTCTTAAAGTGGAGGGAGAGATCATAACGTTCCGTGATCAAAACAGTCTATCAGCGCTGCAACTTGGACGTCAAATAAAATTCCTGTTTCCTGTTTCAGCGAACGATTGTGAGATTGGTGCTGCCTGATCTGCTCCCGGGTCGGGAAATGTGCGGATTTCGTGCTGGTAACAGGCTGTACCCGGTGTTAGGCTGTTGGTGTGATGTTGTGTTCAGTGTTCCGGTTGGGCCATTTGTGAAATCTGGTGACTGGAGCGATGACCGTAATTGAATGTTGATGAGTATGGGTTTAGAATGTCTAATTCTCTTATCTACATTTCCAGAAACAGTTTCTTTTAACAGTCAAGTCGGGCAATAACAGCGTGTTATACATTCTTCATCGACTTTGGGTAGAAGAGAGGCAGTTCACTGTCCACTCAAATCGAATTAAAAATCGAATTAAAATAAGAAAACGATTTGCTTTGCTATTCGTGATCGTAAGCATGGCCGATCTATCGTTATGCAATTCGCCAGCGCATGCGCAGGCAGCAACACCTCCAGCAAATTCTGGCGCGGGTGAAAAGAAGCCTCCTGCCGTTCCAGCCGGAGAGAAAGCATCTGAACCAAAGCCAGCAGACAAAACGGCTGCTCCCGCCCCCCAGTTACCGGGGCCGGAAAAACTGTTGAATGGCGGAAATTTCTGGGATCACTGGAAGTACATCAGTGAAGAAGAGAAAGAGGCCAATCGGAATGTGACCTGGAAGGTCATCAGTGGTGGAAAAGATCAACCCAGCGTCCTGGTCTGTTCCGGAAAACCGTACGGTTATATTCGTACGCAGAAGGTATACGAAAATTTTCAGTTCAGTCTGGAGTGGATGTATCCTAACGACCCGAATGCCAACAGTGGGATTTTACTATTCACTGCAGAGCCGGATAAAGTCTGGCCGAAAGCATTTCAGGTTCAGTTACATCGTCCCGAGGCTGGTTATGTTTTTCCCACGCCCGGAAGTGGTGCCAAATCTGCTAATAAACTTTCCCCGACCATGCCTCTGGATTTACCAGTCGGAAAATGGCATCAATGCGTACTGACTTGCCGATCCGGAAATATTTCCGTAATGATTAACGGAGCCAAACTGGGGGAAGTCACCGGCTGTGACCCAAGCAAAGGGGCGATTGCTTTGCAGAGTGAAGGTTCTGAAATTCATTTTCGCAAACTGGTTGTGGAAGTGCTTGCTTCCGAACCGGCAGCACAACCCAAGGAACCTGTTGCACAGCAAAAGCCCGATCAACCCTGATCTGGATGATTATGGTTTTGGTTGCCTGAGTACCAGCGTCGGGCAGGGGGCGTGCCTGAGAACCCGTTCCGCGACAGAACCAAGGGCCAGCCTGGTGATGCCGGTATAACCGTGCGATGGAATCACGATGAGATCGGTGGCATGGTCCTTCGCATAGTCCGCAATCTTAATTCCGGGGTCGCCGACCAGCGTTTCGAAGGTCACGCCTTCAATCTGGTGTTTGTCAAATTCTGATTTGGCCAGTTTATTCACGTGTTCTGTCCGTTTTTCATCGGTCAGCCCTCCAAAAAGCACACCCGGTGAAACCAGATCAAGTGGTACCATTACATGCACGACAGTTACCGTTGCAGCGTCTTCTGAAATTTGGATAGCCTTTTTGATGGCTTCCAGTGAGCTTTCAGAAAAATCAACGGGAACCAGGATGTTTTTTCCGGTGAAGTAACTCATAACCCAGTGCTTTCATTAATGAATGAGAGTGAAGGATAACAACTGTCTGTATTTTATAATCATGAGACTGGTGCAGACAGCGGTAATCTCAGAACGGTATCAGAAATTGGACGCTCATTTGCCTTCAGAGGCAGAGGTTGTGTTATCAAACTCTCCTGACTTATACCGGCTCCAGTAGCCATCCAGTTCCCGCTTGACCCGGTTGGAGAGGAGCAGGACTCCCAGAATATTGGGAAATGCCATGCCCAAAATCATTAAATCACCAAAGTCAAGAATATTGGTTGCTGAAACGACCGAGCCTAGCACCACAAAGATAAGAAACAGGATACGATAGGCCAGTGAAATTTTCGCGCTGTCACCAAACAGAAACGCCCAGCAACGTTCGCCATAGTAGGACCAGGAGATCATCGTTGAATAGGCAAACAGGATCACGGAAACTGATAACACATAATTAAAGTAGGGGATCTGAGAATTCATGGCCGCTGAAGTCAGAGCGGCTCCATTATCAGACTTAATCAGGTCTGCGTATTGAGGGTCATTGTAAGCGCCCGTAATAATCATCACGAGTGCGGTCATGGTACAGATCATGATCGTATCGACAAACGGGCCCAGCGATGCGACGATACCTTCCCTGACCGGATATTTTGTTTTCGCGGCTGAGTGGGCAATGGCTGCGGAGCCGACTCCCGCTTCGTTTGAGAACGCGGCCCGCTTGAATCCAATGATCAACACGCCCAGGAAGCCGCCATACATCGCGTTATCGCTGAAAGCACCATCCCAGATCGCCTTGAAACAGGCGGGTATCTGTTCAACCTGCATTATGATAATTGCCAGGCATGCCAGGATGTAGATGCCGCACATCAGCGGCACAATTTTTTCTGTCGTACGGGCGATGCTGCGAATCCCACCGATAATGACGATCCCCACGAAAAATGCCATCACAATCCCATAGACCCACTCCAGGTTGTTATCTTTCAATATCGGGATCGTCTCAGCAACAGCACCCAGGGATTGTTTGACCTGAAACGAATTGCCTCCTGCCAGTGAGCCGCCGATACATAGTATCGCAAAGAAAACGGCAAGTGTTTTTCCCAACCCTTTCATAAAGGAATTACCAGGGAACTGGTCTTGTAGACCGACTGAGAGATAACACATCGGTCCTCCCATCACACGACCATCCGGGTTAATGCGGCGGTAAATTTGTGCCAGAGTACATTCGGCAAACTTGGATGTCATGCCCAGCAGTCCAGCCAGCATCATCCAGAACATGGCTCCCGGACCGCCGGTAGCAATCGCTATTGCAACTCCGGCAATGTTTCCCAAACCAACAGTAGCAGACAAGGCGGCTGTCAGTGCCTGAAAGTGTGTGACTTCACCTTCGTCCTCTGGGTCATCGTATTTCCCCATGACTAGTAAAATCGAGTGTTTAAAAGCGCGCAGATTGATGAAATTCATTCGGAAGGTGAAGTAGGTCGCCCCGATAACCAGCCAGAGTACGGCGAGAGGAACTCCACCGCCGGAATGATATTGGTGCGAGTTCAGCGGAATCGGGAAAAAGAAGACGGTTGCCACATATCCGTTAAATATACCAAACAACTGATCAACACCTCGTTCAAAACGAGCCAGTCCGGAATTGGATTCAGCCTTTGTTGAAGGGGCATTCGCTTCGGTCGCCGATTCCGGCGCCGGGTTGTCCTGATATGCCTGCAGGGGCGAAGCCGCTGAGAAGAGGATCGAAAAAATCAGGAGTGCCGCCATGCTGGAGCGTATTGCGTTCGAGATTGAGGGCCGGTCGAATTTCATAAGAGTCTATTCCCATTTGCAGTTAACAGTAGCCGCGGATTCAGATCAAACTGAAATTAAGTTTGTTTACAGTGTCCAAAGCGAAAAAAAGCACGGTCTGTTACTGCTTTTCCTTAATTTTGTAATTGGCCTGGGTTGGTTTTCAGGGCAGGTTTAGAGATAATCAAAATACATCCCGTGAGCGCTCCTTGTCTCGCCGTTCTCATAATCGTTGTATGAGACTATCAAATAAAGATTTACGTTCCAAGACGTATCTTGAAAAAGCCTCAAAAAGTTCCCGACTTTTGAAACTGAATCTCAATTATTGATTTTTGACAATATTGGTTGTCAAAAATAGCCGATCTGCCTAGGATGCTGGTATAAAGAGAATTGAGTGTATGGTGATTCTGATGCTTCAAATCACTCTCTTTACAGGTCATCAGTTCCTTTTTTCATTGCGGATAGAAAACGATTCATGCGTGTTTCGATTGATGAAAATGACCGTAGTTTTCTGCTGGGGCTCAATCGCCTTAAGTCAGCAACGATTCACGAGATTTGTGAACAGGAAGGCGTAACCGCGACGGCAGTCCGACAGCGTCTGGTTCGTTTACAGGGTCTGGAACTGATTGAACGGACTCAGGTGAAGGAGGGGCGAGGTCGTCCTCACTATACCTATTCCGTAACAAGTCTGGGGATGCGATTGCTCGGGGATAATTACGCCGAGCTGGCAAATATTCTCTGGGAAGAACTGAAAGGGATTGATGATGAAGATTTGCGCTGTCGACTGGCAGCGCGGATTCAAACCGCTCTGGTTCAGCAGTATGGAAGAAATGTAGATGCGCCTTCGCTCCAGGGGCGAATGGAACAGTTAAAGCAGGCGTTGGAAGAGCGTGGCTTTGTCGTTGAGCTGGATCATACGGGGCCCCTTCCGATTTTGCGGGAGCATAATTGCCCTTACCATGACATTGCCAGTGGTGATGCCTCGATTTGTGAGCTGGAACAGAGGGTTTTCGAGCGAGTTTTAGGTACCAAAATGAATCTCTCAGAGTGTTGTCTGGATGGGCATCACTGCTGTGAGTTCGAAGCACATATCAGTTAAGTCTGATTTTAATTTATTTGCTGTTTCTGAATGCGTTCAGAACTCCGGATGACAGGGTGAAATACGAAAATGAGTTTGTTGAAAATTTCTGATTTACATGTATCTGTTTCTGGAACTCCGATTTTAAAAGGGGTTAACCTGGAAATTAAGCAGGGCGAAGTACATGCTCTGATGGGGCCCAATGGTTCAGGGAAAAGTACGCTGGCCTATGCGATGGCCGGTCACCCGAGCTATGAAATTACCAAAGGTAAAGTGGAAATCGATGGCACCGATATTTCAGAACTTGATCCCAATGAACGGGCCCGCCTCGGATTGTTTCTCGCATTCCAGTATCCAGTTGTGATTCCGGGTGTCAAAGTCGCGGACTTTCTGCGGCATGCGATGTCCAATGTTCGCAATCCGGATCGTAAGGAAGGCGAAAAACTGATTCCGATGCGTGAGTTCCGCAAAGAGCTCCGGGATCAGATGAGTGAACTGGGTATGGATCTGGAAATGGCACGTCGTTACCTGAATGATGGTTTTTCCGGCGGTGAAAAGAAGCGGATGGAAATTCTGCAACTGGCCATGCTTAAGCCCAAGTTTGCCGTATTGGATGAGACCGACAGTGGTCTGGACAGTGACGCCGTCAAGGTCGTCAGTGAAGGTCTGAACCGTCTGACCGGTCCTGAAATGGGAGTGCTGATCATCACTCACCATGAGCGGTTACTGGAATTCAATCAGCCGCAGTTTACACATGTAATGTTGGCTGGCCGTATTGTCGAAACGGGAGATGCCAGCCTGGCCGCGGAACTTCACGAACATGGCTACTCCAGCGTGCGGGAACGTCATCCAGATGCGGCAGCAGAAGAAGTTGTCGAAGCCGTCTGACCTGCAGGCTCTGCGAAAGAACGACAAAAAATATTCGTTACGAATTACGATCAATTGAAGCAGTTACGCCACTTCCTTTTGGAATGGTTTTAATACAGAGTGGGAGAATCTGAAATGTCTACTAAGTTGGATACTAATTCCGAAAATGAAAACGTTGATATCGGAGAATATCAATACGGATTTCATGACCCCACCGATAAGTACGTATTTACCGGTCAAAAAGGCTTGAATGCCGCAGTGGTGGCCCAGATCTCAGAGATGAAAAATGAGCCCGCCTGGATGCGTGACTTTCGTTTGAAATCCTTTGAGATTTTTGAGCAGAAACCAACCCCGCAATGGGGCGGGAATCTGAATGAGATCAATTACCAGGATATCCATTATTTCGTGCGCGCTTCTGAAGGGCAGGAACGAAGTTGGGAAGATGTTCCTGATGATATTCGTAAGACTTATGATCGTCTGGGGATCCCCGAAGCCGAGAAGAAATTTCTCTCTGGTGTAAAAGCACAGTATGAATCTGAAGTGGTTTACGGCAGCCTGCAGGAAGATCTGGCCAAACAGGGAGTTCTGTTTACCGATACGGACTCGGCTCTGAAGGAACACCCCGAATTGTTCCGGGAGTATTTCGGTAAAATTATTCCTCCCGATGATAACAAATTTGCTGCTTTGAACTCGGCCGTCTGGTCTGGTGGCTCATTCGTGTATGTGCCTCCCGGTGTTCATATTGAATTTCCACTGCAGGCTTATTTCCGCATCAACTCGGAAAATATGGGCCAGTTTGAGCGGACCCTGGTCATCGTCGATGAAGGTGCTTCCTGCCATTATGTGGAAGGTTGTACGGCTCCGACTTACAGCTCAAACAGTCTGCACTCAGCCGTCGTTGAGATCATCGTCAAGAAGGGCGGCCGGTTCCGTTACACGACCATTCAGAACTGGTCAAACAACGTTTATAACCTGGTTACCAAGCGGGCGCATGCCTACGAAGATTCCCTGATGGAATGGGTTGACGGTAACCTGGGTTCCAAGCTGACCATGAAGTATCCCGCCATCTTTCTGATGGGCGAAGGTGCCCGTGGCGAAACCCTTTCGATCGCCTTCGCAGGTAAGGGGCAGCACCAGGATGCCGGCGCCAAGATGGTGCATTGTGCTCCGAATACTTCAAGCCGGATTATTTCCAAGAGTATCTCCAAAGATGGCGGACGGTCCAGCTATCGCGGACTGGTGAAAGTGGATCCGGAAGCACATGGCTGTAAGTCCAATGTGGTCTGCGATGCCTTGTTGCTGGATCCGGAGAGTCGCAGTGATACCTACCCTTATATCGAAATTGAAGACAACGATGTGGCGATCGAACACGAAGCCAGCGTTTCCAAAATCGGTGAAGAGCAGTTGTTTTATCTGATGAGTCGCGGACTGACAGAAGCTGAAGCGTCTTCGATGATTGTCACAGGTTTCATTGAGCCTCTGGTAAAAGAACTGCCGATGGAATATGCCGTCGAAATGAATCGCCTGATTGAACTTCAGATGGAAGGCTCCATTGGTTAATCCAGCGAGCGGAAACTGAGAAGCATTATCATTCAAATTTGAGTAAGCAGACTTCAGCTCATTGAACGGGTTTGAAGTTCTTCTAAATCGTTACTGAAAGCATAACAGACAATAGTATGAGTACTTCATCCGTTAATACCTCTGCTGACATCCCGGCTGGATTTAGTGAAGCCGCTTTCGAGGCATTTCTGGCGACCCGAGACGAACCCGCCTGGGTGACAGAATCGCGACGTCAGGCCTTCAAGCGTTACTCGGAACTTCTGGAAACTCAACTGGATCCGGAAGAGTATCGTCGAGTGGATTTACGGGCACTCAGGCCTGATCGGTTTCAGTTGAGCTCCGGATTAGAGTCGGCGGAGACGCAGCAGGCATCCACGCTGTTGAAAGAGCAGGCTGAATTTGCCGGGCATGTTACGCATGTGGATGGCCAGCTGATCTCAAGTGAACTTTCGGATGAGCTGACTGCCAAAGGAGTTATCTTCGGCGATCTGGCATCAGTCGCACGCGAACACAGCGATCTGGTTCAGAAGTATTTCATGACCAGGGCCGTTGACAGTAATACAGACCGGTTCTCAGCATGGCATGCTGCGTTCTGGACAGGAGGCACTTTTTTATACGTGCCTCGCAATGTTGTTGTGGATGCCCCCCTGCATAGCCTGATTACGCTACAGGCTGAAAAGGCTGCCGACTTCAGTCACACTCTGGTGATTCTGGAAGAGGGTGCCTCGGCAACACTGCTGGAAGAAACGGCTTCGACGTCCGAAGACAATCTGGGCCTGCACTCCGGGGCTGTCGAGTTGATCCTGGCCAAAGAGGCCCGGCTGCGATATGTCCAGCTGCAGAACTGGAATCATAAAGTCTGGCACATTGCCCATCAGGCCGGTCGAGTTGAGAATAACGGGTTCCTGCAATGGACCGTTGGTGGGATCGGCGCCAAACTGGCTCATATCCATCAGGATGTGGTGCTGGATGGTCGGGGAGCAGAAGCAGAAGTCAATGGCGTGACTTTCTCTACCGATCAGCAGATTCACTCTTTTTACACAAAACAGGCTCATAATGCTCCTGAAACCCGATCCGATCTCCTGTATAAACAGGTGCTTCGCGATCATTCACGGGCTATCTGGCGAGGAATGATCCGGGTTGAACCGGAAGGTCAGCAGACCAATGGCTACCAGCGTAATGATTCACTCATGCTCTCGCCAACCTGTCGTGGTGATGCCATTCCCGGCCTGGAAATTGAAGCCGACGATGTTCGCTGCACTCACGGAGCCACCGCAGGTCGCGTGGACGAAGAGCAGATCTTTTACTGTATGTCGCGGGGTATATCAGAATATGAAGCGATGCATATGATTGTGGAAGGTTTCTTTCAGACCGTATTTGACCGGATCCCGGTCGAGGTGGTGCGTGAGACTCTAAATCAGGCCATTATCAAAAAATTAGGATTTGGTCGGTAGTATTCTGCTGATCACAGACAATTATATAGTACACAGAATATGCCTGACTTCGAAGAGATTGCATCAATCAATGATTTTGGCGACGCAGATCGGCTGGATGTGTTTCTTGGCGATACACCTGCTCTCCTGATTCGTATTCAAGATCAGTTTCTGGCGATTGAAGATGTATGCACCCATGATGGACAACCATTGACCAATGGATGCATCGAAGAAGGTGCGATTATCTGTCCCCGCCACGGAGCGCGTTTCGATCTTGTGACTGGAAAAGCGCTCTGTATGCCTGCCACCAAGCCAATTCAGACGTTTGAAGTGGAAGTCAAAGGCCAGAAGATATTCGTTCGTCATTAAATTGACGGCATTCATGATATGGACCGGGTTTAACCGAATCGAGCGGCTCTAGGGGCCGTTTTCTAATAATCATATTTTTAAGTACTATCATCGATATTATATTAAATGGATGTTTAGGTGCATCACAATATAAAGGGATAAGGATTATGTCAGACGAAATCAATAAGCAGACTGGAGAAGATCAGGACAAGACGGAAGAACAGTTGCCCGTATTTTCTGCCTTTCGAGGAGTCGGAGGCGACGAGTCTCTGGTTGATGCGCTGAAGCAGGTTATTGATCCGGAATTGAATATCAATATTGTGGATCTGGGACTGGTGTATGATGTCAAGCGATCTGAAGAGAATCAGGCCAAGGTCAATGTTTCGATGACATTAACCAGCCCTGCCTGTCCTGCCGGCCCTCAGATCATCACGCAGGCGAAGATGGCATTAGAGCGTTTGGATGACGTGGATGAAGCCAGCATTCAGCTGACCATGTCGCCCCCATGGTCACCCGAGTTAATGACTGATGACGCACGTGATGAACTGGGTATTTTTTAACCGGACCGGATCAAAATAGGCCAGGATAACGCATCCTGTCTTTGCTGAGCCTTCTTGTGTGAAATTGCAAGGCTATGATTCCGGGAGTTGCTTAACTCATCTTTTCAATCAGGAGCTCCCGCACTACTTTCGGATCAGCGCCTTTGACTTCCCGCATGACCTGCCCAATTAACGCCCCAACGGCCGCCTGTTTACCGCTCTGGAAATCGGCGACCGCTTTTTCGTTCTTTGCCACGACTGCCTGAACCGCAGCTTCCAGTGCGCCGGTATCAGAAACCATGGCCAGTCCCTTGGCTTCAATGATGGACTGAATTGATTCCACGCCGGGGACAGCATCTTCAGACTTCAATAGTTCCTGAAAAACGGTGCGGGCACTTTTCGTGGTAATTTCACTGCTTTCCACTTTCTCAAGTAAAGCAGCCAGCACGTCCGGTTTAATGGAAAAGGCGGTGATTTCCAGTCCACCCTCTTTCAGTTCTCTCAATACATCCTGGGTGACCCAGTTGGCCGCCTGTTTCCCGTTCTGGCAGCCTTTGGCAACTTGTTCAAAGTAGTCTGCAAATGCCAGGCCCTGGTCGATGATCACGGCTGCATCATAGGCAGACAGCTGGAATTCTTTTTCCAGACGATTTCGACGGAGCGCCGGTCGTTCGCAGAGTTCACCGCTTACTTTATCCCGCTCTGCGTCGGTGACAGTTACCGGTGCCAGGTCGGGGTCCGGGAAGTAGCGATAGTCGGCCGCTTCTTCTTTGCCTCGTTGTTCCAGTGTAATTCCCCGGTCGGCATCCCAGCCACGCGTTTCTTTGGGAATATCATGCAGGCTCAGTTTCGTTTCCTGCCACGCTTCCCACTGGCGTTTGACTTCAAATTCAATTGCCTGTTCAACGCCGCGGAAGCTGTTGAGGTTTTTGATCTCTACAATCGGAGTGGGGATGGACTCTCCGTTTTCCTGGTGAATATGCAGGTTGACGTTCGCGTCACAACGCAGGCTGCCTTCCTGCATGTTGCAGTCGGAAACATCAATGTAAGTCAGTAGCAGTTTCAGCTCTTCCAGGTACTTACGGGCTTCCTGGGCGGAACGCAGGTCTGGCTCGGAAACTATTTCGATCAGCGGGGTGCCGCAGCGGTTGAGGTCGACTTTACTGTCCTGTCCCCGTCCTGATTCATCGTGGCTGTTTTTGCCGGCGTCTTCTTCCAGGTGAGCCCGGATGATTCCTACTTTTTTGGTTTCACGGGTTTCCGGATCAATTTCAATTTCCAGCCATCCATTCTGACTCATGGGCAGGTCATACTGGCTGATCTGATATGCTTTAGGGAGGTCCGGGTAGTAGTACTGCTTGCGGTCCCATTTGGTAAACGAGGGGATTTCGCAGTTGATTGCCAGGCCGGCTTTCATACCCAGGTGAAAGGCTTCCCGATTTAAAACCGGAAGTGCGCCAGGCAATCCCAGGCAGACTGGACAGGTCTGTGTATTGGGATGATCCGGGTTGAATTTCGTTGAACAGCCACAGAAAAGCTTGGTTCTGGTCTGTAACTGTACGTGGACTTCAAGACCGATAATGACCGTATAGTCCATGCTGTCACGCTACCCTTTATTCAGTATCTAAAGTATCTGGTTTTAATCTTCTATGTCAGGATTGGCTTCGTGTCGGCTATTCAGGACGCTTCAAATGCCAGTCTGTTTCCCGTTCAAACATCCGGGCGGCACGCAGCAGTCGCGCTTCTTCCAGCGGCGGTGCGAGCAACTGCAGACCTATCGGGAGCTGATTCTGACTCATGCCCGCGGGAATCGATACGCCAGGGATACCTGACAGGTTCGCGCTGGTTGTAAAAATGTCAGCCAGGTACATCGCCAGTGGATCGTCCACCAGTTCGCCAATCTCAAACGCCGGAGTGGGGGTGACGGGCGAGGCGATAATATCCACTTTCTGAAACGCCTGTTCGAAGTCATTGCGAATCAGTCGCCTGACTTTGAGTGCTTTGAGGTAGTACGCATCATAGTAGCCGGAAGAGAGAGCATAGGTCCCCAGCATGATACGGCGTTTGACTTCATCGCCGAACGCTTCACCACGACTGGCAGCGTACATGTCGATCATGTTGTCAAACTGTTTCGCACGATGACCGTAATGTACGCCATCGTAGCGGGCCAGATTACTGGAGGCTTCAGACGGGGCAATGATGTAATAGGTGGCGACACAGTATTTGGCATGCGGGAGTTCTACAGGAATCAGTTCCGCGCCCAGCGATTTGTAAACCTCGAGTGCCTGTTGCGTGGCTGCTTTCACATCTTCGTGCAGGCCCTCTTCGTGCAGATGTTCGATATAGCCGACTTTCAAGTTTTTCAGTGGCTGTTCCAGATTCTTTGTGTAAGAGGGAACGTCTGCGTCCAGGCTGGTGGTATCACGCTGGTCTTTACCGGCGATGGTTTCCAGCAGCAGGGCGGCATCCGTCACGTCACGAGCGAAGGGGCCAATCTGATCGAGTGAGCTGGCGAAGGCGACCAGTCCGTAGCGTGACACGCGTCCGTAGGTTGGTTTCAGTCCGACAACTCCACAAAAGCTTGCTGGCTGTCTGATGGATCCACCGGTATCGCTGCCCAGTGAGAGAGGAGCAAAACCGGCGGAGACGGCGGCAGCGGAGCCACCACTGGACCCCCCGGCGGCACACTTCGTGTTCCACGGGTTCGCAGTTGTTTTGAAAGCGGAATTCTCAGTTGATGAACCCATGGCGAATTCGTCGAGGTTGGTTTTGCCGATCAGGACCGCGTCTGCTGCTCTGAGCTGTTCGACGATATGGGCGTCATAAGGGGGAGTGAATGCTTCCAGCATTTTGCTGGCACAGGTGGTGGTAGCACCTTTGGCACAGATGTTATCTTTGAGGGCAACCGGAATGCCTGCCAGTTTTCCCAGGGGTTCGCCGGCTTTCCGTTTCCGGTCGACTGCGCGAGCCGCTTCCAGTGCCGTTTCTCCCTGTAACGAAAGAAAGGCATTGATGCTGTCGTCTCGACGGGCGATTTCCTGCAGGCAGGCTGCGGTAATCTCTTCGCTGCTGACTTCTCCGGCATTCATTTTCGCCAGCAGTTCACTGGCGGTGGCTGAAGTAATAGACATGGACTGTCGAGTCTCCATATAAGTTTTAAAGGCCCGACTTGTCAGCAAGCCGGGCCTTGGATTATTGCTTTTATGTGCTCAAGGATAAAGACGCCGGTCAATTACAGAATCGCGGGAACAAGGAAATAATTCCCGTCTGTCTGGGGGGCATTGGACAGCGCCTGTTCTCGGGGGAGACTTTTCTGCAGTTGATCGTCCCGAAAGACATTCGAAATCTCAATTGCATGTGCCATAGGTTCAATATCAGCTGTATCCAGCTCGTCCAGCATGGCTATATATTTCAGCACGGACCCCATCTGTTCTCCCAAGGCGGTCACTTCCGTTTCGGAAAGCTTCAGCCTGGAGAGTGAAGCGACTTTCAGAACTTCGTCCTGAGTAAGTTGAGTGCTCATGGTCGATCTACTCGAGAGCAGGAGTCTGTATTAGCTGGCAGGTAGCGTAAACGGTTTTTTAGCAACGGCTTTGGTGATTTTACCGGAGCGAATGCACTGCGTGCAAACTCGCTGGGTGACCACACTGCCACCATCCTGAACCCGAATTTTCTGCAGGTTGGGACGGAAGACGCGCTTGGAAACGCCGGTTGTCTGACGTCCGTTACCGCCGAGGTATTTGTATTTACCGCGCTGACGAACTCGATTACCAACTACAGGAGTCTTGCCACAGGCATCACACTTCTGACCCATTTGTATACTCTTTAACTATCTAGTGGGTTTTGAAAAGGTCAGCATTTGCTGATTTCAATTGACGTAAAGTGACCGCAGATTAACAGATTCGGCCAGCTGAGGAACCCAATAGTATATTTTCCCCGCCTGAGAATGCAACCGAAGCCACTGACTTATCGATTGCCCCAGCCGGAAAACTTGAAAAATGTGTTCTCAATCTGATTTCAGAGGATTGCAAATTGTACTATTGGGGACAGTTTTTTGAAAAAACGAACCCGCGCGAAATGATCGCTCGAAAAAGAGAATAATTTTAAGTCTTTATGAGGAAATGTCTTGCGGGAAATGGCCTGGGGAAGATCTGACATTGGCACACAAATCGCAAATACCATTGATCAGACAGGGCAATCACCTGTGGACAGGCTGGATTGCAGTAAGGTAAACCAAAGATCAAATCTGAAATGAGATTTATTAACGATAAAAGGAGTGACAACGATGCTGGTTTTGACACGGAAGTTGGCTGAGGGAATCCGAATTGGTGATGACATTCTTGTAAAAGTGATTCGGACGGGGAAAGGTTCCATCAAAATCGGCATTGATGCACCGGATGAACTGCGAGTCGTCCGGGCTGAATTGTTCGAGGAAGAAGAAGACATGGAAAAACAACCGGTGATCAAAGGGCTGGGAAAGGATCAGGACGGCGAGGTTCTGTCTGAAGCCGGCATCCGAGCAACTTTATCGGTTGTCGAAGCAGCCCGACTGGTCTGCTAGAGAAAAGTGTGAGACAACTGCTGCTGACGGCAGAGTAGCCCAGGGGGGGATTTTTCAATCGACCTGATTGGAATTCGGGCGGGCTGTCAGTGCTGAGTACGCGTGTGCGGTGAGGAAGGAGTACGACGTTAACAGATTCTGCTGCGACAGCTCCGGCTTGTTTGGGTTGTTCCGTGAAGTGGCAAGCCGCGTGATGTAGTGACAGGTCTTTAAGAACAGAAAATGATCAAACTATGATGGTTTTCTGTGAAGTGATTAATTACCGGGTGTTCCAATTTGATGGTCAGTGTGTATGTGGGGTAGGTTGACTGTCATTTCTTGAACACCCGGTAATTTTATGCGCAGCGACTGAGCGTTCTGAAAACAAGATTGACGCTGGAAGTCTTTGCGATCAATAATCATGGTCTGTTGCGGAAACTGATTCTTTAAATAGATCGCTGCGCATTCATGACACAGCATGTTGATTATCTGGTACTGGGGCTGGGGGGGATGGGCAGCAGTGCGCTTTACCATCTTTCAAAACGTGGATTGAATGTTCTGGGCATTGAACAGTTTGGCGCGGCGCATGACCGGGGCAGTTCTCATGGTGAGACACGCATCATACGCAAGGCTTACTTCGAGCACCCGAATTATATTCCACTGCTGCAGCGTGCTTACGAGCTGTGGCACGATCTGGAGCAGACCACAGGTAAAACACTGTTTAACCAATGTGGTCTGATGGTAGCAGGGCCTTCTGACGGAGCCGTAATCCGAGGAGTGCATCTGGCTGAGGAACTCTATGGAGTGGAAGTGGAAAGTGTGTCTCCCGCGGATGCAGTCGAGCGATTTCCCGGGTTTCGTATTCCAGACGGCTTTGAAGTGACACATGAACCGGAGGCAGGCTTTCTGCATGTGGAACAGTGTGTTCAGACTCACCTGGAGTGTGCGCAGGCACAAGGCGCGACAGTTTATCTCAATGAACAGACTCTGGGAGTGAAAGTCAGTGAACGATCAGTCGAGGTCAAAACAGATCGTCAAAAGATTACTGCTTCCTCATTGATTGTAACGACAGGGGCCTGGAGCAGTGGCTGCCTGAGCGAGTTGCAATTACCACTGGAAGTCGTACGGAAAGTGTTGTTCTGGAACCCGGTTCGTGAGCCGGTTTATAATCTGGATGCCGGTCGTGGGAGTTTCTTTTTTGACATGCCTGAGGGAGAATTCTACGGATTGCCTTCACTGGAGGGAGCTTCTGTCAAACTGGCTGAGCATACCGGAGGTGAAACCGTCAGTGATCCTGCTGATGTGGATCGGTCATTGTATGAGAATGATGTGCACCGCGTTTCTCGATTTGTGGAGGCGGTGATGCCTGCATTGGACCCACAGCCGATGCGGCACACCGTCTGTATGTATACGGGGACTCCCGATGGGCATTTCATCGTTGATCAGCATCCTGCGAATCAGCGGGTTGTGTATGGCGCCGGGTTTTCGGGGCACGGATTCAAATTTGCCTCCGTGATGGGGGAAATTCTGGCTGACCTGGCTACGACTGGTAGAACCGCATTACCGATTGAGTTTCTCTCGGCTCAGCGATTCAATCAGTGATCGAGTCTCAGTCTGCAGGGGTAGTGGGCAGGATGTGTCCCATCTTATCGCGTTTGGTTTGCAGGTAGAATTCCCGATCTTTATGGGGCGGGGCAACAATGGGCACCTGTTCGACGACTTCGAGGTTGAAGCCCGTGTAGACGTCGGAATCGGTTTTCTTGGGATTGTTGGTCAGCAGACGGACTTTCGTCAGCCCCAGATCTTTCAGAATCTGAACGCCTACGGTGAAGTCCCGGCTGTCCGCTTTGAATCCCAGCTGGATGTTGGCTTCGACCGTATCATATCCCTGGTCCTGCAGAACATAAGCTTTGAGTTTGGGAATGAGACCGATCCCGCGACCTTCCTGAGGCAGATAAACGACGGCTCCTGCACCTGCCTGATTGATTGCTGACATGGCCATATGCAGCTGGTCGCCACAATCACAACGCAAAGAGTCCAGCAGATCGCCTGTAAAGCAGGATGAATGCATGCGTACCAGGGGGGCTTCCACGGAATGGAGGTCACCCCAGACCAGGGCGACCGGTTGCTGGCTTTCGTGCTCTACGGAATAGCCAATGACCTGGACGGTGCCATAGTTTTTGGTGTTAATGGGGACTTCAACTTCCCGGTGAACCAGCTTTTCACTGATATAGCGATGTCGAATGACTTCGGCTGTTGAAATAATCGGAATGTCGAACTGCTCGGAAATTTCCCGCAACTCCTGGGCGTCGGCCATGCCGAAGCCTTTCTGGCTGAGAATTTCAATCAGCACGCCGACCGGTTTTAAACCAGCCATCTGCAGCAGATCGCCGGTCGCTTCGGTATGTCCGGCGCGACGTAATATACCACCCTGTTTGGCCAGAAGTGGATGGATATGTCCCGGGCGGACAAAGTCCTTTGCCTGGGCATGTTCGTCGCTCAGGGCGCGAATGGTAATCGCACGGCATTCCGCACTGACTCCGCTGCCACTGTCTTTATGGTCGATGGGGATCAGAAACTGGGTCTGATTGGGGGCGGTGTTTTCTTCCGGGCCGACAATCGGGTTCAATTGCAGTCGGTCTGCCACTTCTTCCGGCAGTGAAACACAGAGTTCACCACTCCCGTAGCGAAGCAGAAACTGAACGATTTCCGGTGTAATAGCCTCGGCTGCGACAATAAAATCGCCTTCATTTTCCCGTTCGCTGGAGTCAGTCACAATGACCGGCTTGCCCGCCCGTAATTGTTCGAAGACGCATTGAATGTTGGGGATGGTCGAGTCAGCGTGAGCAGGATCAGACATTGGTACGATTTGAAGCCACCTGGATATTAGATAAAACGAATACTAGAAAATTTTCCAGCAGGCCGTTCCCGGCGGAAAATCTATGCTAACTTTATTCTATAGAAGTGAGTTGGACTGGCAATCAAAGAAATCCCGATTTTAAAAGAACAGAGTGATTACCTGGAAAATAAATACCAGTCATGCTGTTTTACAGGCTTTCTGTTACAGCAGACAATCTATGAAATCTCAGGGTATCATGGGTTCTGCCGGCTTTATCGGATATGACAGCTGAAGTGTTCTACAGGGTATCGGGCTCTGCCGGTTTTCTGGTTCAGTGGACAAAAAAACATAAAACATTCAGATGATATGTTAAAACGTTGACAATTAAATATTCTTTGATACATTGAATATCTTAGGAAAAGTACTTTTTACTTAATCGCTTTTTCCTGACCCGCAAAATAGAACTGCTCAGCAGACTTTGAGTGGTTAACTTACCTGAAAAACTTTCCTGTAAATACCAGCCAACAACAAGCGTCTTACAAACATCATACTTTTAACGGTCTGCGTGATAACGCGCCAAACCTGATCGCTGCCAGACCATAAGTTAAGAACGAATCAGTTTCATAGGAGTTGACGTATGGATTTCCGAATTAATGGCTCTCGGACACCCCAGGTCCTTATGTTGTGTGGAGCGTTGACTCTATCACTCTTCTCTGGAAATGCGGTTAGGATAGTGGAGGCTGCACCTGCAGCAGTCGCTCCTGTCGATTTCAAGGAAATCCAGGTGGGGCCTCAGCCAGGCGGGAAAGAAATTCTTCAATTGAGAGGACCTGATTCCCGGCAGCAGGTCGTGGTGACAGGGGTGCTCGCCAATGGTAAGCAGCACGACGTAACTCGTGATGTTGTGTATGCTGTCGCCGATCAGAGTATCGCTTCCATTTCCAGCGATGGTTATCTGGCTCCGTTGAAGGATGGTCAAACGACATTGACTGTGACAGCGAAGAATGGCAAGTCTGTTTCCATTCCGGTCGCTGTGCAGGGAATCTCGACTCCGGAAGCAATCAACTTTAAAAATCAGGTTGTACCAATCTTTACCAAGCTGACCTGTAACAGCGGTGGCTGTCATGGCAAAGCCAGCGGGCAGAATGGTTTTAAACTGTCATTGCTGGGTTTCTACCCTGGAGACGATTATGAGTTTCTGGTCAAAGAAGGCCGCGGGCGTCGCCTGTTTCCTTCCTCACCGGCGGAAAGCCTGTTGTTGATGAAGGGGACCGGAGTCACACCTCATGGTGGCGGAAAACTGATTAAACCCGATTCATACGAGTATCGATTACTGTATCGCTGGATTGAGCAGGGGATGCCTTATGGAAGCGAGAATGATCGCAAGGTTGTCGCCATCGAATGTTATCCTCCCACCCGTACCATGAACCAGGAAGCTGAACAGCAGATTTCTGTCATCGCAACTTACTCCGACGGTTCGACTGAAGACGTCACCCGGATGGCTCTGTTTGAAGCCAACGATACGGAAATGGCCGAAGTCAATAAAACCGGTCTGGTCAAAACGCTGACCCTGTCTGGTGAAGTTGCCATCATGGCCCGTTATCAGGGGCAGGTTGCCACGTTCCGTGCCACAATTCCCCTGGGGGTCGAAATTGTGTCTCTTCCCGAATCACGCAATCTGATTGATGAAGCCGTCTTCAACAAACTGAAAGTTCTGGGGATTCCTCCCTCACCGGTTTCCAGCGATGCCACGTTCATGCGACGTGTTTACATCGACATTACTGGAACGACACCGACTGAAGAAGAAGTCAAAACCTTCCTGGCAGATAAAGATCCTGCCAAGCGTGACAAGTTGATTGATAAACTCATCGACAGCCCCGCTTATGCTGATTATTTTGCCAACAAATGGAATATGGTGTTGCGAAATAAAAAGCTGCAGCCTGTGGATATTGCCGGTACGAATGCCTTCTATCAGTGGATCTGGGACAGTCTGTACGAGAATAAACCCTACAACGAATTCGTAGGCGAGATCCTGTCTGCATCCGGCGAGTTTCGCCAGAATCCGGCAGTCGTCTGGTACCGCGAAGTTAATACTGTAGAAGAACAGGTGGAAGACACGGCACAACTCTTCCTGGGACTCCGTATTCAATGTGCTCGCTGCCATCATCATCCCTTCGAAAAATGGAGCCAGGATGATTACTACGGACTGGCCGCATTCTTCAGCCGGGTCGGAACCAAAGACCCAACTGCTGGTTCGATTGGCGAACGTGGTTTCCGTGATAAACGTATCTTTCATAAAGAGGGAATGGCGACAGCGAAGAATATTCGCTCTGGCGAAAACCTGAAGCCTACGGCTCTGGGGATGCAGCCTCTGGAGTTGAGTCCCGAACGTGATCCCCGTGTAGCTTTAGTGCAATGGTTATCGCGAACCGATAATCCCTTCTTTGCAAAAGCAGTTGTGAACCGTTACTGGAAACACTTCTTCGGTCGCGGCATTGTCGAACCCGAAGATGACATGCGTGCCACCAATCCTCCTGCCAACCCCGAGTTGCTGGAAGGACTGTCCAAGCATTTTGTGGAAAGAGGATTCGATCTGAAGGAACTGGTGCGTGCCATCTGCCGTTCTAATGCCTATCAGCTCAGTTCGCTGCCGAACGAATACAACCTGAAAGACAAGCAGAACTTCTCGCGGTATTATCCCAAGCGATTAACCGCAGAAGTGCTGTATGATGTCTTCCATCAGGTGACCAATTCCTCACAGCGTTTCTCAGGTCTGCCCGCTGATACGAAAGCCATTCAGATTACAGATGCCACTTCGGCTCCTTACTTCCTCAAAGTATTCGGGCAACCACAGGCGGATACTGCCTGTGAATGTGAACGTTCCCAGAGCGCTAACCTGGCACAAAGCCTGCATCTTCTGAACAGTAAAGAAGTTCAGGATAAGATTACAGGTGCATCGAGTCGAGCCGCCTTGCTGGCGAAAGACACGAAACGTTCCAACGAGGAAAAAGTTCAGGAACTGTATCGCTGGGTATATTCTCGTGCTCCCCAGGAACAGGAAATGAAATTTGCCCTGTCCTATATTGAACGACATAAAGAAAAGCCACAGATTGCCTATGAAGATATCATCTGGGCTCTGATTAATACCAAGGAATTCCTGTTTAATCATTAAGATGTATTGCAGCGAACATCAGATGTCATCAGCGTGCCTTCGCGGTTTTCTGATGGCATCTGTTCGCAGCGAAACTCGATTTTCCGTGATCATGAATTCCGATAAAAGTCTCTTAATTTCAATTTGACCACTGTTTTATGTTTAGACAATGGTTGTCGGCTTTTTTACAATAAACTTAAGATAACCTGTATTGATTGCGTTTTGGCCGATATGAAACGTGTTGACTGCGGGTTCCCTCCTGAAATCCTCCCAGAAAATTCCATCCAGAAAATTGGTAGCAGTATTATGATGCATACGCGATTTTTTGACCGTCGTCGTTTATCCACGAAGGTTGTTTGTTTTCTTGCTGCAGGATTGGGATTGGTTTTATCAAACCACATTCAGTCGCTTCACGCTCAGCTGCCTCAGACAGTTGTCTATTCGGTCAATCCTTCGGGAGGACAGAAAGGCCAGACTGTTGAAGTACGGGTGACGAATGGGAAAGATCTGGATGAACTGAATGCCCTGTGGTTCAGTCACCCGGATATCAAAGCCGTTCCTAAAATGCAGCAGAGCAACGGCAAACAGGTTCCTGTCGCCAACACGTTTCTGGTAACGATTGGTAATGATGTTCCCGTCGGTGTGTATGATGTCCGCGCGAACGGCTTGTATGGTTTGAGTAATCCCCGATCATTCGTAGTAGGAGATCTGGCTGAGAAAACCGAAGTCGAACCCAACAATAAAGAGGATCAGGCAACGCCGATGGTGATGGATTCGGTAATGAATGCCTTGCTGAACGGTGCGACCGACGTCGACTACTATTCATTCACAGGCAAAAAGGGAGACAAGGTCTCCATTGACTGTCGTGCTGCCCGCATTGATTCCCCTGTTGTCGCCATTGTTGAATTATATGGCCCGGATCAGCGACGTCTGGTCAGTGAACGCGATACCTTTCGGAACGATCCTTACATCAATCTGACACTGCCTCTGGATGGCACTTATAAGATCAAAGTCCATGACCTGACTTATGCAGGTGGCGTTGATAACGTCTATCGGTTGAGTGTTCATAAAAAACCGCATATCGAATTCATTATGCCCCCCTCAGGAACTCCGGGAACAACCGGCAGCTATACCCTGTATGGCTATAACCTGCCGGGAGGAAAAATTTCGGACTGGAGTATCGGCGATGAGCCCCTGCAGGAAGTCAACGTGTTTATCACATTGCCATCAAAACCCACTACCTTGAAAATGGGCGAGCAGGGATTTCCACATGAAGTCAGTGCAGACGGTTACTCCTATGTCTGGGCGACACCCGCTGGAAGTTCCAATCCGGTAACAATCTACTATGCCGAAGGGAACGTGGTTCGTGACGAACAGACCAAAGAAGAAAAATTAACCCTGCCAGGCGAACTGGTAGGGCAGTTTGAAGTGAAAAATGATGTCGATTCGTTTCGCTTTACCGGGAAAGCAAAAGAAAAGTATTCGATCGAAGTGTTTGGGCAGCGTAATGGGATCGTCATTGATCCTGTGATCGTGGTGGAACAGGTGATCAAGGACAAAGAGGGCAAAGAGACTTTTAAGCAACTTGCCAATGTCGGTGCCACAACGGTATTTGCCGATCTAAGTGGTAAGTTATTTGATACACGGACAGACGATCCTTATTACCTGTTTACAGCACCCGCTGATGGCGAATATCGCGTCACGTTGCGTGATCTGCAGTTCGAAACCCGTGGTAATCCACGAATGGTATATCGAGCCGTGATTCGACAGCCCAAACCGGATTTTCGTCTGGTGGCATTACCGCTGTACCCACAGGCCGTCAATACCGGGGGATCACCAGCGGCAATCACTCTGAGAAAAGGGGACAGCTTCAAAATTGCCGTCATGGCGTTGAGACAGGATGGTTTTAATGAAACGATCGAGCTGTCCGTCAAAGGTCTGCCGCCCGGAGTTAGCTGTAAAGCTGCCAGTATCGGCAGTGGTGACAGTAATGCAGAAATGATTCTGACCGCAGAAGAAACTGCTCAGTCGTGGTCAGGTGAAATTGAAATTACGGGGACCTCTGGTGCGGATGCCGGAAAACTGGAACGCGTCGCCCGGGCTGCCACTGTACTGCGACCCGCGGCGAATAATGTGCGTGCTGATTCACGGATCGCACGCTCGCTGGCATTATCTGTAATTGATGAAGTCGCACCGTATCAGGTCGTTGCGGATGTCGCGGATGTGAGTGTGAATCAGGGACGCCAGATTCTGGTTCCCGTCAAAGTGGTGAAGCGAACCGGCTTTGATAATGCAGTTGCGCTCGCCTGGAACGGTATTCCCAAGAACAGCAATATCACTGTTGAGAATAAAACAATTGCTAAAGGCAAAGCGGACGAGATGTTTCAGCTGTTTGTCAATAACAATGCCAAGCCTGGTGTTTATACGACCTATCTGCAGTCCACCGTCGATGTCTCTTATCGCCGCAATCCTGCTTTAGTTGATGAAGCCAAAAAAGAGCAGGCAGAAGTCACCAAAAAACTGACTGAGGCACAGGCGGCTCTGGCTGCAGTGACGAAAAAACGGGATGAGATCACGAAAGCCTCAGACAAAACAGCAGATCAGAAAAAAGCCGAACAGGCCAAAGCCGAAGAAGAAGTGAAAGCAGCGACCGCGGCCGTCAAAGCGGCTGAAGCAGCGAAGAAAGCAGTGGATGCCAAAGTGGCGGCGGCAGAGAAAGCAGCCGCTGCAAAAACGGTGAAAGTTTATGCTCCTTCGACTCCGCTGGTCATCCGCGTCAAACCGGCACCGGTGACTCTGACATTGGCAGTACCCGGAGGGGGAGCACTGAAAAAAGGCGCGGCAATCGACGTCAAGGCGACCATCAAACGCATCAATGATTTTAAAGGTCCTGTGGAGTTAACGTTACCTTTACCGCCAGGTGTCACGGGCGTGACTGCTGATACGGTACAGGTTCCAGCAGATAAAACGGAAGTGACCATCCCAATCAAAGCATCTGCAGATGCGACTGAAGGTGATCTGGCTAACATGGTGGTCAGGGCGAAAGCCGCGTTCCAGGGAGAGGCGCTGGTCGATGCACCGATCAAGCTAAAAGTCACCAAATAAAAACAGAAGAAATCAATTTATCATATTCAGAAAACTCAGGCGGTTGGTTGTTGATCCAACTGTTTCATCAGCGATATCAGAGGGGCATGTTATGCGGAACCGGTTTGCCAGTTTAAGTGTTTTCATCACTGCAGTTTTGGGCTGCAGTCAATTCACAGTGGCGGAAGAAAAACCAATCCAACCTGCGAAGGTGGAACTGGGGCGTCCCGTCAGTTTTGAAAAAGATGTATTTCCAATTCTGGACGCGAATTGTATCGCCTGCCACAACGTCGCGAAAAAGGAAGGTTCGCTGGTCCTGGAAAATGTGGAAGATCTGATCAAAGGGGGAGACAGCGGTGCCTCGGTCGTTCCCGGTAAGCCTGATGAGAGCTATCTATATAACGTCGCTTCCCGCACGGAAGAGAGCTTTATGCCACCGCTGCCGAATAAGGTGGGCGCCAAAGCTCTCACTCCTCAGCAGGTCTGGATTTTACGTCAGTGGATTATCGAAGGTGCGAAATCAAGCGGCAAATCAGCTGACGCAGGAGTCGCCTGGCAGTCACTGCCTCCCGATTTGAATTCCATTTACAGCACAGCGCTGTCCCCCTGGGCCCGTTATGCAGCCGCCGGTCGTGCGAACCGGATTGCCATTTATGATCTGGCAGCAGGAGCAGAAGTAGCTACCCTCAATGATCCCGCTCTGTTGAAACTGCAGAAGGACGGGAAGCCATTTTATCCACTGGGAGCCGCCCATCGCGATTTTGTGCATTCACTGGCATTCAATTCTGACGGCAGCCTGCTGGCATCAGGCGGATACCGGGTCGTGAAGCTCTGGAAGAAGTCGATGGGGAATGTCGTTAAAAAGATGGACCTGCCAGCCGCTGTGACAGGCATGGCTTTGAATGCCGATCGTAGCGTTCTGGCTGTTGCCACCGCTGATAATTCTGTTTCACTCTGGAAGCTGCCGGAAGGGACTAAACTGGTTGATTTGAAAGGGCATACCGGAGTCATCAAGGGGCTGGGATTCACACCGGATCGTACGAAAGTGGTCACTTCCGCTGCTGATCAAAGCTTGCGGGTCTGGAATGTCGCTGATGGAAAGCAGATTTCCACAATGAAGACGCCTGCTGTCATCAATGCGTTAACTGTCAGTAAAGATGGAACTCAGGTGATTGGTGGTGCAGCAAATCATATAGTATATGCCTGGCCGTTGACTCTACCCGCTCCCAAAGAGGGAGAAAAGGCACCAGAGGTTCCTGCTGCATTGTACGAACTCAAAGGTCACGCCAAGCCGATTTCAACTGTGAAACTGATCATGCCTGCCGGCACGCAGTTGGTCTCAGGCAGTGAAGACGGTACGGTTCGAATCTGGGATCTGGCCGGGAAAAAGCAAATCCGTTCGATTAACCATGGAGCACCTGTCACGGATGTTGATGTCACCGTTGATGGCAAGACACTGGTTTCCGTTTCTGCGAATGGAACTGGAAAAATCTGGCAGGTTGCCGACGGTAAAATGCTGAAAGAGTTTCGTGGCGATTTGAGCAAGGAGCGTCAGATGATTCTGGCAACAGAGACTCAGACCGTCACAAAGCAGCAGGTCGCATTAGCAGATGCTGCCATGAAAGCCGCTGACAAAAATGTCAAAGATCGCGAAGCAGAATTAAAGAAACGTAATGAAGAACTGGCAGCAGCTAAAAAAGCGGTGCCAGAAGAAAAGAAAAAGGCAGACGAATCAGCCAAGAAACTGGCTGCTGCCAAAGCAGAGCTGGCAAAACTGCTGGCAGATCATAAGAAAAAGGGTGAAGATGCTGTCGCGGCGGCAAATGCCCAGAAGGCAGCTGCGGACAAAGCAGTTGTTGATGCGGAAGCGAAATTAAAACAGACGAACGATGCCAATCAGGCTGCGATTGCCGCTGTAGAAAAAGAAGTGGCTGCCGCGAAAAAAGCTCTGGATGATGCGAATGCGATCAAGCCAGATGCAACTGACAAAGAAGGCGAAGCAAAGAAAAAAGAAGCGGTTACCAAAGCACAGGCAGCCTTTGATGCAGTTCAGAAAAAACTGACGGCAGCCCAGCAGAAAAAGGCAGCCGATGAAAAAGCGGCAACGCAGGCCATCGCGACTGCCAAACAGGCTGTGCCCAAAGCGGTTGCTGCGATTGCTGCTGCCAAGAAGCTGGCGGAAACCAAACCGGATACCAAGGCCGCTGATAAAAAAGTGGCTGATGCAGAAGCCGAGTCCAAAAAACTGACGGATGCGGTTGCTGCTGCTGAGAAAAAAGTGATTTCATCTGAACGGTCTGTGAAAGTTGCAGAAGGAACACTCACCAAAATCAAAGGGCAACTGGCAGAACGGACTAAAGAAAAAGCAGAAATCGATAAAACAGCCACAGCTGTTGATGCTGCTCTGGCGGAAGCCAAGAAACAGGCTGCGGTTCTGACTCCCATGAAGTCGGTTGCATTTTCCGAAGACGGCAAACAGATTGCCACTGGGGATGACAGCCAGATGGTTCGTATCTGGGATGCCACTTCCGGTCAGGAACTGGATACGGTGGGGGGGCACACTGCTCCTGTCTCGGCAGTTGGTTATACGTCCAAAACAACGGTTGTGTCAGGAAGTGCTGACAAAACGGTTCTGGTACAGAGTATTCAGCCGGTCTGGACTCTGGTTGCTCAACTGGGCGCCGATGAAAAAGATCCCTCGAAAGTCGGTGGTTCACCCATTTCCAACCGGGCACTCTGTCTGGATTTCAGCCCGGATGGCAAACTGCTGGCCGTCGGCGGTGGTGATCCTTCGCGTAGTGGTGAAATCACAATCTGGGATGCTGCTACTGGAAAACTCGTGAAGAAGCTGGGAGATGCTCACAGCGATACGGTGCTTGGCATCCGCTTCTCCCGTTCAGGAAAATCGTTGCTGACAGGAGCTGCTGACAAATTTGTCAAAATCTTTGATGTCGCGAGCGGCAACTTTGTGAAATCATTTGAAGGTCATACTCACCACGTTCTGGATGTTGCCTGGAAAGCTGATGAGTCCACTATCGTGAGCTCAGGTGCCGACAATGTGATCAAAGTCTGGAATATTGAAACCGGCGAACAGAAACGAACGATTTCCGGTTATTCCAAGCAGGTCACGTCAATCGCCTTCCTGGGACTGGGGGACAACATTGTCAGTGGAGGTGGCGATAAGACCGTTCGCATGCATCTGACAACCAATGGATCAAACTACCGCAATCTGTCAGGCTCTACAGACTATGTCTACAGTGTTGCCGGCAGCCGGGATGAATCGATTGTCATCGCCGGTGGTGAAGATGGAATTCTACGAGTCTGGGATGCGAAGACAGGGAAACTGCTCAACAGTTTTAATCCACCACCTGTTCCTCAGAATCAGCAGGCCAGTGCCGGCAAATAAGCCAGACTGATCTGAGAAAAAAAGTACAGCTTCCAGCGGCCCTGTGAATATATTCACAAGGTCGCTTTTTTGCGCGCTTTCGAGCAGAGATCTTGACCATTTGGGGGAATTCTACCTCTCTGTAACAGGGAAACAGGATCAGCGACTCCAGGGGAAGGGGCTCCTGATTGCACTGTCAGGTCTGACTGATTATATTCGAGACACACAACGACTCATTCCGCCAGATCGTAACAACTCGAAGTCTATCCCGGGGGACTTCCCCTGAAGGGCTATCCCATCCCTGATTCGGGTTTAAAATTAATTTGAATACAGCAGGAATCACTACATTATGTCTGAACAGTTGAGTAAACGTATCTTTACCGAATTAGAGAATCTGGTTCTGATTGACCCTCATACGCATATCAATCCCCACTCTGCGGCTTCCACCACACTGGCGGATATCATGGGCTATCATTACTACACCGAACTGGCCCACTCTGCGGGTCTGCCTCGTGAAGTGATTGAAGAGCCAGGAATCGACCCCAAAGAAAAAGTCGGGCGGCTGGTGACACAGCTGGGGGATTTGGATAATACAATTCAGCTCAGCTGGTTACTGGATATCTGCAGTGAGTTTTTCGGCTTCGAAGAGGATGCGATTACAGAATCCAACTGGGAAAAACTGTACGACACTGCGGCTGAGAAGATGGCCCAACCTGACTGGGAACAGCAGGTTTTAAAACAGAGCGGTCTTGAGCAGGTATTTTTAACGAACGATTTCGATGATCCCCTGGAAGGCTTTGACACAAAGCTCTACATTCCCTGCCTGCGAACTGATGACCTGGTATTCCATCTGGCGAAACCCGAAACCCGGGAACGCCTGGCGAAAGCAACCCAACTGGACGTCGGCTGTGCCAAAACGTTGAGAGATGCGGTTGGCAAGCTATTTGAACATTTTACTTCGAAGGGGGCCCGGGCCTGTGCGATTTCATTGCCGCCCGATTTCAATCCGGTTGCCGTGACTGCTGATCAGGTTGATCCCATTGTGAGGTCGCTGTTTGCCGGCGATGAGATTACCGCCGACGAGTCAAAAATCGTGAGTCAGTTTGTCTTCTGGACTCTGGCAGAATATTGTGCCGAACATCGTCTGCCTTTCGATCTGATGATTGGAGTGAACCGTCGCGTTTACGAAGCAGGCGTGTATCAGGGGCAGGATCTGTATGACAAGCGGACTTCTCTGATTCTGTATAAGGAACTGTTCAACGCGTTTCCCAAAGTCACATTTCCCGTTTCTGTATTGACAAGTACCAGCAATCAGGAACTGGTCAGCTACAGCTGGATTTTCCCGAATGTGGTCATCAATGGACACTGGTGGTATTCGAATACGCCAGCGTTCATTACTTTTGACTGTAAGAGTCGCCTGGAAGCCGTTCCCAAGACCAAGCAGATCGGTTATTACAGCGATATGTATAAACTGGAGTTCGCACTGCCTAAGTTCCGGATGTATCGTCGTGTGCTGGCAAATGTACTGGCCAGTGATTTCGTAGTCGGGAGAAACTGGTCGGAACAACGCGCGATCGATCTCGGGAAACTGATACTGCGAGGCAATGTGGAAACCATTTTTGGCAGTTAATCCGTATCCCGGAAGACATGAAGTGATTGCATCAGAGACAGATGCTACTTAAAATATGATACATATCCCATTTTTATCATATCCATCATAGTTTCATCATTAAGGGTTTCCCATATGGCTACTCTGGTCATGCTGCAGGCTGGTCAAGCGGTCTCATACTCACTTACCGGATCCGAGATGGTTCTGGGCCGACATCCTGACTGTCAGATTCAGCTGGATTCGAATATGGTTTCACGTCGTCATGCCCAGGTCGTGGGAGCAGGGGATGAGTTTTTTGTTGAAGATCTGGGAAGTGGAAACGGAACGTTCGTTAATGGGAAAAAGATTGAAGGTCGAACCCGACTGGCACACGAAGATCGGTTGAAAGTGGGTCCCATTCTGTTTCGGTTTGAATCAGATGAGAAACAGGAACCAAAGCGGTCTGGTGTGACGATCGACAGCAGTTTTGATATCGGTTTTTCGAATGATGATGAGGACGGTGATGCCGGCGCTACCATCATGGGGGCCGTTTCCGGCGTCGGTGGATTTGGCGGGCTGGATATTCGCCCGGAAGCAAAATTAAAAGCCATGATCGAAATCAGCCGCAGTCTGGCGGGAACTGTCGATCTGGAAAAGCTGCTGCCGCAGATTCTCACTACTCTGTTTCACATCTTTCCCGCAGCGGACCGCGGTTGTATCTTATTAAGAGACGAGAACAATGGTGAGATGGTGCCCCGCGCATTCAAGCATCGCCGAGATGGTGAAGATGCCACGGTCAAGTTGAGCCGTACCATTGTGAAAAAAGTACTCGAAGAGAAAACAGGGATTCTCTCAGCAGATGCGGCCAGTGATGCTCAATTCGATGCGAGTGAGTCCATTTCAAATTTGTCGATCCGTTCCATGATGTGCGTGCCCATGCTGGGGCTGGCGGAAGAACCAATTGGCGTGATCAATATCGATACGCAGAACCCGGTTCAACAGTTTCAGGAAGAAGATCTGGATCTGTTAATGTCTGTCGCCGGTCAGGCGGCGCTTTCTTATGAAAGCGCACGGCTGATGTCGTCCTTCATGGAAAAACAGAAGCAGGACAATGAAATGAACATCGCCCGCGGCGTGCAACAGGGCTTGCTGCCCAGTTCAGTGCCGGATGTCGAGGGTTACGAATTTTTTGCCTCTTATGATTCTGCACAGGCGGTTGGCGGTGATTACTATGATATCTTCGAACTGCCTGATGATATGATCGGCCTCTCGTTTGGCGATGTCGCCGGAAAGGGAGTACCCGGGGCCATGATTATGGCCCGCATGTCAAGTTGTGTGCAGAATACTCTGCGTTTTGTGCATGAAGTCGGACCGGCTGTCGATGCGATTAACGATCATATGTGCGACAGTGCTGTTGAGGGACGATTCGTCACTTATGTGCTGGTGGTTCTGGATACGAACAAACATCGTCTGTCGCTGGTGAATGCAGGGCATATGTCCCCGATGATCCTTAAGCCGGATGGAACCCTGGATGAATTTCCAGAAGAGAGTATTGGAGTTCCAATCGGGGTGATGGAAGGTTTCCCGTTCGAAGTAGTAGAGCGAGATCTGGCACCCGGAGAAATCGTGGTTCTGTTTACCGACGGCGTGGATGAAGCGATGAACCCGGAAGGGGAACTGTATACCCTGGACCGGATGCGGGAGTTCATTAAGAACAATCGTGACAAAAATGCCGCTGAGTTGGGGCAGGCATTGCTGGCAGATGTCCGACGACATGCCAATGGTCGTCCCCAGAATGATGATATTACGATAATGACTTTCGGGCGTGTTTCCTGAGGGTGCCTTTTTCTTAATCTAATCCGATCGCCTCTACCATGTCTGCCAGCCTGTTCCTGCAAAATAATGGCGATTCTTCTCGACTGGAAATCAAAGGGAAGCAGGTGACGCTGGGACGGCATCCCGAATGCGAAGTCTGTCTTAAATCGAATACCGTCTCCCGCTATCATGCACGCATTACCGCTACTGCTGAAGACGAATATCAAATTGAAGATCTGGGTAGTGGCAACGGGACATTCATCAATGATGTACCGGTAAAAGACCCGGTTGTTCTGCAATCAGGTGATCAGATCTCAATTGGCCCGTTTCTGCTGGAATTTTCCAGTGATCAGGAATACGAAAATTCACAGCACGAAGGATTGCTGACTTCTTACGGATTAATCCCGTCGCTGAAAAATGTCTCTGTCCGCCCTCCCGCTACTGATAAATCGACCATTCTCCGCGCCTCGGAATCCGGCAGCGGGCTGGCTCGTTTTCAGATCAAACCCGAAATCAAATTGAAAGCCATCCTGGAGATCAGTCGTACGATTGCGACAGCCACCGATCTGGACTCTATGGCGGAACGTGTTCTGGAAGGACTGTTTCACATTTTTCCCGCTGCCGACCGTGGTTGTATTCTATTGCGAGACCATGACAATCAGCGGTTTTTTCCCAAAGCGGTACGCCATCGCCGGGAAGACGACCTGGAAGCATTGCAGTTGAGCCGGACGGTATTGAAGGCCGTCACCGATAAAAAAACTGGTGTATTGTCTGCCGATGCTGCTAACGATGAACGATTTGAGAAAAGTGAGTCGGTATCCACGCTGACGATTCGTTCCATCCTGTGTGCACCAATGCTTGGTCTGGATGGTAGCGTCATCGGAATCATCAATCTGGACACACAACTGGCCGGTCAGATGTTTTCTGATGATGACCTTGAGTTGCTGATGGTGATTGCCGGACAGGCGGCACTCTCATATGAGAGCGCCCGACTGATGATCTCGCATGTAGAAAAACAGCGGTACGATAACGAGATGGAAATTGCGGCCCGCGTTCAGAAAGGGCTGTTGCCGGCCAGGATACCAGAGGTACCGGGTTACGAGTTCTTTGTCTCCTATGAGGCGGCTCGTGCAGTGGGAGGAGATTACTACGATTTTATTCAGACCTCCGATTCGCTGATCTGGTTTGCATTAGGTGATGTAGCCGGGAAGGGGGTGCCGGCGTCACTGGTCATGTCTCGCGTCTGCAGTTCTGTTCGCAGCACGGTGGAATTCGTGAATGATGTCGCGGATGCCGTACATCGAGTGAATCATCATATTGATGAAGCAGCTCATGACGGACGGTTCATCACATTTATTCTGGGACAGATTGAGCTGACAGAGAACCTGGTATCATTCGTCAATGCGGGACATCTGGAGCCGCTGCTGCTGGAAGCGGATGGTACACTGCGAGAACTGTGTGGCGATCATCCGAGTGTACCACTGGGCGTGATGGATGATTATGAATATCAGTCGCTTCAACATCATCTGAAACCAGGTGAGCAGTTGATTCTGTACACAGATGGTGTCACGGAAGCGATGAATGAAGAACGCGAACAGTTTGGAATCGAGCGTTTGAAGTCAGTGATTCTGGAAACCCCTCAGAGCCCTGCTGAATTAGGTGAGCAGATTTTGAAGGCGGTGAGAACCTTCGCAGGTCAGGCAGAACAATATGATGATTTGACTTTGGTCATTATCGGTCGGACTCCCTGAAAGAAAACAAGTGAGATGCATTGCCCGCGCATCTCACTTGTGAGAGTCCATGATTGCAGTGTCTATTGACGGTGTCGCTTAGAGCAGGATATCAGTCGGCTCTGCGACTTTGCGATATCCCATGCTGTGCAGTACTTCCAGGACTTCGCTCCAGGTAGGAAACTGCCGACCGCTGCGACGTTTGTAGTCGTCCATGGCTTTCATGAAGTCGATTTCCTGATCGCTGTAATCGCGTTCGCAGGTGGTAGGGTCGATCTGACGACGACGCTCAGTTTTACGCTGGTCGACCACTTCATGCTTCGTGTGAATGGCTTCTTTCTTACCTGAATCTCTGCGGCTGACACGACGACGGTCCACAACCAGTTCGGATGGGGGATCAAGTTGATTTACCATGTTATAATAATGCCTTTTTTCGAGGGGAGATAGTTGTCTGAAGTAATTCGAACACAAACGGGAAAGTGTAAAATTCAACGCAAATCAGACAGTTTGAGACGCTGAAACGTGACGGTTGACTCTGAACCTCAAGTTCCCGGTTCACAAATTTGTGAAAATCGCTCCACGATTCTGATTTATTTCTGGCCAGAACAGAAAAGTGGAACTAACTTACTCAATTATTCCCACCAAAATCGGGATTGGGTAGTTTGTTTAAAATAATTAACACTGATAAGCGTGATCGAGCCTGCCGATTGCGTAGTTATCCCGATCGTGTCAATTATCCGGTTCGATTTCTGCTGGCATGTTCAGAATTGTGTACAGAAGCGGGTAATTCATTCAGCAGAATTATGAGAGCCCAGACCGAAGATAACCCGGACCTGAGTTTTCTGCAGGCCGGCTGCAAAGAACAGCCCGTCAAAAGACTGGAGCAGGCTTTTCAGTCCGGCAAGCTTCTTTTTGCCTTTCTCCAGATTGCCGCCATGTCCCTTGGAAAGCTGCTCTGCGAGAAAATCGGAGTTCTGTTCGATGAAAGCTCTGATTGAAGCGATGTTCAGGAAACAGAGTTGCTTTTCTTCCCGGAAGAAGGTCTCTTTCCAGGACTGAAATAATGGTAACGCAGCCAGACTCTCTTCTGATTTCAGAGTAAAGAATTCTCTGACGAGTTCGGGCGAACTGGCAACGACCAGTTGTCGATCATTGATTCCATAAGCGGGGCGATAAGGGCCAAGGCTTTCAATCCATCGCATATGGTACTGTTCATGGTCTTCGATTTTTAAAATCGAAGTCTGGTGTCCGGGGGCAGCTTCCGCATTGTGATGACTGAGCATACTGTTCATCAGGAAATTGGCGACATTTTCCAGGGCAGACTGATATTTGCTTTTGTCTGTTGTACCCGGTTCTGTATCCGCAGTGGTCAGCTGCATCGCCACAAGCCCATCAAAGGAAATGGCATCAAAAGAGAGCGTTTTGCGAGGCACAGAATAAAACAGGACACTGGGCCCGAGAGCTTTTGACACTTCCGTAACGGGGTCGAGGCCCCCCAGGAGGCCTGTGCTGACGGCGAGGAATTTCTGCCATTTTTCCGGGTTCTTTTCCGCATAATAACTGACAATTCTATTCGTCAGTAAATTTACATTCAGATGTCCGCTGAGTACTGCCAGTGCTTTTTTAGGAATCAGCGTGTAGGGATCAGGGATTTCAGCAGGGGTCTGGAGGATATTCAACAAAGGTAGATCTATGGCTTCCGAATTAAACAGAATCACAGCTTCCACTGCCACTGTGTTTTTCAGATGCAGACCTGCGATCAGCGCCCCTGTTTTCTTCCACCAGTTCACAACTCCCTGTTCGATCTCGTTTTTGGGAGGTTTGATATGTTCATCCCAGGCACGCGGATTCAGAAAAACAGAACCGGTGACATCCTCTGCCAATACTCCCCGTGCGCGACGGTACATTTCCAGGTGGAACAGGCTCTGCTGATTCTCCGACGATTGATTTTGATACAGGCGAATCGTTGATTCCAGGTTCGATCGCCTGTCTGACACAACCAGGGTCTGATCCAGAAACGCGTAGGTGACAACAGGAGCAGAAGGATCGTCCTGCTGACTGGCTTTATAACAGGTCGTGCCCTGGAATGTGCTGGAAGTGACTTTGATTCCAGTTTTGGTAAACCAGTCGTCCAGCAGCTTCTGAACAACGGCTGGATCCCGAACCGTCGTTAACAGTAACAGGGAGGGGTTCTGTTTGGGACCATGATTGAAAATTGCCAGTCCAACCGATTTTCCGAATAAATCATTGAGCAGCGGCAGTAATGGCTGATTAGTAACCGATTCAATATCGCGCAAACCCTGTTTCAGGTTGATCACGTCTTGCGACTGCAGCCAGGTTTGAAAAACCTGTGTTTTCCGAAAGCGGTTTACCAGTGGTGAAAGTAGAAACTGTTTGACATGCGAGTTCAGGTCAGTGGCTTCCAGATAGACGCCGGCCTTCTCATCAACCAGTTGGCTCAGTGGTTCGGCAGCGCTGACCGGAACCACGACTGCCAGGCAGAGGAGTGCCGGAACCACGATGAACGTGCACGCAATCTTTTGTATCAGGATGCGAGATGTTGATTTAAACGGTTTCTTTAACTTCATATCTTAACAACTCCAGACCGGTCTGATTGTGGAGATTCGGTAAACTCAATTTCATCAAATTTTTGTTGAGTCTTCGGGTACGGAATGAATAATAAAATTCCAGGCATGGCTGATCTGGTCTTTGATTGGTTGCATTTCCAGATTGATATCATCCACCCAGTTTGATTCCCGGACAAGAGGCTCCGTTGTTTCAGGCAGGGGGTCAGTGACCGGAACGAGGCTCACTGCTTCCGTCATGGTCCCGGCAGTAGTTTGAGCCAGTCCCCAGGAAGCGGCACCTGCATTTTTCAGAAGTTGGTTAAAACTCCGATGAGGCTGTGGCTGGAGAACAACAGGCACAGGGGAATCAGAAGCCACTTCTGTGATGACAGGCATGGTGCCGGGGCCCACTTTTTCTATCTGGTTTCCAGAGAACTTCACGGTGATTGCGATCAGTAACACGGTAACGACAAACAGGCTGGCAGACCATTGTCGAGCCCTTGACCTGGTGCGCGGAATCTCTTGAACGTGCGATTTTCCCACAGCTGATATCGGAGCTGCTTCTAACTGGGCGAGGACTTCCTCTACCAGGTCGATCTCTGGCAGTTTCTGTTGCCAGGCTGGTACAGCTGTTTCCAGAATGAGAAAGTCTTCCCAGAGGCGCTGATGCTCTGGCGTAGATGTTGAAAGCTGTTCCAGTCGTGAACGCTGATCGAAATCACGTGTTTCGATCATGGTTTCCAGTCTGGTTTGAAAGTCAACGAGATTCATGTCGGACCTCTGGTACTATTCCCCGCTGTCGTAAGTTTGCAGCCAGTTCCTGTCGGGAACGGTGCAACCAGGTTTTAATCGTGCCTTCCGGACGGTCCAGAATATTTCCGATTTCCTGACAGCTCAAATTTTCCTGATGAAATAAAATAAAGCATGTGCGATGGTCGTCGCGTAACAGACTGATCGCATTCTGTAATTCTTCCCCGAGATCCTGTAACTCTTCAGCCGACTGACAGATGGCCAGATCAGAGGCAAATTCTGAGGGAACAGGACGCCGGGAACGTTTACTCAGAAAGGTTCTACAGCGGTTGGCGGCGATGGTTAATAACCATGGTTTCAAGGTTCTATTGGAATCCCACTGGTGCAGACTGCGAAAAGCCCGCACAAAGACCTCCTGGACGATATCTTCGGCGTCCTGTCGATGTCCCAGCATGCGGTAGCAGAGTCCAAAGATGGAACTTTGAAACCGGGCTACGAACGCGCGCATCGCCTCTGTATTACCATCCAGGCAACTTCGGACTTGCGCCGCATCGTCTTCATTCACTGAGGAATCCCGTATTAATGTTCGTATCTATCTAAATCTGAATTCAAACCCCAGGTCACTCACTCAATATACCAGAATCAGGGAGGGGAAGTTTCAGAAAAATGAGATCACAGCACTCCCTGTTTCTAGAAGGTAGCACATTTAACCAGAGCGTCTGTCAATCTTTTATACTCGGTCCAAATGGTTCCGGAGACGCTACCGTAAAGCTGAACAGGCTCTAAGCTGTTGTTACCACGGCTTTAAGAATTCTGCCTGCGATTTGGCCGTGAAATGCGTTTACTCTTTGCATTTGTTTAGCATGTGTTTTTGTTAAGTTGTTTTATGGTAAATGGTTAAGGATTCTGGTTGACAGCGGAGGCTTCGTGAAAGAAACTTAATAAAGCAAAGGTTATTTTGTGTCTGGTTTTAATTAAAGTCTATTATTAAATTGCAAGTACTTAGTATTATTTTTGAGAGAAAGTCTGATATGCAACGCTATAGTCAAACAGGGAAGTCACGTGGATTTACTTTAATTGAGTTACTGGTGGTGATTGCGATTATCGCGATTCTGATTGCATTGCTTCTTCCTGCAGTGCAGCAGGCACGGGAAGCAGCACGCCGCAGTACCTGTAAAAATAACCTGAAACAGATCAGCCTGGCCATGCACAACTATGAGAGTGCGCATCAGGTCTTTCCCTATGCACACCGGGGCGCGAATGGGTGGTATCCTCAGGCATGTCATCAGCGAGATACCTGGTTCCATCGAATTTTACCGTATGTTGATCAGGCTCCCATGTATAATGCTTACGAGGCAGATTGCGCCAATGTTTCCGCCAGTACGAGCAATCATGTGCATAATATTTCCAGCAGCCAGAAGTTTGTGAGTACACCGTTACCGGCTTTCATGTGTCCTTCCGATGTTGGGCCTGCCTTTGCTGAAAATACCGGTGTCCGCTGGGGAGGAAGTTACATGGGCTGTATTGGCTGGGCCAGTAACCGTTCCACCGGTACTGATAATGGAATGTTCGGTTACGAAACGAAAACCAAAATGCGCGATATCACAGATGGTACGTCCAGTACGATGATGTTAAGCGAAGGCGTACAGCGCGTGGCAGTACCCACCGGGTTTTCCTGGGGATGTCCCGGCTGCTACTGGATTGGTGGGGCGCATGGGGAAGTGACTTTTACCGCGTATGAAACTCCCAACACGTCAGCGCCAGACCAGAATTACCTCTGCAAGAGCACCACGGATGTCAATGCTCCCTGTGTCAATAACACATCCACGCGTTGGAACTATGCCCGCAGTCAGCATGTGGGAGGCGTGCATGTAGGCATGGCGGACGGTGCCGTTCGCTTTGTTTCAGAGAATATTGACCGTGGTACCTTTCGTGCCTTAGCGACCATTTCCGGTGAAGAAGTAGTCGGCGAATTCTAGATCGCATCACATTTAACCATAGCGTTTTACAAGCTGATCGACTGGGGAGCACAGCATCAGCTGATGATCAGTAGTATTGGAATCAGCGATACGGTATAAATTCAGCTGTTCCTTTTACCCTTGGCAGAGATGTCAGGGGGGCACTTATATTTCAGGAGATTTTTAATGAAGTTGGCCTCATGCCTGTTACTGCTGGTAGGTTTTTCTGTTTCCCTCGTCGGCTGTGGTGGGGCAAGTGATGCACCTGTGACTTATCCCGTTTCTGGAAATGTCACGTTAGATGGAGAACCTTTAACAGAGGGAGATATTATTTTTCGCGATGCTTCGGGAAAAGCGGCAAGCGCTGCCGGAAAGATTGAAAACGGATCATATTCCCTGACTGCAACCGCTGGTAAGAAATCGGTTGTGATCACTGCGACGAAAGAGATCCCGGGGAAAACCGTTGTTGGCGGCGCACCCGATGAGCCACCGGTTCCTGCAGTCGAACAGTATCTTCCTGCGGAGTACAATGAGAAAACCACTCTGGAAGCCGACGTCAGCGATTCCGGTTCAAATGAATTTAGCTTCGAACTGAAGAGTAAATAGCAGAGCTGACGAATACCCAAGCTGGGAACAGCATTCAATCAAAAAACGGGAGTCGAATTCTTCAGAATCCGACTCCCGTTTTTGTTTTGACCGTGTCCAGTTTTACTGCAGCGTCTCCGAGACTATTTGGACCATATATCATAGATCGACAGACGCTATGGTTAAATGTGCTGCGCTCTAGATTGATTCGTTGAGAATTTCACTGCTGATTGCCAATTATTGTTTTTGGATACATTCACGCGTCAGGATGCGGGCCTGTTTGAAGGCATGTTTGATCGTGTAGGCCCGGGCTTCAACCTGCTCTTCCGTATAATATTTGCCATGGTCGCTTGCGGGGAGACCGGCGAGTGATAATGTCAGTGGCAGCAGATCGAGAAACTCACGATATCGTCGTTGAACATCGTTGCTGGCGTTTGCTGAATCATTCACGGAAAGCATCTCCCTCTGTTGACATCATAGATTGTGAATTCACAGTTTCAGAACAGGATTTATTATGGTGAAACCGATGGTGACGAAGCAACTGTCGCTACAGTACTCGCTGTTCGGTCAATCAACCACACCTTTGATCTTATTCTCTGATTCTGCCAAACACAATTCAGAAAAGCAATGGGAAGTCAGGATTATCGCGTATGCAGTTGATTCGGGAACAGGAAATCCAGTTGAGAGCGTATCGCTCCTGCTGACTGCAGTGGCAATACCGGAGAACTGCCAGGATTGACTGTAATCACGCTCTCTAAGCTATTTCTCGGCTTCCTGTTTGTTCTTCAACCCGGTCTGTTCCGGAGGTGGCAGAGTGACAGGAGGTAACTCCGGCTTGGCTCGTCCCTGTTCTTCTTCCTGGGGTTGAGGAGGCTGTTGAGGATAACCCTGAGGAGGCATTTGATACTGCTGCGGATATGCTGGCATCGGTTGTTGCGGATAGCCCTGCTGTGGATAGTATTGTGGTGGCATCTGCTGGTACGGATAGGGTTGCTGTCCAGGATGCATCTGCTGAGGAGGATATCCATATTGTGGCTGTGGCGGGTAACCGGCCTGTTGTGCTGCCTGTTCGTATGCCAGTTGCGCCTGACGCTGTTGTTCTGCCGAGAGAATCTGCGTATCCCCTTCATAAACTCCCGGACCAGCAGGCGCTTCAGCAGCAGCGGGTGCTGCATCTGTTTGAGCAGGAGCAGTTGAAGAACCTTCTTCTGGTGAGTGTACAGGAATATCGAACACCGTGTCAGAACCGGTCAGAATCTCGCTGCCGGGAGTTGGTTGCTCGGCCACTTCGGGTTTATCTGGCGTTGTTGCCGCATCAGCGGTGTGTGACATTTGAATGATAAATTCAAGTTTACCGATCTGGATCTGGTCTCCATGAGACAGCTGGACTTCACCCTTGATCCGTTTTCCGTTGACCATCGTACCATTGGTGCTGCCAAAATCGCGTAAACGGACGCTATATTCATCAACTGTAAATACACAGTGGTGACGACTGACCATGTCGCTGTTAGGTCGCAGATGACAGTCTTCTTCCCGGCCAATCAAAAACTTTTTGCCATTGATGGGGATTTGTTTTCCATCATGGCGACCGCCAACGACTTTTAACGATAGCTGCAACATAAACATTCACTCCATAGGTTTCAAACAGAACACTTCAAAGCTCTGGAAGAGGGACTGGTAATCTGAAATTACCATCCGTTTTCCGATCACCTGGATTTCATTTTTGACTTTAGTTTGGAAGAAAAATGTGAAATGAACAAGAAACAGAAATGAGTGATTTACCTTATAATCTGAAAATAAAAGGGAGCAAATTACAATGCTCATCTGGCCCGCATTGTGTGGTTTGACTCACTTTCCGGTAAGTAAAAAAGCCACTACTTTTTCCGTAACACGAAATCTCAATGAAATAAAAGTATGTATTACATACTTAACGCTATCAGGCATTTGACGAGATGTCAATAACTATAAAACACTCATGCTGCATGTGGATAATTTATTAATAAACAATTAAATATCCTTGATTCTGATAAGTGTTGATGATAATGCTTTTAAGACTATTATTTACGTGCCGTCCAGGCATCTACGGAATATTTATCTTTTTCCAGACTCTCCGACTGAGACAGTTCTTCGTCAGTCAGGATTTGCGACTCCAGCGGGATGGTCAGGGCCTGCGATATGGCCTGGCAAAAGTCTTCTGTCAGCGTTTTTAGAAATGCCCTCTGGTATCGATCAGCCTGATCAGCCAGATTCAGCAAACCGGGAAATTCAGAAGCGTGTTCTGATGTCAGCAGTAACAGGCTGCCGTGCTGCACAATTGCACCGCGTCTTCTGCGTTGTGCGCTTCCCAGAATTTTTTGTCCCTGATAAACCAGGTCTCTCTCATCGCCACGACCGAAGCAGAGAAAGGGTTCAGATTTCGATCGGAATGAGACGCCTCGAAACTGAACCTGCAGACCATGCGCCGCCAGAATATCAATAATGGGCTGGTGGATGGCCACATAGAGTTCGGGTGGTGTTTTGGCCAGAGGATGGCTGCCGGGGAGTGCGAATGAGTATGTGAGTTCATGGTGATGCAGAATCGCTCCGCCACCAGAGAGTCTGCGCACGCGAGGCAGGTCCTTCCAGATCTCAGCAGAGTCTTCTGCCTCATTTTTCTGAAAGTATCCCAATGAGATGGTGGGTTGATTCCACTGATACCAGCGTAATGTGCACCGCTGCTGATTTGCTGCTGATTCCAGTAGTGTTTCATCAATGGCCATATTCCGGCTCCCTGACAGAGGGGCCGGCTCAATCATCAGGCGACAGTGATCCGGTTTTGCAGAGTGGGGCATGTCGGAATCAGTCTGTAGAGTGAGTCACGGGAAAACGGACTGGAGCTGTTTATTGAGGCTCACAACACTGCAGGATCGGATTGCGGGCGGCAACCACTTCATCGGGTCTCTGGATCAGCGTGCTGTGTGGTGCCTGATGCAGAAATTCCGGCTCTTCCTGGAGGATTTTAATAATTGTTTCCGCGAAGGCATCAAGGGTTTCTTTTGATTCGGTTTCCGTGGGTTCCACCATGATGGCCTCAGGGACTACCAGTGGAAAGTAAACCGTGGGAGCGTGGAAGCCGAAATCGAGCAGCCGCTTGGCAATATCCATAGCAGTAATTCCATTGGCTGCTTTGGATTTGGAAGCGGAGGCTACAAATTCGTGCATACATAAGTCGCCATTGGGAACAGGTAGTACGTCTTTGAGAAGCGCTTTCAGGTAATTGGCATTCAGCACGGCGTTTTCAGAAACCGCTTTGAGACCGGCTGCTCCCAGAGTTCTCAAATAGCAGTAGCCCCGGACGAGGATGCCGATATTTCCGTAAAAAGTCCGCACGCGACCAATCGATTTCGCCGGAGTCTCCAGGGTGTATTGGCTGGCTTCATCGGCTTCGGAGTGATAGTTAATCACCGGACCTGGCAGGTAGTCTGCGAGGAAATCACGCACGGCAATCGGTCCCGAACCTGGACCGCCGGCACCATGTGGTCCTGTGAAGGTTTTATGCACGTTGAAGTGCATCATGTCGCCACCAAAATCACCGGGACGGGTATAGCCGAGGATGGCGTTCATGTTGGCACCGTCGATATAGACCAGTCCACCGGCATCGTGCACCATTTGTGCAATCTGCTTGATGTCTTTTTCAAACAGTCCCAGCGTATTCGGGTTCGTGACCATGAAGACGGCAGTCTGATCATCCAGGTGTGCTTTGAGGTCTTCGAGATCAACCAGGCCTTCTTTGCTGCTGGCGAGCTGCACACAGTCAAAACCGGCAATCGCGGCACTGGCCGGGTTTGTCCCGTGTGCACTGTTGGGGAACAGAACTTTAGTCCGCTTTTCGCCCCGATCTTCAAAATAAGCTTTCGCAGTCAACAGGGCTGTGAATTCTCCCTGTGCACCGGCGGCGGGTTGTAATGAGACAGCAGGCAGACCTGCAATTTCTGCCAGCATTTCCTGCGTCTCGTAAAGCATGCCCAGCATACCCTGCAGATCAGCCTGGTTCTGGTAGGGGTGCAGATCCACGATCCCCGGCAGGCTGGCCAGCCGCTCATGGCGTTTCGGATTGTACTTCATCGTGCAACTACCCAGAGGGTAGAAGTGGGTATCGACGCACATGTTCAACGTCGACAGATTGACAAAGTGACGGATCACATCAGATTCAGTGACTTCCGGGAGGCCGGTAGGTTTCTCTGCCAGTGCTGAAGTCGGAATCAGTTCACTCAAAGGGCGTTCCGGAACATCGGCCGCCGGGAATTCGGCGCCACGTCTGCCAGGTTGTGAGAGAGCAAATAAAGATTCAGTGGCCAGTTTATTTCGCATGGTATTGAATGCTGCTTCGAAATATAAAAATGAAACTTGTTAAGCACTTGTGTAGATCAGGACGCTTATGCTTTCAAAGCGTTGACCAGTTGATCGATTTCTGCGCGTGTTCTCTGTTCGGTAATTGCCACCAGCACAGCTGTCTGGAATTTTTCAGGAGACTGCTGAGATTCGAACCGGGATAATTCGGGGCCCAGGTCAAAGCCGGCCTGACGTGCTTTACGCAGCAGGTAATCGGCCCCTTCGGAGCAACTGACTGCGAACTCCTTGAAGAAAGAACGTTCCGGGAACAGAAGCTCGATGCCCTCGACTGACGCCAGTTGTTCGGCGGCATAGTGTGCTTTCTGGCAGGAGAGTTCAGCGACTTCGCGGATCCCCTGTTTGCCGAGCAGGGCGAGATAGACAGCAGCGCGAATCGCGATCAGTCCCTGGTTACTGCAGATGTTACTGGTGGCTTTGTCACGGCGGATATGTTGTTCGCGGGCCTGCAGGTTGAGAACGTAGCAGCGTTTGCCGTTGCGGTCTACTGTCTGGCCAATCAGACGACCAGGCATCCTGCGGACAAATTTTTCGCTGCAGGAGAACAGGCCCAGGTAGGGGCCGCCAAACTGCAGGGGGGTTCCCAGCGACTGACCCTCTGCAATTGCGATATCTGCACCATAGTCACCAGGACGTTTCAGAATCCCGAGGCTGATCGGATCATAAGACACGACAGACAGGGCACCATATTTGTGTGCGATTTCCGTTAACTGCTCTGCTTCTTCCAGCGTACCAAAGAAGTTAGGATGCTGGATGACCAGGCAGGCGGTTTCTTCGTTCATGGCCGCATCGACGGCAGCGGGATCAGCGGCTCCATCGATACAGGGAACAATGACGACTTCGCAGTTCAAATGGGTCAGGTAAGTTTCCACTACCTGTTGGTATTCGGGATGCAGCGAACCGAGCAGGACCACACGTTTGTGTCGATTGGTCACCCGCATTGCCATGAATGCAGCTTCGCTGACACAGGTTCCCCCTTCGTACAGGCTGGCATTAGAAACATCCATACCGGTTAACTGGCAGATCAGCGATTGAAATTCAAAAAAGGTCTGCAGGCTGCCTTGGCTGGCTTCAGCCTGATAGGGTGTGTAAGCAGTGTAGAATTCACCCCGGCGGGCAATTTCATCGACGGCAGCAGGGATGAAATGATCGTAGGCTCCGCCCCCCTGCATACAGACACGAGTCGTCGGTCCGACATTCTTTGCCGCAAGACTGGTGACATGCGCCTGCAGTTCCATTTCTGTCAGCGCGGGCGGGATTTCAAGCGGACGGTCCAGTCGTAATTCAGACGGGATGGTGGCAAATAAAGCTTCCAGCGATTCGACGCCGATGGTTTTCAGCATTTCCTGCTGCTGTTCTGGTGTGTTGAAGAGGTAGGGCACAGTTCACTCGATCAATAACGAAAGTTTGGTAAACGCTGTTGGGATTATAGTCGCAGAAGAAACGTGGGAACTCTGTTTTATCCATTTTCCGAGGGGATTGAATGATTCGTCCCCCCTCAGGTCCGGAAATGCAGTGAACAGCATGTGAAAACCGTTCATCACCAGAATTGCCAGTTGGTTTCAGTGTGCTTCAGACTCACAAAACTTTTTATAGTCGTCGGCGTTCATGCACTGGTCCAGTTCCGCGGGATTCGACATTTTGACTTTTGTGATCCAGCCGCTACCAAAAGGATCATCCGACAGTGGAGACTGATCATCCACGAGGGCTTCGTTTGCCTCCACAATTTCCCCGCTGACAGGGGCATAGAGGTCACTGACGGCTTTGACACTTTCGACTTCGCCGAACACTTTACCGGCTTCACAGGTCGACCCGATTTTGGGGAGTTCAATATAAACCAGATCGGTCAATTGATTTACTGCGAAGTCAGATATTCCGACTGTTGCAATATCGCCTTCGACACCGATCCATTCATGCGTTTTAGTAAATTTTAAGCTGGCCTGATCCATGATTGCATAACCCTCTGTGTTATTTCTTTTCCCTGGAACTTGAACGGCTGAGACCCTGTAGAAAGAAGTCTTAAATTCCCTGATGACACATCGTCGACGATACAGAGATTTGTTCCATTTGAAAAGGAATCGGTAAGGGAAATTCCATGACTCGTGCGGTATATCTGCGAGACTCGTCAATGCCGTCTTCAGCAGACAGGAACCCCAGGCGCAGCGAAGCTGTTAGAGGTCTGACTGGCTCACGCTGATGGGGAATATTCGTTTAGACATCGGGTGAAAAAAAGCTTAATGCGGGGGCATGTTCTCTTCTTCAACTTTGTGCAGTTTTTCCAGCCGCCGTGCGTGTCTGCCACCTTCGAATTCCTCTTTCAGCCAGATTTCAATCATGCGGTTGACGAGCCGGTCTCCCAGTAGATCCGCAGACAGACAGAGCACATTGGAGTCATTGTGCAGGCGGCTCATCTGGGCGGTGATATCGTCGTGGCAGGGAGTCGCACGCACTCCTGGAAATTTATTGGCAACGATGCACATGCCCATGCCAGTACCACAGATCAGGATACCACGATCAATTGCTTTTTCACCGATGGCTTTCGCGACTTTTACTGCGTAGTCGGGATAGTCGACACTTTCTCCATCCTCGGGACCATAATCAAAGGCCACATGTCCTAACTGGTTGAGAAGTGTGAGGATCTTGGCCTTTGTAGCAAATCCCCGGTGATCACTGGCAACTGCAATTTTCATTGAAACTCTTTTGTATCAAGTGGCAAGAAGCTAATTGTAAATAGTGATAAAACCCTGATTCAGATGTTCGAAATGAGGTACCCCTGTTGAATGATCTCTGAAGTAGATCAGGGTTTATATCGACCCCGTTGCAGGTGGATTATCTATCGTAACAACTGAATTTATGACGGGTTAACATTATCTTCATAATGGTAAGGTTAATGGTTTACCATCTATTATAGCAAGTGAGCCCTCGCAGCTCATGTAGAAAATTGTGCTGGAAAAAAGATAATCGCAGACGGTGAGAATTCAGGCTGCTTATTAACTTTGTGGGATGTTGATCTGAGCAATAATCTGGGTAAGATGCTTTTCGATTTCATTTTTACACTCGATATAGCATTGAAAGCCTCCTCCAATGGGATCGGATACATCTTTTCCTTCGGAAGACAGGAGTTTGACAGACTCTTCCAGATCGGGACGCTCCGACAGGATGGCTGCACGATGCCCCTGGGTCATGGTAAAAAGGTGATCAGCCTGGTCCAGAAGGCGTTCTGTCAGCGGTTGGCTTTCATGTGCCTGGATGTCAATTCCCTGTTCAGCCAGTATGGCAACTCCTTCCGGGCTGGGAGGCGCTCCCATAGCTGCAGCGAGGCCGGCTGACCCGACAATAAAGCCTCGATCAGACAGCTCATCTTCCTGGCATTTCAGCTTATCTGCCAGCAGTTTGCGAAACAGGCCTTCTGCCATCGGGCTACGGCAGGTGTTGCCTGTGCAAACAAACATGTAAATCTCACTGGAGAGCCGTTTGAGTGTGGTTTCGGTCACCACTCCGGGTTGGAGTATTTTCCATTGATTATCGACGATGCCGACGATGGTAGACTGATCACCAAAACGGGATGGGCCATCATCGATCACCAAAGCGACTTCTTCTCCGAAATCGTCGATGAGCGAATCGGCAGTCTGATATTTGGAATCTTCGTTCAACAGCACCAGGGGAGACGGGGAGAGACGCATGGCCTGAAAAATAATTTCATGTGCAGGAGCCCGGAGCCTCAGTTGACTGCCAGGACAGATTTCTGATTGCACTTCGGGGGGCAGTTGTGAAAACAGGCTCCCTGGTTGCGGGCGTTCCAGTTCCAGAACCACTGGACCAGGCCAACAGCGTTTGGCCAGTTTTCGAGCCAAAGGTGGCATTTCCGGCAGATAATCCTGTGCCTCGTCAAAACCCTTCACACACAGGACCAGCGGCTGGTCGCCCCCAGTCAGGGCGCGTAGTTTTGTCATCGCGGCGGGACTGAGTGACTGGCCTGCGATCACGTAGGCTGTCGCCGTGGGAAAGGCGACCAGTTCCCCTTTTGCCAGGTACTGGACAGCAAGATGGATCACATCGCGGATGTCGTCAGTCTGTTTTAGGTTGATCCGTTCGGTCATGAACAATTTAAGCCTTCAGTTTGTCGCAGAAATTATTATTCTGGCGCAATTCAACGGTCAAAAATGTTAAGATTTTCAGGTCCGCAACGAATCACGATCAACGTGTCACTACTGCGTAATATTCGATTGGAGAGAGACTTCGTTCCCCTGATAATAACGGGCTAAATTCGATTGATCAAGCTGCTGGAAAAATTGATATTCATAAGGTATTATCATTGGACCGTTTATGACGCTTACAGAAGAAGTCTTCTTTAGAGAATATTAAGAAAACCGGAAATCATAACGATTTCCGGTTTCCGTGGCGTTAAGATGGCTACGATCAGCAGGTCGCGGCTCCCTCCCGACCTCACACCGTTCTCCTGATTTGATAAGCAATTCGAACTATGGCTCCTTTAAGTTCTCCCCGTAAAAATACTCCTAAACGACTTCGTTTGAGGAAGTCTCTACGTTCTTTGATTGAATTTGGCGGTGGCGATCAGATCGATCAGAGTCAGTTTCAGTCGACGACGCGTAAGTTATACGATGGCCCTGCCGGCGCCGTGCTCTATCTGGCGAGCAAATTATCTCTGCATGATCCGCTGGTGGGTCGCATTATCAAGACGCGACGTTTTGATGTGACTGAATTCCGCAGCATTCTGGATATCGGTTCAGGGGCAGGGCAGATTCTGGGACATTTATTACGGGAAACGCATCCCGATGCCCGGCTGGTCGCCTGTGATCTGTCGCATCAGATGCTGAAACGGGCACGAGTCCGCATGGACAGCCCCCGCCCGAATTATCTTTCGGCTGATATGACGAATCTGCCTTTTCAGGATGAATCATTCGATTGTGTGACCTGTGGCTGGGTGTTGGAGTACGTGGCTGATCCCCGGCATGGTCTGACAGAAATTCATCGCGTGCTGCAGCCGGGAGGCAGTCTGTTTCTACTGGCGACGGAGGACAAATTCTCCGGCATGCTCAACAGTCGCACCTGGAAATGTCGCACCTACAACCGGATCGAGCTCAAACAGGCTTTTGAAGAATCGGGACTGCCCTGGAAAGAGCAGCACTGGTTTACTCCGATCCATCAGTTTCTGAAACTGGGTGGCATTATTGTGGAGGCCACTAAGCCTCTGGAACCGACCGACGCTCAGTCCTGATAGCGAACTTTGCTCCAGTCTTTTGCCAGTTCACAAAGTGTCTTAAGTGTCTCTGGATTGGCACTGCAGGCAGTGATGCCAGGCAGACGCAGCATGTCGGCCCGCTCATCCATCCAGTGTTCGTGAAAATTAACGGACTCTCCGTTGTGAACCCAGACTGCATCTCCGCCGAGAATCCGGGCGATATGCAGCGAAACCGGGAAATCATAGACATTCGGAGTATGAATCAGTGACCCCCCGAATGCGCCGGTCGCCAGATGATCATAAATACTGCCCGGCATCTCTTCAGGCGGTACGCCTTCCAGTCCGGTTGCTGTGACAAGTTCTGCATTAGAGGTGTCTTTATCCTGAAAGCCGATGAGGTAGATTTTCGGGGAATCGGGACGTGTGGCAGGATCGATGGCAGGCATGTCATCCAGAACCTCCCGGGCCGGGCGACTCAGATCATCGGGACCACAGACAACACTCTGGTGGACCGCTTCCACCCAGGTTCCCTGTTCGCCGGTCTCGGGAATATATACCAGGGAATAGTGGACGGTCTCGCTGTCGCGCAGGTGAACCATCACGCAATAGCCGTCAGCTGTTTTATCGCGATACTGTTTGGTCCCATCAATCGGGTCGATCGATATGACATAAGGTGAGTCCTGTGCAAAACGGTGCAGGTCGCCCGTCTTTTCTTCTGCTTCGATGCGACAGTTGCAGAATATTGGATCGCGGTCCCGTAATGCTGCGACAATCAGTTCCTGCAGCGTCAGGTCTGCCAGCGTCAATGCGTCGGTCAAGGCGCTGCCTGACGTTTTATTTTCGACGGCAATGTTGAAGTGCCTCAAACGCTTTGCGATCGCTCCTGACCAGCGGAGAATTTCAGGCAGGTGGGTTTGCAGGGCGGTCAGTAGTGCGTTCAATTCCATTTCAATACTCGTTTCAGAATAATTTTAAGTTAAAAATCAAGCAGATGGCTTATTGTTTCGTTTCTGTTCCAGATATTCAATGACCAGCGTCGCGACATCAATGTGTGTTGCCGACTGAAAGCCTCTCCAGCCGGGGACGGCATTGACTTCCAGCAGGTAACATTCTTCAGGAGCATCCGCGGGAGAGAGCAGGTCGACGCCTGCAAATTCGGCATCCGTGAGAGATGCTGCGCGGATCGCCAGTTCGATTTCCCGATCAGTGGGATGGTAGAGTTCAGCCTGCCCCTGGCGAGATACATTGGTGCGAAAATCATTATTCCCGTGTCGACGGATGGCACCAATCACTTTACCGTTCAGGAGCAGGATTCGCAGGTCATAACCGGGATGGGCGATATACTGCTGAAGGTAAATTACCGCCTGGGTACGTTCGAGTGTGCGAAACGAACGATAGGCGAGATCGGGATCGCTGATGCGAAAAATGCCTCGTCCTTCCGAGCCAAACAGCGGCTTGACGACCACATCTCCTCCCAACTGTGAAAAATGCTGCAACGCTGTTTCTGAAGTTTCACAGATCGCAGTCGCAGGGACAGGCAGGCCGGCGGCTGCGAGTCGGGATGTCGTCAGATATTTATCGACGGCACATTCGATGGCACGCGGAGAATTAAAAACAGTGACTCCTGCCTGTTCCAGCCTGCCCAGCATGTCCATGCGAAAGACAACCTGTTCCAGTGAACCCGGGGGCATCGTGCGGATGATCAGACAGTCGAAGTGCGGCAGATTAATCTGTGTCTGTTCTGCATCGTAACTGAAAAACTGTTCGCAGGCAGAGTGATTGACGAAAGCAGCCATATCACGGAATTCAATTTTGGACGCTTCGTGTCCTCGTGCGCGGGCTGCCTGCTGGAGTTGATCGCAGTACCAGCTGATCTGATTTCCCAGAATGGCAATCTGCACGAACGTTATTCCATATTGAGACGGATATCGAAAAGTTAGAATCCAAAACTGTTTTTCAAAAGACCTGTGTTCATCTGGCCGAACTGAAATACGTTTCCGGTATCCAGGTTCTGGAAAATGATGACCGCGGGGCTGAAGAAACTGGGGTCAATTTCATAGAAGTCATGATCGGCTTCTGCAAAGACGTCCAGGAATGGTTTGCCATAACAGGCAGCGGAACTGGAAGGAATAGAGGGACCGATTTCCTGCAGTGATTCATCATCGCCGGTAACCCACAGGGTGACGGAACCGCCGTAAAGGATGGAGTCGTTGGTTCGTCCGATCCCTGTCAGATGGTCTTGGGCGACCGGTGCCAGGGGAGCCGTCCCGAACCCGGCCTGCACTCGATGCACATCAAACTTACATTCCAGCAGTTTATGCATGGCGGTTTCCACAGAGCGGGCGATGACCTGCATGTTGCCTGCGATACTGGATGTGGGCGCGACTAATAGCACGATGTCTTTGGGATCGACACCTGTTGCTTTGGAAATTTTCTCAACTACATCTACGCCGGGTAAGGTGTTGGCTTCCAGCACGCCGACTGTCCGGGCGGGTGATTCACCAAATGCCAGGACTCGATACAGGTCCTCCACTTCAGCGGCAGCCCGCATCGGGCCAGAGCCCATTGCGAAAAACTTATCGACATCAATTTTCCAACCGGCATACTGACTCAACAGGCAGGCTTCGACGGCGTGGTCGGTCTGAACCTGCAGGTAAGGCAGCGAGAGTCCTTCCAGTTCTCCCGGAGCCAGTTGTATGCTGCACAGGTCGGCCATGCAGATGCGGGCCAGCAATAAACCGGCCTGTAAACCTGCGGGAGTTTCCACTCCACAATCCACAACGATCGCGCCGTTCTGCAGGGCATGCGGTATGACTTTCAGTTCACCCGCTCTGGCAAGCAGCTGTTCTGTCAACAGGCACGCTCGTTCGTTTAAAACTCCGCTCATAATGTTTCATTCAATTCGGGGTACGATGCAAGAGAAAAGGAGTGCGTCCGGGGAAGGTGATTACAGGCAACCTACTTCCGTCATGATCGTGCGGGTACGTTCAATCAGTTCCGGAGTACAGGCCGGGAACGGATGGAACAGGGTGTCGTGTTCGATCACGCCGCGCAGGCGGAGTGCAGTTTTCATTGAACCAATGATGTAACCGACATTCATCGTGCCATCGGGGCAGACAAACACTTCAAATAACCGGACGATGGCTTCCTGGAACCGGACCGCTTCCTGATGGTTGTTGGCCGCGGCTGCTTCGTAGAGTTGGACGAACAACTCCGGTCCGACATTCGCCAGTCCCGGCACGGTTCCGTCTGCACCGGCCAGCACCACAGCGTGGACCAGCATCTCTGCTCCGGTAAACAGTTTCATGCCAGCAGGTTTGCTGGCCACCAGACGATGAAAACTGACGGCGTCTCCGCTGGAGTCTTTCACACCAATCACAGTGCCTTCTCTGCCCAGGGTCATCAGCGTATCCATTTCGATTTTGACTTTTGTCATCACGGGGATGTCGTAGGCAAAAATGGGGATATCGACGGCTTCCCGAATCGTACGATAATGGACGAGCATGTCCTTCTGGCTGGCAGGGTAATAATACGGAGGGCAGACGACGATGGCATCGGCGCCCTGTGCTTTTGCGACTTTCGCCTGCTCTATAATCTGTTCGGTGCCGGGAGCAATGACTCCCACCAGCAGGGGAACACTGCCATTCACAACTTTGACTGCGATCTCAGTTGCCTCGTGACGGTCTGCTTCACAGAGCAGAGGTCCTTCACCAGATGTGCCAAACAGAAACAGTCCATGAGCCCCTTTGTCGAGCATGAACCGGTAAACGGATTCAGCAGAAGCTGTATCCAGCCTGCGTTCGGGGGTCAGTGGTGTAATGACCGGAGGGAGCACTCCCTTCAGTTGTTCGGAAAGGTTGATTGCCATAGGATCTCATACCAGAGTCTAAATTCAAAACAAACAGGGATCCATTCTGGAAACTGCGGAGCCAGGCGACCGGATCTGCAGGTTCCTTTTTCCCTGAATAATGTATGTGCTGAGCCCGGAATCAGGTTCAGACTGGGATTAATTTATACCAAACTGGATTCCAGGATGCGATGAATCAAGGGGCTTGAGTGCAGGAATCTGGCAGTCAGAGTGGATTTGACCAGGAATCAGGTGCCTGTATTGCTGCTTGGGCCGGTTCTGAGGAATACAGGGGATTTTCTCTTTCCACAGTCTGCACATTCTTCAGAAACAAACAGGTCAACCACTGCGATTCAGAGAATTTTGTATGAGTAATTAAAAAAAGAACTGGAGTGGTCTGATACCGGTTCGATATAATTGGCTCGTATGAGAAATGAACCACAAAAAACAATTTGTCTCAACCATCAATGCGAAGAAGACCAGGCCACACCGTTCGGCATGGTCTGTCCGGATTGCAAGCGTCGGCTCTATACCAGTCCCCCTCGCGGTAACCTGATGAGCTTCTGGGAAAGTCAGCCTGTGGCTTTCAGTCTCGACCGTGAGCCTTGCTTTGCTTACTCACTCATGTGGGAAGATTATCGCATCCGTTCGATTCATCTGCCGGATCAGAATGTGTCTGCTCATGAATCTTCCGAAGTCGAATCGCATTCCTGAATCAAGCGAGCTTCGGGCTGACTTACTTAATCAACTGCCAGGTCGCTGTCTTTCAGATCAGAAACGAACATGCAGCCCGGGCTGTGCGTGATGGCAAATTCCGGTTTGGCCTGCATCAGTACCGCCTGCGGAGTCACGCCACACGCCCAGAAGACAGGTAGTTCATCCCGTCCCACAGTGACGGCATCTCCATAATCGGGTGATGAAAGATCCGTTATACCCAGCTGTTCTGGAAATCCCAGATGCACAGGGGCACCATGGACGGCGGGAAATCGCCCGGTGATCTGGACGGCCTGAATGGCATCCGCTGGTTTGAAGGGACGCATTGAAACCACCAGCGGGCCGCTGAACATTCCCGCTGATTCACATGGAATCGTCGTGCGATACATGGGAACGTTCACACCCTGATCAATATGTCGCACGGAAAGCCCGGCTGCGATCAATGCCGCTTCAAAGGTAAAGGAGCAACCGATCAGGAATGCCACCATGTCACCCTGCCAGAGCGAAGTGATTTCTGTGGGCTCATCCACAAGTTCCCCGCGACGCCAGACACGATAGCGGGGGAGATCGGTCCTCAAGTCGGCCGCTTCTGCCAGTCGATGCGGGCAGGGATCACCCGGTGCTGTGACTTCCAGCAGAGGACAGGGTTTGGGGTTCTTCTCACAGAACTCCTGAAACTGTCGGGCTTCTGCCTGGGGGAGTATGACGAGATTCGCCTGGGCAAACCCGGGGGCGAGCCCCGATGTCTGCCCGGTGAATTCTCCGCTGCGACATGCCTGTCGCACGAGAGCGCCTGTCTTGAAAGCCGTTCGGTCAACGCTCATCATCAACTACTTTGCAGTGGCAATGACTTTTGAGCCAGTGATTTTGACATCTTCCAGCGGTCGGTCGTTGTGATTCGTTTCGACTTCGCCAATCGACAGAACGACGGCTTCACTTTCAGCATCACTGGTTTTACCGAAGACGGTGTACTGGTTGTCCAGGTGGGGGACACGTCCCAGGCAGATGAAGAACTGTGAGCCGGCTGAATTGGGATCACTGGTGCGAGCCATGGAGAGGATGCCGGTTTCGTGGGGCAGATTATTGAACTCTGCGTCGATAGTATAACCGGGTCCACCAGTTCCTGTACCCTGCGGGCAGCCGATCTGGACGACGAAATCGGGAATGACCCGGTGGAAAATAATACCATCATAAAAGCCGATTTTCGTCAGACCAATGATGTTTTTGCAGTGTCCCGGGGCCACATCGGGATACAGGTCCATTTTGATAGTACCTTTCGTGGTTTCGAACACGACCTGATAGTTGAATTTTTCAAAATCAACCTCAGCCAATGCGGCATCCACTTCGGCACGACGGTTTTCGGACACGATGATTTTCCTTCTCTTTAAATTGGGGTTGTCTGTAAGAATTTCTGATAAATTGGCCCTACGCTCACCTTACCGCGTGACAAGAAAAATCACAAAGCAGATGGTCGCAATTATGCCCAGAACCTGAATTTCCAGGTCGGGGAATACCGGAAACAGTCTGAGTTGGTGAACAGATTGTAGAGCAAAAACTGATTACTCAGGTGTGCCAAATCCGCCGCCACCTGGGGTTTTGATCGTCAGTATATCGCCTGCTGCAACGGAGAGAGAGAATTTTCCTCCCAGTGACTCCGTCGTGGATCCGTCCGCTTTCTGCAGCAGATTTTCCCCAATCTGCCCCGGAGTACCGCCGGCCAGACCGAAGGGCGCGTATTCTCCCCTCCGTTCTGAGATCAGTGAAATCTTTAACGGTTTCAGGAATTCAATCTGACGAATAATGCCCGCACCGCCGTGGTGTTGGCCCGCGCCTCCGGAGCCCTGGCGGATGGAAAATTCGTGCAATCGCACCGGGTAGCGGCGTTCGATAATCTCGGCGTCTGTCAGTCGGGTATTTGTCATGTGGGTATGCACGGCGTCAGCGCCATCCTGCGCGGCGGTCGCGCCGCTTCCGCCACAAATGGTTTCATAATAGCCGAATGTCTCATCACCGAACGTCAGGTTGTTCATGGTCCCCTGGCTGGCGGCTGCTTTGTTGAGCGCGCCCAGCAGAGTGTCGACGGTGCGCTGTGAAGTTTCCACGTTGCCCCCCACCATCGCCGCGCATTCTGCGGGCGTCTCCCGTTCGGGGGGATTGAGAAAACATTCCGGAAGAACAATGTTGATGGGAGCCAACACGCCACTGTTCAGCGGGATATCTTCCTGAATCAGACAGCGAAAGACATACAGCACGGCGGCATTCACAATGGCCCGATTGGCATTCAGGTTCGTCTTCAGAACCGGTCCGGTGCCAGTGAAGTCAACCACGGCGCTGGAGCCTTTAATCGTGATTTTGACTGTAAGCGGCACGCCGTTATCCAGATGATCTGTGAAGGAGTAAACGCCATCTTCAATCTCAGATAAGGCAAGTTGCATTTTTTCCGTGGCTGCCTGCTGGATATGTTTCATGTAAGCCAGCACAACACTCAGCGAGTAGCGACGAACCAGGTCGTTCAGCAGACTCACGCCACAATTGTTGGCGGCAACCTGGGCAGAGACGTCTGCCAGATTATCTTCGACCGAGCGGGAAGGGAACGCGCCCGATTTCAGCAGTTCCCGCAAAGCATCTTCGCGAGATGTTCCCTGGTCGACCAGCTTGAAATTGCGAATCAGCACACCTTCATCTGCCAGTGTTTTCGAAAACGGTGGCATGCTGCCGGGTACGATCCCCCCGATCTCTGCATGGTGTGCACGACTGGCGGTGAAGAAGATCAGTTCGTTTGATTCTGCGTGATGCACGGGAGTGATGACGGTTACATCGGGAAGATGCGAGCCACCTCGATAAGGATCGTTGGTCACGAAGACATCTCCGGGTGCCAGGTCCGGGTTGTCGGCGATGATGCGTTTGACGGTTTCACTCATGGCGCCCAGATGCACGGGGATATGGGGCGCGTTGACCACCAAATCGCCGGTTGCGGAAAAGACGGCACAACTGAAATCGAGGCGTTCTTTGACATTGGTTGAGATTGAGGTTCGTTGCAGCGTGATGCCCATCTGTTCGGCAATGGAAGCAAACAGGTTGTTGAAGATTTCCAGCATGACCGGGTCGGCAGTCGTCGCTATTTTGGCGGGAGGCGTTGTACCGTCAGATGTCTCCTGGATCAGTGTTTCACCGCGGGAGAGAATGCTGGCTGTGAAGCCGGGGTCAATGATGACAGTGGAAATCGCTTCACAGATAATCGCCGGGCCTGAGATCTGATCACCGGGATGCAAATCTTCGCGCAGGTAGACTGCCGTGGGCTGGATGGTTCCCTGAAAACAGGTCTGTGTCGTTTCCAATGGTGTGGGGCTGCGATTGATGAGTTCTGATTCCGGGAGGTTGGGTTCCTCCATGCGTCCGATAATTTCCGTACGCATCGCGGTGACTTCGATGGCCCGACTCTTGTGGGTGTAACCGTAGAGACGCTGATGTTCCTGTTCAAACCGGGTGAATTCGTCCTGCCCCGACTGACAGTGAACCTGAATCGTCGCATCAGTTCTCAGATAACGCATTTCCAATGAGTGCAGGGGGGCATCAATGCGTTCCGGGGGAATGCCTTCGGCGCGAACTTCTTCGTAAACACTCTCATCGAGTTCTGTGAATCGCCGCTGCAGTTCCTGTTTGAGATCGGCGGACCAGGTCTGCAGGACCGACTGCTGTCCGAACCGTCGCACATCAGCCTGTCCGATGCCAAACGCGCTGAGGATTCCTGAATAGGGATGAATCAGAACTTCATGAATGCCGAGTGAACGGGCAATGGCACAGGCATGTTGCGAACCTGCGCCCCCGAAACTGACCAGGGCATAATCGGCGGGATCATAGCCCCGGGCCACCGAGATATTACGGATGGCGCGAACCATGTTTGCATTTGCAATCTGCAGAAAACCTTCTGCCAGTTCGAGTGGGGTGTAGGTTTTTCCCATGGGAGAAGCAGCAATCTCTTCGCAGAGCTGCGTCAGACGCTGCTCAACAGACTGCCTGTCTAAGACGAAGGGAAAGCGACTTGGGATAATTTTGCCCAGGTACAGGTTCAGGTCGGTGACGGTGAGCGGGCCGCCCCGCCCGTAACAGGCGGGACCAGGATCCGCACCGGCACTGTCAGGACCGACGTGGAGTTTGATGCCATCGAAGCCGCAGATACTGCCTCCACCGGCGGCGACTGTTTCAATACTCAGCATAGGGGCCACGATCCGCACACCTGCTTTCGTGGTTTCGAATTCCCGCTCATATTCGCCGTCGAAGCGGGAGACATCGGTACTCGTGCCTCCCATGTCAAAGCCGATGGATCGGGGGAAACCGGCTGTTTCCGCGACACGCGAATAACCGATCACACCTCCTGCAGGACCGGAGAGAATACTGTCTTTGCCGACGAAATGATCCGCATCGACAAGACCGCCGGCGGACGTCATGAGTTTCAACTCACTGCTTTTGAGTGGCGTGCGGAGTTTGCGAATATAGTCCTTGAGAATTGGATTTAAATAGGCGTCCATGACGGTCGTATCGCCGCGGGAGACGATTTTGATGAGAGGCGACAGGCGACTGGACACGCTGATTTCGTCAAAGCCGACTTCGGCAGCGAGGCGGGCGACCAGTTCCTCATGCCTGGGGTTGGCAAATGAATGCAGCAGACAGATCGCCAGCGATTCCACGCCGGTTGCCTTGAGTTGCTCAAGTTGCTGACGGATACGAGCGGGATCGGGGGCGTGGAGTACATTGCCTTCCGCATCGATTCGTTCCTCGATTTCCAGCGCGGTTTCAAAGAGGGGCTCTGGTTTTTGAATGGCCAGATCGAACAGCCGAGGGCGGTCCTGGTTGCCGATCAGCAGGACATCGGCGAATCCTTTGGTAGTGATGAAAGCAGTACGGGCACCGTTACGCGTGAGCAACGCATTGGTGCCACGCGTGGTTCCCAGTTTGACGCTGATATTGGAAATCGGGTCGGATTTCATCAGGCCCAGAATCCAGCGGATGGCCAGGATGGGGGCTTCTTCACCGGAGGCGAGTTCATAGCTGGTGGAGACCTGTACTGTGGGAGGCAGGGCGGGGTGGAAGGTGAGGGTTCCGCTCTGGTTGTCAAACCGCGTCACTTGTGCGGTATGCAGGGATTCTCCCTCATTATTCAGAAATTCAATCTGATACTCCTGCCAGAAGTTTGCCGGGTTGCCGACTCGGGATGGGTCGACTATCGTGTCAGGGGTAGTAATTTCCTGTACATGACCTTTGGTGATACCCGAACTAAGAGTCTTGAACGGGATGAATTCGCTGTCAGGTGAACGGGCGATGCAGTCTGTGAAGGTACCGCCGACATCGATCCAGAATTCCCATTTTTGATTTGTCTTTTCTGATTTAAATTCAATCATTTCATCAAATATTTCGTAGGCTTTCACAATTATTTTCTAGAATTTTTTGAATTCTCTGATGTAAACTTGCGTATAAAGTATCAGAACAGATTACCCGCGATAACGAAAGTGCTGCACCCGGTGGTAGAATAAAAGCAGCGTATAAAATACCTGCAGCAAAAGAGTATTTACTTGTACTTGAATTTTGTGCACCGTGATCTATAATTAGCATGCCTGCCAGCCGCGGATGTAAAAGTGGCGAAAGCAGACTGATCGAAACTGATGACCCAAACTGTGTTCGTCTGGAACATCCCTTCTCACTCACTTGGAGAAAACTGTCAATGAACAACTACACTCCTGATTATTATGACCAGGATACAACGGCGGGTGGCGGTGTCTTTGCCATTGACGCAATTGCTTCCGAACGCGCCGCGTTTATCCGCAAGACCTACATGCACCTCACCGGTGCAATTTTCGCCTTTATGGGCCTGGAATTCATCCTGTTCAGCAACAAAGCTCTCGTGGAAGGCATGATGGGCGCCATTGGTGGGAACTGGTGGCTGGTACTGATCGCTTTCATGGCAGCCAGTTGGGTTGCCAGCGCCATGGCTTCCAGCGCGAAATCGCTGGCTGTGCAGTATGCAGGCCTGGGATTATACATTGTTGCAGAAGCGTTGATCTTTGTCCCGATTTTGTATATCGCGACTCAGTTTGCTAATCCCACCGTAATTCCCATTGCGGCGATTATTACCCTGTGTATTTTTGGTGGCTTGACCGCCTATGTGTTTGTGACCGGGGCCGACTTCTCCTTCATGGGAGGTTTCCTGACGATTGCCGGTCTGGCAGCAATCGGAATTGCCATCGGTGCGTCGCTGTTCGGCTTCTCACTGGGAATCTGGTTTGCAGCTGCGATGGTCATTCTGCTCAGTGGTTACATTCTCTATGATACTTCGAACATTCTGCATCATTACTCGACCGATCAGTATGTGTCTGCTTCACTGGCACTGTTTGCCTCTGTTGCCACACTGTTCTGGTACGTGCTGCGAATCGTCATGATGTTTACTTCAGATGACTAAGTCTGAATGAATGTCTGATTTGAGATAAAAATGAAAAGCCCCGGCAGAGCGATCTGCCGGGGCTTTTTTAATTTGAAACTCTGCTTTTCAGCCTGTATACAGGCTGGCGACATATTCGCCGTAACCATTGAAGGGTTTCGTGTCGTAGCGTTTTTCGGTTCCCAGCATCCATTCTGTACGCTGACTCCAGCGGGGATGGGGTACGTCGGGTTCTACGTTCGCGACAAATCCGTATTCTTCAGGGTTGACGGTATTCCAGAACGTCGCGGGCTGGTCTTTGGTGAGTCTGATTTTTACGATGGATTTACCCGACTTGAATCCATACTTCCAAGGGACGACCAGTCGAATGGGGGCGCCGTTCTGTTTGAGTAAGGGGGCTCCATACAGGCCCGTGGCAATGAAGGCCAGATCATTCATTGCTTCGGGCATCGTCAAGCCTTCCGTGTAAGGCCATGGCCAGGTTCCCGGGCCGCTGGATTCCATATAAGGAGCCTGTTGGGGTTTGTTGAACGTTTCGAAGGCGACAAATTTCGCAGACGCTTTCGGTTCCACCAGTTTTAACAGACTGGCCAGCGGGAAACCGGTCCAGGGCACACACATGGCCCAGGTTTCAACACAGCGATGTCGGTAGGCGCGTTCTTCAAATTTTAACTCTTTAGACAGGTCATCCAGATCGAATGTACGCGGCTTTGCGCATTCCCCTTCCACGGTGACAGACCAGGGAGCGGTTTGGAAATGCTCCACGTATTTCCAGGCCTGTTTGGAAGTGGGGCCGGTGAACTCGTAGAAGTTGGTGAATTTTTCCGCTTCAATGGGGTCAGTCTCGGGCCGCCCGTATTTGAATGCAGGATTTCGCTGTGCTGGATAAATCGACCCTGATGCTTGGGGTAGAGGAGTCGTCGCTCCCGCCTGTTCGATTTCTTCTTTGGTTGCCTGTTCGCAGCTTGCGAGCAAACCAGCAAAGCCGGCGATGCCCAGTCCTGTTCCCATGCGCTGCAGAAATTCCCGGCGGTATAGTTTCCGGTTTTGAAACACTTCGACAGGGGTGTGCTCGTGTTCTGGAACGTTCCAGATTTTTCGGATGTGGTGATTCATCGAAGTTCCTTGTCGTGAGTCAGCTGAGTGAAGAACCATCTAAGGCGAGACTGCTGCTTTACTGGTTCTTTCAGGGAGGTATTTCAAATCGAAGTTGCCGGTAATATCAGTATAACCGTCAAGTTACACGCAAAATAGCCTGTTTGGTTGATTGCTTCAATCTTTATATCTTTGTCAGACCGCCAGTATTCCGAAGTTAGAGGTGTTCGTTTACGTAGAAAAGTTCAGCCAGTCTTCTCATTTTGACATACGGCGTAAGAGTGCCGTTCGTGGGAAGAGAGTCTGACGTATTGAGAGTGGTCCGATGAAATACGACATTGTTATTATTGGAAGTGGTCCTGCCGGTCAAAAGGCGGCGATCGCTGCTTCGAAGCTGGGGAAGCGTGTTGCCATTATTGAACGCAACTTTCGTGGCATGGGGGGCGTCTGCCTGCATAAGGGGACGATTCCGTCTAAGACCATGCGAGAAGCCATTTTGTATCTGACCGGCTATCGTCATCGGGATGTGTACAGCAAATGGTACCGCCGCAAGCGTCGGATCACGATGCAGGATCTGCGTTTGAAACTGGCCGACGTGGCTGAGCATGAACTGGAAATTATTCATGATCAGCTGGAACGGAACGGCGTGGAAGTCTATATAGGTGAAGCAAAGTTCGTCAGCCCGCATGAAGTGGAAGTCGACTGCGAAACAGGGCGAAAGCAGTTGTATGGTGACTACATCCTGGTCGCAACCGGGACCAAGCCTTCACGTCCGCCACACATCCCCTTTGATGGTGAGACGATTTTTGATTCGGATGAAATTATTGATCTGAAAGAGATTCCACGTTCGATGATCGTTGTGGGTGGTGGTGTGATCGGTATCGAATATGCCATCATGTTCGCGACGCTGGGTGTGGAAGTTACCGTGTTGGATGGTCGAGAGCGACTGCTGGAATTTTGTGATCGCGAAATTATTGACGCGTTGATTCACCATGCCCGTTCCCTGGGAATGATCTTCCGGATGGGAGAAGAAGTGGTTGGCATCGAGCGATTTTCTGATTCGATGGCGGCAGTGCAGACCGAGAGTGGCAAACGTCTGGTGGCAGATTCCGTATTGTATACGGTGGGACGCGTGGGTGATGCGGACGAACTGAATTTTCAGGCAGCCGGCCTGGAACCTGATGAACGCGGTCGACTGTGGTGCAACGAAGAGCATCAGACGTGGGTGCCTCACATCTACGGGGCCGGTGATATTGTAGGCTTCCCGGCGCTGGCGAGTGTTTCGATGGAGCAGGGGCGTCGCGTGATCTGTAATGCATTCAACGAACCCTTTGAAGCATTCGACCTGATGCCTTATGGGTTGTTCACGATCCCGGAAATCTCGATGGTCGGAAAAACCGAACAACAACTGACAGACGCGCATATCCCGTATGAAGTCGGTGCGGCCCGCTATCGGGAAATCGCCCGCGGACAGATATCGGGTGACCGGGACGGGATGTTGAAAATCCTGTTTCACCGGGAAACGCTTAAGATTCTGGGTATTCATGCGATTGGTGAAGCCGCGACGGAGATTGTGCACATCGGTCAGACGGTCATGTCTTTTGGCGGCACGATCGAATATTTCCGCAACGCCGTCTTTAACTATCCGACGATGGCAGAATGTTACAAAGTGGCCGCCTTCGACGCGTTTGAGAAAATGAGCCTGGATCGACTGTTTGAAGAATCAAAGCTCACCAAAATCAGTGCCGATCTCGCGCTGCACAAACTCGAAGAGCAACCAGCCGAACTGGATGAAGAGGAAACCGTGGAAATCTAGACTGTATCCGGTTTTACTGTAGCGTCTCCTGGTCCATTAGGGCTGTGCAGTATGGAGTGAGAGACGCCATGGTGAAATGCGATGTATTCTGGCTTGCTTAAAGTGAAGTGGATTGAGGATCGTAGTGTGAAGGTCGCTACGAATAATCGTTGTTATACGCTCCAGGCGCTTCGTATCCGCTGGAGTGCCAGTTGGAAATCAGCTGGTACTCCGGCGGAAATATTCATTCGCAAACTGGTTACAGGGTGTGAGAACTCGATCTGCTCGGCATGCAATGCCTGCCTGGAAATTAACTCGCGGTCATCGAGCAGCCGGGCATCGTTGCCATAAAAGTCGTCGGCGATGATGGGGAATCCCAGGTCGGCCAGATGCACACGGATCTGGTGCAGACGTCCGGTTTTGGGAAATGCGCGAATCAGTGAGTGGCCCGGCAAGCGTTCTACGACTTCAAAACGGGTAAACGCCGCTTTGGCTCGCAGCGCCTCCGGGTGGGTGGTCATACAGACGCCTGCCTGTGTCGGGTGTTCGCCTATCGCGTCATTGTTTTCGAACAGGTCCTGTTTCGGCTGATCACGGACAATCGCCAGGTAGGATTTGCTGACGCGATTCTGCTGGAACTGGATCGAGAGACTGCGGTGTCCCAGATGCTCTTTCGCGACGATCAGAATTCCGCTGGTGAACTGATCGAGCCGATGCACAATACCCGGGCGCAACAGGCTGCGTACTCCGGTCTGCTGATCGAGGTAATACTGCAGGGCATTGGCGACTGTGCCGGAAAGAATATTTCCCGCCGGATGTGCAATCATACCCGGGGGCTTGTTGACGATGATCAGCCACGCATCTTCATACAGAACCTCCAGTGGCAGTGGTTCCGGATCATACGTTTTATCGGGTGGCTCCGGGAGCCGGATATTGATTTGCTGACCTCGAAACACGCGCTGCAACGGATCAGCGGGAATGCCATTCACTTTAGCAAACCCCGCCTGTACGATGCGCTGCAGACGATGCGTCGAATAATTTCTGAAATGACGGCTGAGAAACCGATCGATGCGGGCTCCGTCCAGGTAATCCTCGACAATCAGATCGGTTTCAAACGCAGTCTTCATCAAATCAGGATGCAGCCAGGTCGCGAAGTACTTTGTGCAGAATTCCACCGTTACGGTAGTATTCGACTTCGACGGGAGTATCAATGCGACACTGGGCGGTAAACAGTACCTGGGTTCCGTTCTCCTTGGTCGCGGTGACGCGAATGGCCTGGCCTGGTTTCAGGTTGTCATCCAGTTCGATGTCAAACGTTTCCGTTCCGTCCAGCCCCAGTTCTTCGCGGCTTTCTCCATCACGGAACTGCAGAGGCAGCACGCCCATGCCGACCAGGTTGGAACGGTGAATGCGTTCAAACGAGGTCGCGATGACGGCTTTGATGCCCAGCAGGAATGTTCCTTTCGCAGCCCAGTCACGTGATGAACCCATGCCGTAATCGCCGCCCGCGAGGACGACCAGTGGAGTACCGGCTTCTTTATACTTGAGGGATGCTTCATAGATTGAAGTCTGTTCGCCGGTCGGGAGGTAGGTGGTGACACCTCCGCTGGTCCCGGGGGCCAGCAGGTTACTGAGACGAATATTCGCGAAGGTACCGCGAGTCATCACCCGGTCATTACCGCGGCGGCTGCCGTAGCTGTTGAAGTTTGCGGGAGTGATACCGTTTTCCTGCAGATATTTCCCGGCAGGGGAATCTGCTTTGATGGCACCAGCGGGTGAGATGTGGTCGGTGGTGACCGAGTCGCCTACCGAAACCAGAACGCGCGCGTCATTGATGGAACTGATGGGAGCTGGTGTTACAGGCATATCGACGAAGAACGGCGGCTCCTGAATGTAGGTACTGTGTTCATCCCAGGCGAAGATATCTCCGTCGCCGCCATTGATGGCCTGCCATTCCGGAGAACCTTCAGTGGCTTTGCCATACTCATGGCGGAACATTTCCGGATTGATGGATGATTCCATTGTCGCGTTGACTTCTTCCTGTGAAGGCCAGACATCTTTCAGGAAGACGTCGTTGCCATCCTGATCCTGTCCCAGCGGTTCTGTGCTGAGATCGATGTCCGTTGTACCGGCAATCGCATAGGCGACTACCAGTGGTGGACTGGCAAGGTAGTTGGCACGGACATCGGGACTGATACGTCCTTCGAAGTTCCGGTTACCGGACAGGACAGCGGCAGCAACAATATCGTTTTCATTGATCGCTTTGGAAATGGGAGCAGGCAGTGGACCACTGTTGCCGATACAGGTGGTGCAGCCGTATCCGACCAGGTTGAAGCCAAGCTGATCCAGGTAAGGAGTCAGGCCCGCTTTTTCAAGGTAATCCGTCACAACGCGGCTTCCGGGGGCCAGGCTGGTTTTGACCCATGGTTTGCGGGTCAACCCTTTTTCAGCGGCTTTTTTGGCCAGCAGACCGGCACCCAGCATGACAGAAGGGTTGCTGGTGTTAGTACAGCTGGTGATGGCGGCGATCACAACCGAGCCGTCCTTCAGATTGAAGTTCTGGTCATTATATTCGACGGCAACGCTGGTGTTGGAAGGATCCTGTTTGCCGAAGGTTTTGCTGAGATCACTGTGCCAGTGTGATTTCATATCGGTCAAAGCGATGCGGTCCTGGGGACGTTTCGGTCCGGCCAGCGAGACTTCAATTGTCGAAATATCAAGTTCGAGTTTGCTGGTGAAACTGGGTTCGGGAGAACTGTCGGTGCGGAACATGCCCTGTTCTTTGTAGTATCGTTCGACCAGATCAACTTCCGCGTCAGTACGTCCGGTGCGACGCATGTAGTTCAGTGTTTCATCGTCGACGGGGAAGAATCCGATGGTGGCACCGTATTCGGGAGCCATATTTGCAATCGTGGCACGGTCTGCCAGGCTCATGTTGGACAGGCCGGGACCATAGAATTCAACGAATTTGCCGACGACACCGTGTTCGCGAAGCATCTGAACGATACGGAGTACCAGGTCAGTTGCCGTCGCAGCGGGGGGAAGTTTGCCGCTCAATCGGAAGCCGACGACTTCGGGTGTCAGCATGTAAATGGGCTGACCGAGCATGACCGCTTCGGCTTCAATACCACCGACACCCCAGCCTACGACACCCAGGCCGTTGATCATGGTGGTGTGGCTATCTGTTCCGACCAGGCTGTCTGGATACGCAACGCCATCTTTGGTGAGCACGGCTTTGGCCAGATACTCGAGGTTGACCTGATGTACGATACCGGTGGCAGGAGGCACGACGCCGAAGTTATTGAGTGCCTGCTGACCCCAACGGAGGAACTGGTAGCGTTCCTGGTTCCGTTCGAATTCTTTTTCGACATTGTGCTGCAGGGAGAGTCGGGTTGCAAATTCATCGACCTGCACCGAGTGGTCGATCACGAGGTCACAGGGTACCAGAGGATTGATTTTCTGAGGATCGCCGCCCAGTCGGACCATGGCACTGCGGAGGGCAGCCAGATCGACAACAGCGGGCACACCGGTGAAGTCCTGCAGGACCACGCGGCCTGGTTTAAAGGGGACTTCGACAGGATTGGGAGATTCCGCACTCCAGTTGGCGAGATTCGTGACATCCGATTCGTTGACCACGAAGCCATCCACATTTCGCAGGCAGGATTCGAGCAGCACACGAATGGAATAGGGAAGTGATTCGATATTGCCGATGCCATCATCAATCAGTTTCTGCAGGCGGTAATAGGTGAACTCACTACCTGCTGCCTTGAATTGACCTTCCGCGCCAAAAGGATTTCCGGAAGCCATTACTCTCTCCTCAGTGCTACATAAATAGGGGTGGACAATTGGTTCCAGGTCGCGACTGCGAACCTGTCTCGTATTAAATATCTAACTGGATCTGAATATGCTGCATTCTAGGGCTTCCGATCCTGCGCGACAAACGGCAGGGGCTTAAAAACGTAAAACATCCTCAGAAGCCGTCATGCAGCAGGCAAAATCGGGGTCGAAGCTGCCATTTTAACGAAGCAGGTGTCTATTTTCCATTTCGGACCTTTTTGACCTGTCTCCGGGCACTATCGATGATTTTGTCTTCGATTTCATCCGACCAGCGGTTGGCGGGTAGTCCATAGACCATCATCGATGTGTTCCCTTCATAGCCCCAGCGGGATGATTTACGCGGGGGAACGTCTTCTTCCAGAACCCGCAGTGACGGGGTGTAGGCCATCACATCATTGCAGTAGCCGGCAACCCAGGTGTTCGGGCCGAACTCTTTTTTCATTCCCAGAGAATAATCGACGACGACTTCGCCGCCAATGGTGATCCAGAGCTGAGTTTTTCCCAACTGCCAGACCTGGACCGGGAATGGGTAAGAGGTGATAAAGGTTTCGCCGGCATTCAGTTCCTTCAACAGTCGAGTTCCCCAGCGGGTCACGTAGGATTTGGGATTACCGGCTGCGATTTTTTCGAGTTCCGCTTTCGTGGGTGCATCAGCGAGCTTGATGTCAGTAATCTCGATTTCGGTTTTGAGTTCGGGATCGAGTTCCACCATGGGGAGTCGCACTGTGTCAGCCACCGCATGTGCCAGCCGTGAACCATACGATTCAGCCAGTTCCTGTGTGCGACGGGGAAGTGGATTCTGGTCGGCTCCGCAGCCCATATAGAACATGGCGGTCACGCCGGGAAACATGGCTTCGAGATCGTATTGGGCGAAACCGGCATAATCTCCACACCACTTCTGGATGCCCAGAGTGGTATTGTGACAGGCATAACCGAAGACGAGCGTTTTGAGTTGACCATCTTTGTCTTTGACGGCGAGAACCGGGACGCTGTGGTCCACGGGCCCTTTGAGATCATGAGCTTTTCTGAGACCGGGGACTTCCGATTCGATATTATTGCGACGGTTGACGGCGAAACTGGTGAAGCCGGTTCCAGCCCAGAGAGTCGCGGGTTCGAGTTCTTTGATTGCTTTTCCGACGGCATCAACCAGTTGCTGTTCCAGCTTTTCTGAATATGCATTGATCTTTTTAATATGCTCGGGAGTCAGGGGATAGATATCGTTCAGGGCACGTCTCAATACAGGACCACAGTGGGTGTGAGAGCTGTTCAACATGATCTGGCTGCGTTCCAGTTTGTATTTTTTCTTGAGAGCCGCGCAGACATTGTTGTAGATTGACTGGGGAATACCCAGGGTATCAGTTGAGACAATCACGCCCCGATGTCCGTCACGGGCTTCTATCACCAGCACTTTCATCCAGAGATCGTGGATTTTGCCGTCGGCGGGAGCCGTGCGTCCGCCGTAACCTGCCATCCAGAGGTTTTCTTCCGGCGTAATCACGACGCTGACCGAAGCGGCTTTCCAAAGCGCTTCAGATGCTGAACTTCGGACGGGGTTTACCAGAAAGAGGCTGCAGAGCAGTAGTGGTAGAAATCCGAGGCGAATCTGCGTTAGATATTTCATGGAGAAGACCTCTCACTTAATGAGTGCAAATGACGAATAAACTAAACATTCTTTAAAAACGTTCATTCAGGGTAAAGTGGGAGCGGAAACATATCAAGCGTGTGGGATATGGGCTTACCTGTTTCGACCAGTAAAAATTTGTCACTGGTTTGAATCGTGTTACAATAAATGCTCACATATCTTCTTATCTTCTGGTATCAACATTTCTGTAAATCCAATGCCGGGCTGAATCAACGAGGAGGAAACTGTCTGTGGAGTCAGCAGCAAGAATCATCAAACCCGCTTTTTTTCGTTCATTTCTGGTGTTGGCGCTTCTGGTGACCGTTTCTGTCACCAGTCTCAATGCCCAGGGAAATCGGCGCACCGTGAACCAGCGGCCTGCTTCTCCCGCTGCGCCTGCCGATTACCGTTCTAAAAATTTTCTGATCCACACCGATTTGCCGGCTGAAGAGGCGCGGGATTTACTGGAACGCCTGGAAAAAATGCTGGTCATTATTTCGACTTACTGGGCGAGTCCGAATCGGTCTGTGATCGAATGCTACGTGGTCAAGGATCTGGCAAACTGGCCTGCGGGAAGTCTTCATCCAGCGGGAATGCAGTCGGTAGAGGGGGGAGGTGGTGTGACGATGAGCCGCACAACCTATCGCGGCGGACAGATTATCGCTGCCAAATCAATTGTATATGCAACCGCGAACAAGGGAACTCCTCAGCATGAAGCTGTACACGCCTATTGCGCCCAGAATTTCGGTCGTACGGGGCCAGTGTGGTACAGCGAAGGCATGGCCGAGATGGGCAATAACTGGAAAGTCGTCCCTCGCAAAGGCCAGCCCCTGGCTGTTACCTGCGAGCGGTATGTGATTGATTATATCAGGCAGAGCGAGCCCAAAAGCCTGAACGAGATTGTGAATTCCAGAGACACAACGGGCGATTCCTGGCAGAATTACTGCTGGCGGTGGGCGTTGTGCCATCTGCTGGCGACGAATCCGAATTACTCCGCGCGGTTTCGGCCACTGGGGCTGGCTCTGTTGACGAACAAGCCGGTCTCCTTCGATCAGACGTATGGATCGATGGACAAGGAGATTTCGTTTGAATACCTGTTCTTTCTGAGGCACTTCGACCAGGGGTATCGCTGTGATCTGTGCCAGTGGGACTGGAAAACCAAGTTTCGCAAACCGAATTCCGTGCGTCCCCTTTCTTCAAAAATTGAGGCCAACCAGGGTTGGCAGGCATCCCGGGTGCTGGTGGAAGAGGGGCAGGAATATCAGATCTCAACTTTTGGAGAGTGGAACACTGCCACGGAAAGTAAAGATGTGACAGCCAGTGGTGATGATTCCGGGCGGGGTACTTTAATGGGAGTCGTCCTGTATGAGAACGAGGCAGGGGATTACGAACTGAGTGAAGCATTCGAACTGGGTAATGCAGACCGATTTGAGGCGCCTGCGAGCGGAAAGCTGTTTCTGCGGTGTCGAGACAACTGGCATGAACTGGCTGACAACAGTGGGAAAATTACGGTCAAAATCGGCGAGTAGGCCCCCCTCACACTGAAATAATACAGTTTCTGAGGTGGCAATGGTTATTCCCTTTCAGGAAGCAGTCAGGGGTGCCGTGGAATCTTGCGCATGTTGACGGGACGGATACGTCCCGGGCCAGAGCAATGCCATCATGAAGAGCAGGGCAAAGCATTGATAGGAAAGCGCCGTCAGCGACTGCCAGGGGGCGGCGACCATGCCTCCCTGCTGCCAGGGAGCGGAAGCCGTTGCAGGAGTAATGGTTTTCTGTGAGGGAATCAGCAGAGCCCAGGCGAGTCGCGGGCTGATTGCCAGCGCGATGAGTGTCAGATTTACCAGCCAGCGTTTTCCCGAGTAGGGAGGAAATGCTTCCAGTAAAATTCCCGCAGGAACCAGCAGGATGATGAAATAATGATGCCAGGTAGTGGGGGTCATCAGTAACATGGCGACAATTGTAATGGCAAAGCTTTGATCGCTGAATTTTGCATGGCGGGTTTTCCAGATGGCGCCTGCCACCAGGGCTGTCAGTGCCAGCCAGGAGGTCCAGACCGTCACCAGCAGAAGCAGTGGGGAATCAACGACCGGGCTGATCGTGTCTGTAGGCTGATCAAACAGGCGTTCCCAGAAGGCGAGCAGCGATGCGTTGCCCCAGTTGTTGGTAATGTCAGCCAGGGAAGGCAGGACCACTGTCAGATAATCATGATATGAATCGCTGCCCAGAAGCGCGATTGTAATCAGGGTAATACTGCCAAAAGCCAATGCCCCTCCCGCCAGCGCTCGAACGTCGCGCCGGATCAGAAAGTAAAGGAACAGATAAGCAGGATAAATTTTGACTGCCGTGGCTAGTCCCAGGCAGACTCCTGACACCAGAGGATTTCCGGAGCGTCCTGCTTTCCAGGCAGCAACAATCAGCAGTGCGAGCAGCAAATTGGGTTGTCCCTGAATCAGTGACTGTTGCAGCGGATCGCAGGCCAGTAATAACGTTATCAACGCTAGCGTGCTCCAGAATGTCATCTGGATTTTGAGTTCCTGTACAATCCAGAAGATCGCCATCGCAAGCATTGCCAGTGAGGCCAGGCTCCACGCGAATTGCGCATTCTGATACGAGAGCCAGGCAAAAGGGACTGCGATCAGATTAGCCGACGGAGGATGCGTATTATAGCGATCGAAAAATCCGTCCGAGTTAGTCAGCTTCAGATTCAGATGTTTCAGGAGCGCAACTTCCTGATCCGCATAAACAGGCATGCCAGTCAGGCGATTCTGGACGGCCGCCCATTCTTTAAAAAAGTCGAACACCTGGCCCTCCGCCGGGCGGAGAGCGGCGCTGTAACCGGGGGCAAATATTGCCAGTGCGATCAGGAACAGAATCACCCACAGGATTTTGCGTGCCATCGGCCAGTTAGTCTGCTGTTGAGGTGAGACGGTCACGCTTGACTCCGGGATTTCATTTAAGACATCAGGCGCAGTGGTTCCCTGCAGCCAGTGTGGTGGCGGGTGTTTTATTTTGACAGGTGTTGAATATTAGACTCGGGCCACCGAGTTGTGTCCAGTGGGGATTCTCGATTCAGCGTTTACTCTGTCGATACCGACTTCGTAATAGGTATCGAATATCCTCGGGGAATTTCAGTTCTGCCCACTTACCGGCTACGGATGAGTAAGCATAAATAGACTGATCCAGCAGACACGCAGCCATGCTCGACGAGACTGTTGGGATTATCTTGTGATCTGCTTTGACAGAAATCGGGATCTTACTCCAGGTGTTAGTAGTCATGCTGTAAGCCATCAACTGATCACGCGACTCCGGGACAACAACCAGTTTTTTGTGAGTGAATTAAGGCTGGTTGTCTGGCAGCCGATTAAGATTGTTTCTGAGCCAGTATCAATCTGACATTGATTGTCAGAAGCGTGGTGGTTGTTAAGTTCATATCTGATACGGGATGGAGTCGTAAAATGGCCGAAAAGTAAATATTTTTCTTGCTTTTCCGGCCTGTATCGATGATAGTAGAAATGTAAGTTGATCAAATCATAACAACCGTCTATCGCACTCAGACGACTGGTGATTTCCAGAATTTCATATCTCAAATTCGTCGAGTATAAGTTTTTCCTCAACTCAATTCTAAAGAGGAAGCATGCTTATGCCTTTCGTGAAAAAGGACAGTCACTTTGCGCAGAAGATTTATACTGACAACTCTGTTCATAATCAGCATGCATTCCGGTTGCAGCGATCAGGCTCCTGACATGCCCGAATTAGGTCAGGTACATGGAACCATCACCTTGGATGGTGAACCACTTGAAGGAGTCAGTGTACTGTTCGAGCCAGAAAGTGGCCGCCCTTCAACAGGGATCACTGATGCAACTGGAAATTACGAAGCGCAATACCTGATCGATGAACCTGGTGTCAAGCTGGGGCCCGGTACGGTACGGGTTGAGTGGGGCATTGATGCCACCGGTCCCCAAATCCCCAAACAATATGGTTCCAAAAGTGAATTGAAGCTGGAAGTGCAGCCGGGTGAGAATGAGTTCAATATTGATATGCAATCCAAATAAAAATCGATCACGATAAATGGTGAAAAGTTCAATCAAATAATGAAGAAAGCGTTTCATTGATTTAATAGTTTGATTTATCAGGGATGCCGATATGAAAACGAGTCAGACCTACAGGAAACAGGGTTTTACACTGATTGAATTGCTGGTAGTGATTGCGATCATCGCCATTCTGATAGCGTTGCTGTTGCCGGCCGTGCAGCAGGCCCGCGAAGCAGCCCGGCGATCGCAGTGTAAAAACAATATGAAACAGTTCGGGCTGGCGATGCACAACTACAACGATGCGCATGGTACGTTTCCACCCGGTTATATAACCAAAACACCCTGCACTTCTTCAGCGGTGTGGTCAGCCTGTAATCAGGGGGAACTGGGAATCTATGGCTGGGGTACGTTCGTGCTGCCTTATATTGATCAGGCTCCCTTATATAATCTGCTCAATGCCGGGAGTGCGACGTTGGATCAAAATCTGGCGAATGCCACAGTTCGACAAGCGCTGCAGCAACCAATGGCGGTGTTTCTCTGTCCGTCCGACCCTGGACCTAATCTGAATGATTATGTTTCTTCATCCAATAATTATAATTTTACCGTGACCGATGGAACGACGTCTTACCAGATTGCCCGTTCGGATTATGTGATGGTTGCGAACGCCTGGGACAGTACGACCCCACCCGTCTATGCGACGCAATACGGACCTGCGCATGGAATCGGATTTGCCAATTCCAGCATCCGTTTTCGTGATATTACTGATGGGAGCAGTAACACTATTCTGGTGGGTGAGCGTGCGTATGTTTACAAAAGTAACAACAAAGTGGGAGGAGCGAATGCCATCGGTTTTTCTGCTTCGAATAATACGCAAAGTAGCAGCTATGCCCGTAAAGGGAATGGAATAGCTGTGATTGGTCTGACCTATAACGGTATTAATGCAATTGCAGGTGCCGAGCATGACGTACGTGGCTTCAGCAGTAACCATGTGGGTGGTGCGCATTTTGTCTTCTGTGATGGGTCAGTTCATTTTCTAAGTGAAAATATCGACTATAAGAAAGGAAGCGTTTCCAGCGCGACTCATCTGCAGGATATCAATTCGACCTTTCAGCGTCTGGCGGTACGCGATGACGGACAGGTTGTGGGGGAATACTGAATTTTGAAGTGCTGAATAAAAGCAGTTCGTTCCCGGTAGGGATTATTTTCCGGAAGGCGATCTCCCGATTAGGTCTTTCTGTTTTCTATCCTGATTGAAAACGCTGGGTAAAATGAAATCTGGCAAATCTCCGCTCAGATCATCCCCCGAGAGCATGGAGTTTTGATTCGGAGAAAACGGTGCGAGAATTCTGGTAAAATCGCTTGATTCAATTGGCTGATCAGATCGTGAGTTGTTGCCCATAACTATGTGAAACGTGTTCGAAACGCATTATTACGCATAACTAAAACTGTGTCGGGGTTTGGCTAAGTTGTTTCTGTGATTTGAGATACGGATATAGAGTCTTGTCGAGACAGATTTTAAAGAATTGAAGTGGTGAAGCTGTAAGGTTCGATGGGCAAGCAGTTTATGTGGTGTTTATTAGTGTTGGGGGATTTTTTTATTTTTGGTCGCGGCGAATCAGTGGCTTAAGGGGGTAGATAAGAACAGCTCTGATTTTTTTGTGGTGGTTGTGATGCCATTTGCCTATGCTGATGTGTCACTTTGCTTGTCGGCAGGAGATAAGTGAAAGCACGGTTTGATCAAGGGGCCAAAGTGATAAACACGACCAATGTAAACAGTTTTATCTTAGTGATTGGTTTCTGGAGTCTGCAGGTGACTGCACAGACTTCGAATTCTGAGACCACTCCTGAAAGAGCAAAAAAGTTCCAGTATCAGACGGATGTAATCCATGTTCCTGGAGCCTATGTCGACGAACCCATCCGTAAAGAATTCTCACTGCAACAGGGAGAACAATATCTGGAGCAGGGCAGCGATGCCTGGACGACCCAGCGGAAGTGTGTGAGCTGTCACACGAACGGGATGTATCTTTTGTCGCGGCCCGAGCTGACGCCGGAACTGGGAGTTCCCGCGCGAGAGAAACGCGACTTCTTTATCAAAGAGCTGCGTAAGCTGGAAGCCATGGATCGCGAGAAACAGTTGAGTGGGATTCTGCCGACTCAGATTGCCTATGTGGCTGCCGGCCTGGCGGAATGGGATCAGCATGTCAGCAGGAAACTGTCGCCTGAAACGGATGAAGCGTTGCGGTTCATGTTGAGCGTGCAGTCGAAAGACGGCAGCTGGGGGAATGCCGACTGCTGGCCGCCCTTCGAGTCGAGTAATTATCATGGGGCAACGATTGCGGCACAGGCCATTGCGGCTGCGCCCGGGTGGCGCGAAAATCTGCAGGATCCAAAACTCCAGGCGTCTGTAGCGCGTTTACATTCATTTCTAAAGCAGACTGAGCCTGCACATGATTATGGTAAAGTGCTTTTGTTATGGACAGCTGCTTCCTCTCCGGATCTGATCAGTGCAGAGCAAAAACAGGCTCTGATTCAAATGATTCGCGAGCATCAGCTGCCTGACGGAGGCTGGTCGATACGGTCTTTTGCGACACCTGAAGCCTGGGGACGAGGGAATCGGGCGGAAAAACTGCGTGCCGAGCCGGAATACGATCAAAAGGCAGGTCGCTGGAAAAAACTGTCGAGTGATGGCCATCAGACGGGGCTGGCGATACTTGTCCTGCGGGAAAGTGGCGTGCCTGCCAATGATCCCCAGATTCAAAAAGGAGTACAGTGGCTCCTGACTCATCAGCGTGAATCGGGTCGCTGGTGGACTCGTTCACTGAATACAGATCGCTGGCATTTTATTACCTATAGCGGGACTTTTTACCCATTACTGGCATTGAAACACTGCGATGTTTTACCTGCGTTGAAACAGACCACCGCCCGCTGAGCCTGCGTGCTATTCTGCTTTGGGAGGCAGCTTTTCTGACTGCCATTTTTTGAACTGGGGGGAAGCCGTGAATTTTTCGATGTTTTCGAGTTCACTGAGGTCCAGGTCTTCATAGGCAAAACCAAATTTGGATTTGAGAGTTTCCAGGTGTTTAATGGTTTCGTCGAAATTGCCCTGGAGTACGGAGATGTTGAGCAGGTGCAGGTAAGGTTGCAGAAGATCCGGTTCAATTTCCGATGCTTTACCGGCGTATTTCGCAGCGAGGCTGATGTCGCCCATTTCAATCAGGATGCCAGCCCGCAGGGAGTACAGATAAGGGTCCACTGTTTTCAGTGAAGCGGACAGACGCTCCAGGCAGTCGATGGCCTGAGGATATTGTTTTTCCATGCTGAAATAATCAACACTCAACATCTCTGCAGCGGGATCCTGAGGATGGTACTTGCGAAAAACGTTTAACACCTGCTGGTATTTTTTGCTGTCTTCTTTGGCAATTGAGTCTTGCGCCAGAAAGAGCAGGACCGTTTTATCGCTTTTGTATTGAGAAGGAAGTTGTGAGTACGCCTGGAATGGATCAGCCTTTTCGTCGGTGACTGTAAGGAAGTCATAACGTTTTTTCTGGTCGAGGATCCGAGTTTTCTGTTCGGGAGTCAGTTTATCCTGATTGGCTCCATGGGCCTTGTACAATTCGGGTAAATAGACCCGCTGCAGAGATTGAGAAATCAGCTCTCCGGTAGAGAAACTGTCGATGTCGATGATTTTCAGTTCGCCGGAATCCTGTTTTTCGATAATCAGCGCCTGGTAGTTGAGAGTCCAGTCGGGGCGGAGGAAGCGGAAAATGACCTTGAATTGGTCGTCTTCTTTTCGCATGGCAAGGAAGCGATAGTCCGCTCCGTTAGCAACTTCTGCGAGAATCTCAGAGTCGATCCCCTGATTTTCGCCCGTGTAGGCGGCTTCAAGTTGCTGGCGGACCGGTTGAATTGCCTGTTTAACGGCGGAATTCTGTTCGTATTCTGCCAGGACTCGATTAATGAAGGTTTTCCAGTCAAACAGGGCCCGGAATTTAGCCGGATCCTGAGCAGCGGCGGTTTCCTGAATCTGCTTACCAAATGCCTGAAGTTCTTGTGGAGTCATCTGTTGTGACGCAGCCAGGACATAGTTCTGCAGAAGAAGAAGCAGTGTCATAACTGTGAGGATGACCTGAAGCGTTCGTGAGGCAGGTGATTTGAGGCGATGATCCGTCATTGCTTTACTCTTCTTCCTGGGGTCCCGGCGGGATAATGTGTGTACTGATGTTTTGATTACGCGAATCAATACGAAAATATCATTTTTGATATCGACTGATGTGGGCCCTGTAGCTTGACAGTTGTTTTGAAAATTGCATAGTATGTTCGATTCCTGTCAGAAAAGCTGGTATGAGAGATCTCCGTGCGCTTACAGGGTCTAAAAATTAGGTTAAGTTACGTATTACGTTTAGTTTAAGTTAAGTCAGGTGTTTTAAGGCGGTCTTTTTCATGGCAGTTCCTAAAAGACGGATGTCAAAATCCAATTCTCGTAAGAGACGCAGTCATAATAGTGTGAAGGCAAGTAAGCCCACCTATTGCCCACAATGTGGTACCGCGTCCCCTTCTCATGCCATTTGCCCTCATTGTGGTTTCTATCAGGGGCGAACCATCGTTGATACTGAGGACTAGTGGTCAATGCGGATTGCACTGGATGCAATGGGGGGAGATTATGCCCCTGAACCGAACATAACAGGAGCAATCGTTGCATTGCAGGCGGATCCTGCACTCAATGTCGTTCTGGTAGGTCCACAGGACCTGCTGGAAGCTCAGGTTGCAGCATCGGGCTATAATGGTGATCGTCTTTCGATTGTCCATGCCAGCCAGGTTGTAGGGATGGAGGAAAAACCGACTGACGCCATGCGTCAGAAACCGGACAGCTCTATCTCCGTCTGCTGGAAGCTGATGGCGGCCCGTGAAGTCGATGCGGTTGTCAGCGCGGGAAATACCGGTGCGGTTGTCGCTTCTGGTTTGAAAACCCGACTGTTCCTGAAAAGTGTCAAACGCCCCGGGATTGCAGTGACTTTACCCACCAGTGCCGGCCATGCCGTGCTGATGGATGTCGGTGCGAATCCTTCGGCCCGACCTTCTCATCTCTACCAGTATGCTGTGATGGGTGAGATTTATGCCCGCGAAGTATTGCGGATCGAGTCACCCAAGATTGGCCTGATCAATATCGGCAGTGAAGACGTGAAGGGGAATGATCTCTATCGTGACACATATCGCCTGCTGAATGAGGGGCCGCTGAAAGACAGCTTTGTAGGTAATGTCGAAGGGCGCGGTCTGTATCAGGGGGAAGCTGACGTATTAATCTGTGAAGGTTTCGTCGGCAATGTGGTGTTGAAGGTGAGTGAGGGGATGGCTGATTTTCTGATGAAAGAAGCTTCCCGGCAGATCATCGGCAGTCTTGATGTCGAGCGAGATAAGGCCAAGCTGGCCTTTCAGGAGATGGGTAAGCGGTTCCGCTACCATGAAACCGGCGGGGCGCCATTACTCGGTATTGACGGGATTTGTATCATCTGTCACGGTTCCAGTGATGCCCACTCGATCACAAATGCATTGAGGGGGAGTGCCATGTTCAAGGATCGTGGCATCAATTCGCAGATCGCCGATCATCTGGTGCAGAAGCCTGTTGCCTGAGTCGGCATCTTAAACTAGCAGCGCAATTCCAAAATTAGAGGGATCGACTCGTGAGCAGAATCGCTTTTTTATTTCCCGGACAGGGTGCTCAGCATGTCGGGATGGGTAAAACGATTGCCGAAAATTATCCGGCTGCCCGGGAGCTGTATCATCGTGCTTCCGAAATTCTGGAATACGATCTGGCAAAACTCTGTTTTGAAGGTCCCAGTGCAGAACTGGACTCAACGGTCATCAGTCAACCTGCTTTGTTTGTGACCAGCCTGGCCGCTCTGGAAATGTTGCGTGCAGATTCTCCTGATAAAGTTCTGGCTTGCGAGATGGCAGCTGGATTGAGCCTGGGAGAATATACTGCCCTGGTTTTTGCGGGAGCCATGAGTTTTGAAGACGGGCTGCGTGTTGTGCAGCGCCGTGGCGAAGCGATGCAGGCAGCCGCAGATGCGAATCCGTCCGGGATGGTCAGTATCCTGTTGCTGGATCGGGAGAAGGTGGCCGAGATCTGTCAGTCCGCATCATCTGCGGGTAAGATCTGGATTGCCAATTATCTCTGCCCTGGAAATATTGTTCTGTCTGGGGAAAACAGTGCCTGCGAACTGGCAGCGGAGCTGGCCGAGCAGGAGGGGGGCCGGGCGATTCCTTTGGCGGTGGCAGGGGCATTCCATACGGAAATCATGAAGCCGGCGGACAGTCGCCTGTCAGAAGCGCTGGCAGGAGTCGGTCTGAAGAAACCGGAAATTCCCGTGATTTCCAACGTAGACGCAGAAATTCACGAAGAACCGGATGAAATTCGCGAATTGCTGGTACGACAGGTGATCAGCCCGGTGCTCTGGGAGGATTCCCTGCGGACGATGCTGGCGGCCGGGTTTGATGAGTTTTATGAAATTGGTCCTGGTAAGGTTCTGAAGGGATTGATGAAACGCGTGGATCGAAAAATTTCCTGTGAAACGGTCAACGATTCATAGGGGTTTTAAGAGTGAGGTTCTGTGTGCGTTTCAATAAAGCGTGCAAAAGGACAGTGGTGTTGCGGAGTACATTTTCGCAGACAATTCAGAGCTTGATCTGGTCTATCAATTTGTGCTACAACAACTTACGTGGGAACTCTGAAGAAAATTCTGTAGAACCTGAAATCGTGGGTTCTCAGACTGGTAAAGTGAGCCCGATCAAATTATGAGAGAACTTTGGCGAAGTAGACAAGACTCATAATTCTTGTCTCATTTTAAGGTTTACATAATTCGGGAAAGTGGATATATCATCGCTACATCTGTAGGCGAATGCATCCAAGTTGGTCTGGGAATGATGTTTCCAGCCATCCTGAAGTTAAAAAAAATCACTAAGACGGTGAAGGAGAAGAAGAGTGTCAATTGAAGAAAAAGTGGTTGGTATCGTTAGCGAGCAATTAGGCCATCCCAAAGAAGATATTACGCTGGACAGCAAGTTTATCGACGACCTCAAGGCCGATTCTCTGGACATTGTAGAACTCGTTATGGAATTCGAAGACGAGTTTGATGTGACCATTCCTGATGACGACTATGACAAAATCAAAACCGTCGGCGATGTAGTTGGCTACATCACTGAAAAGGCGAGCTGAATTCGGATCTGTAACCATCCAGCTGAACTGTCCTTTGTTTTGAAACTATCTGGTCCTGTCTTTTCATTGTAGGAAGTGTTCACGAATGCGCAGGAGAGTTGTCGTTACCGGAGTATCTGTTGTAACGGCTCTGGGTTTAGATGTCTCAGAGTTCTGGGACAAGTTATGCGCTGGTAAAAGTGGTATTGGTCCGCTGGAACGCTTTGACTGCTCAGACTACAAAGTTCGTTTTGGCGGCGAGATCAAGGATTTCAATGCCAGCGAATATACGAATATCTCAGCGAAAGATCTGAAGCGTGTTGACCGGTTTGTGCAGTTCGCTCTGGTAGGCGCTCATATTGCTTATCGTCAGGCTCAACTCGAAGAGTTTGAAGGTGATCCTTATCGCAGAGGAGTTCTGGTCGGCAGTGGTATTGGCGGTCTGAATGAAATCGAAAGTCAGCATGATCGTCTATACAACCAGGGACCGGCACGTGTTTCTCCCTTTATGATTCCGAAGCTGATGGTCAATGCCGCCAGCGGGAATATTTCGGTGACTTACGAGTTAAAGGGACCGAACAGCGCTGTGGCAACGGCCTGTGCTTCCGCGACCAATGCGATCGGGGATGCATTCAAGCTGATCCAGCATGACGTTGCCGACATCATGATTACAGGCGGCAGTGAAGCCGCGGTGACCCCGATGGGGTTATCTGGTTTTGCCCGTATGAATGCCCTGTCGACACGTAACGATGATCCGCAGTCAGCCAGTCGTCCCTTCGATCGTGATCGAGATGGGTTTGTCATGGCTGAAGGGGCCGGCATCATCGTGCTCGAAGAGTACGAACATGCAAAAAAACGGGGAGTTCCCATTCTCGCAGAAGTCATCGGTTATGGCATGTCTGCAGATGGGACTCACATGACAGCGCCTGATCCGGAAGGACGGGGGGCTGCCCGTGCCATGCTGCATGCGATTAAAGATGCCGGTGTCAATCCAGAGGATATTGACTATATCAATACGCATGGGACGAGTACTCCGCTCGGCGATGTGGCAGAAACAGCTGCGATCAATACCGTTTTCAATTCACATGTGAAACAGATGCCAGTGTCGAGTACAAAGGGGCATCTGGGTCATCTGCTGGGGGCATCAGGGGGTGTTGAGTTTGTTGTGGGGGTGAAAGCATTGCAGGAGCAGGTAGCACCTCCGACGATCAATCTCGATAATCCGGACGAGCAGTGTAATCTGGATTACATTCCCAATGAGCCCCGTGAAATGAAGCTGAACAGGGTAATGAAGAACAGTTTCGGGTTCGGCGGGCATAACGCCTGTCTGATTCTGCAGAAGGCGCCTTAGGGCGCCTGCCGCTGTCTTCTGGCTTTCTGCAATCATTCTCTCTCTTTTCGGGTTTACCTGTAAGGGGTTAGAGTTTTCCCGAATAATTCCTGATCTGAATGTCGCTTCAGGGTTGAAAATCGGCGCATGATTGTCTTAGCTATCCCTTGTTACAGCTGCTTTACTGGGTCAGAGTGGTGTATGTATGTCTTGCTGTTGCTTTGGGTTCAGGCAGCAGGCAGAGCGAAGGGCACGATCTCTCAGCTTCTTCTTTACCAGACACGGTTAACTGCGTCAGTGGTTTTTCCGATTGAAGCAGGCAAAGCTCTTGTCTGTGGAGAATTTTGTTCTACGATGAAGATACATTATTTCGAGTGCAGCTGGCGTAGTTGATTAGCGGGACTTTCTTAAGAGATTCAAATGAATACAGAATCAAAGCGGCGAATTCTGATAACGGGTATGGGGATTCTCAGCCCGATCGGAATCGGAGTGCAAGCATTTCAAGACAGCCTGATGACCGGAAAGTCAGGAGTCAAAAAATCCGAACTCTATTCTCATCTGGCAGCTCCTGATGTCTGCGTTGCGGAAGTATCCGATTTCAATGCGACCACGATTAAAAAAGAGTATTTGAAACAGCAGCGAAAGAGTCTCAAGGTCATGTGCCGCGAGATTCAACTGGGGGTTGCTTCTGCTAACCTGGCGATGGATGATTCCGCGCTGGATCTTTCAGCGGTCGACAGCGAACGTTTTGGGATCGAGTTCGGTGCCAATCTGATGCTCAGTCCTCCTGAAGTTCTGGTAGGAGCCTGTATGGCTGCTTCCGAGGGGCACGAATTCCAGTATCAACGCTGGGGTGGAGAAGGCCTGGCCAAAATGGAACCATTGTGGCTGCTGAAATATCTGCCGAACATGCCTGCCTGTCATATTGGAATCATTATTGACGCCCGGGGCCCTAACAACTCGATAACGCATGCAGAAGCATCTGGAAATCTTGTGCTGGGTGAAGCTCAACGCGTGATTGAACGGGGCTGGGCAGATGTTATGGTTGCTGGTGTGACCGGAACCCGGGTCCACGAAGTGAAATCCATTCACGCAAAGTTCTGGGATCAGCTGGCAGATTCCCCTGCGGAATTTGAGAAGCGTTCGCGTCCATTTGACAAGGCGCGAAGCGGGCAGGTCCTGGGTGAAGCAGCCTGTTCTCTCTTGCTGGAAGAAAAATCACACGCAGAGCAGCGGGGGGCAAAGGTCTGGGGTGAAGTTCTGGGTACAGGGGCTTCGTGCGTAGTAAAACGGGATGGCTCGGTAGATACCAAAACAGCGATCGCCAATGCCATCAGATTGGCATTGAAAAGAGCTGATGTGGAAGTGGGTGATATCGGACATATCAACGCCCATGGCCTGGGTGAGCAGGTAATTGACGTCCAGGAATATCTTGCCATTCAGGATATTTTTGGTGACAAGGCCACTCAAATTCCCGTGACTGCCCTGAAGAGTTACTTTGGTAATTCTGGTTCTGCCTGCGGTATTGTGGAAGCCAGCGGATCTCTGGTTGGCTTGAAGCAGGGCGTGATTCCCGCGACCTTGAACTATGAAACACCCGATCCCGACTGCCCGTTAAACGTGGTTCGGAATGAGCCCCTGCCTACAGATAACAAACTGTTTCTAAAGATCAGTACCACCACCTTTGGTCAGGCCAGTGCTTCTGTCATTTGTGGTGTCTGAGATTGTTGAATTACTGCATAAATAAAAAAGCCTCGTAAGGAATGTCAATCCTTACGAGGCTTTTGTTGTTTCCCGATGATTCAATATTAAAATTTCTTCAGGGCATACTGGGCACCACGATAAGCGGAGAGGCCCTTCATGTTTGTATTCAGTGAGGCCTGGAAATTCTGGGAAGCGGTTGCCGAGTCGCCAGCCAGAAGTGCTTTCTGTCCAATGAAAAAGTAGGCTTCACAGATTTGTGCTTTCGCCCGTTCTACATCTTTCTGATCGATGGAGTCGAGCAGTTCCGTGTTCGAAATAGCCCCCATCAAAAACAAAAGCAGGTTGTCAACGGAGTCGCGATCGTCCGGTTTTTTGGCGATAGCCGACTGGAACCGGGCATCGGCGGCAGATTTCTGATTGCTCTGGACCATCGCCAGGTAAACCCAGGGATCGAGGACTTTCATCTGTTCCGGAGCCAGCTGTGCAGCCAGTTTGAATTCGGATAAAGCAGAGGGGTATTCTTTGTTAAAGAAATAGGAGAACCCCAGGTCGGAGTGTAGGGCAGGGTTTTGCGGGTCCATCTGAACTGCTTTTTTCTGGTCCGCAATCGCTTCGGTGATTTTCCCCTGCAGGAGTCGTGCCTCACCGCGCATGCCCAGAACAAATGGCTGATTGGGTTCAATGGACAAAGATTGTGTCAGGTCAGCTTCTGCAGTGTCCGGTTTTCCTCCTTCGAGATAGGCAAACCCCCGGTTCGTAATTGCATGATGGTACTTCGGTTCGATCTGGATCGCCCGGGAGAAGTCATTGATGGCTTCCTGGAGCTTTCCCTGCTGCTGGTAAAACATGGCCCGGTTGTTATAGACGACCGGAGAATTGGGTTGTTTCTGAATGACCTGATTGAAGCTCGCCAGGGCCATCTCGTTATTCCCGGCGAGAGCATAGGCGTCAGGCAAAGCAAGAAGTGCTGCAAAGTGGTCAGGTGACAGTTTGATGGTTTCTGTAAAATCCTGTGCTGCTTCCTGCGGTTTGTTTAATGGCAGGTAGATCATGCCGCGCTGGTAGTGGAAGTTGGCTTTTTCTTCCGGAGTGAGTTCCGGACGGGCCAGGACCTGGTTTGCGACGGTCAATGCCGTCTCTGCATGGCTTTTCTTGTTTTCCATGACGGCCAGGTTCATCATCCCGTACAGGTAAGGCAGGTAGTAATTTATGTTCTGGTTTCGACTGTGCCGGATTGCCTCACGTGCGTCGGCTACTCCTTCGCGAATGGACTGGACGTTGCCCTGTGCGCGGCCTGCTTCGACACGGGCGCTGGCTCGCAGGTAATAGGCAACATGGTCATCGGGTTTCTGCTGCAGGATTTGCGAAGTGAGTGCGATCGATTTTGCGTAGTCCCCTTGCTGCTGTGCCTGGTCGGCCTGGATTTTCTGTTGAGCATAAGGGTCGTTTGTAGCAGCGGGGGGTTGAGCAGATGCAGGGAGCGGGATTCCAGCGCAAAGAATCAGCAAAAGTAAAAGGCGAGACATTTCAGGGTTGTCCTTCAAAATTTGAGGGTAGAAGAATATGTGATTCTTTCGAGCAGATTCAACATGAAACAGGTAGCTTCAGTTGCCGTTATCCGGGATTAATCCTTCAGAAAGTTACAGTAGGTGAACTCAGAAGCAGCACGGCCATCGTTAAAAAAGTGGTCGTCCTTTTCGGGGCTCTGCGTATGATAGTATAGAAGTTTCGCGTTTCTATGGAGATCAATCTGCACTCGTCGTAAAGAAAGTCCTGAATTTGATATACCGGGAATTTTGAGGTAATAACTGAAATGTTGCCGGATAACTGTACAGGTTTTCCGTGTCTGCTGCTGTTTTGGTAAATCAATTTCGGTGAAGTTAAGTCGTTATGAAATAGTTGCCTGCGGTGCTTGACATCTGAACGCGCGAAGATTAATTTCTGTTGATAGTGAAGCATTCATTGTAGTGGTGCTTTATGCGCAATTGTTTTGCATACTGGTGTTCAGTACGCATTGTGCTTGCAAGGGGTGACATGCCACTGGGGCTGTTTGTTTCTTTGTGATGATATCGGCATTCGTAAACTCGAATGGAGTCCTCAAATATGTAGGCTGGTTGGAACACGAGCATTGGCTCACCAATCCGATTGTCGCGTTTGTTTGTATTGTAAAATACCAATCGCGGCTACGCCTGACGACCGTTTTGCGGTGGTGCGGGTAGTCATAAAGTGGGCATGTTCCCGCTTTTTTTTGTTAATAGCGGTATCGCTGGGGCTTAAGTTCCCGCGGTATATAAATAGATTTGACCAGTTTCAGATCTTGTTTGAGTAGTTTTCGAGTCAGTTGAAGATCTCAACTGTCGAATGAAGGAAACACAATTATGGACGGTAAGGAAGTTCTCCGGATTGTTGATGCCATTCAACGCGATAAAAGTATCGATAAAGAGATCGTGTTTGGTGGAATTGAACAGGCCATCCTGTCGGCTGCGCGTCGTCACTTTGGAGATGACCATGAGCTTTCTGTAGACATTGACCGAGATACAGGCGAACCAACCGTTCTTTGTGATGGCGACAAACTGGGTAAGGACATTCTGGGCGAAATTCTGGGGCGAGTCGCGGCACAGACAGCTAAGCAGGTCATGATTCAGAAAATTCGTGAAGCAGAACGCGATACGGTTTTTGATGAATACATGGAGATGCAGTACCAGTCGGTTTCGGGGACCGTTTCCCGTGTCGAAGGTGGTGCGGTGCTGGTCAACCTGGGTAAAATTGAAGGAATTCTGCCGCGAGGCGAACAGATCCCTGGCGAGTCTTTCCGTGTGAATGACCGTGTACGTGCAGTTGTTTTGGATGTTCGTAAAGCGGGTAGTCGCGTCAAGGTGATTCTTTCACGAACTCACCCTGATATGGTACGCCGGTTATTTGAACTCGAAATCCCGGAAGTGGCCGATCGGATTATTGATGTGCGTTCGCTGGCGCGGGAAGCCGGATATCGCTCTAAAGTCGCTGTGTCCTGTATTGACAGCAGTATCGACTGTGTTGGTGCCTGTGTCGGCATGCGGGGAGCCCGGATTAAAAATATTGTTGACGAGTTGGCTGGCGAGCGGATCGACATCGTTCGCTGGAACGACTCGTTGCAGGTGCTGGTGCCGAATTCACTCCAGCCTGCGGAAGTGGAAGATGTCATTTTGTGCCCGATGCTGGGCCGCGTGATCGTATTGGTTCGAGACGATCAGTTGCCTCTGGCGATTGGCCGTAAAGGTCAGAACGTGCGTCTGGCCTCCAAACTGGTCGGTTGGGACATTGAAGTCATGACGCAAACGGAGCTGGACGAGCAACTGGATAAAACAGTGGAAGCGTTCTCTTCAATCCCGGGCGTGTCTGAAGAACTGGCGGAGAGCCTGGTTTCACAGGGTTTCTTCAGTTACTACGATCTGTCTGTGATTGAGCCGGACCAACTGGCAGAACTGGGTGGCCTGACAGCCGAGCAGTGTGAACAGATTGTCGAAGTGGCGGACCGGGAAAGTGAACGTGTCGAAGCAGAAGAAGAAGCAATGCGAATTGCTCAGAAGAATCCGGCTGCCGCAGTTGCTAAGGAGTCGGATACGCCTGAATCCGAAGAAGAGAAGCAGTCAGAACCGGTTGTTGCAGAACCAGAACCGGCAGTTGCAGAACCAGAACCGGCAGTTGCAGAACCAGAACCGGTTGTTGCAGAAAATGAGGCGGTTGAAGAAACCGCTGTTGATGTAAATGATACAGAGAATGCCGAAGAGGCAGACGAAACGACTGTTCCTGATGAAGTACCAGTTGAGGAACCGGTGAATGTAGAAAATTCTCCGGAAGAATCGACCGAGAAGCAGGAATAGTTCATTCGATTACGAGTAAGTGTTATGAGGTTGTTGCCTCATCAGGCAAATCGTTTCAGTCTGACAGGATTTGAAAACGTATTGCAGATTTGTTCACGGGAGAAGGGCTGTTGAAGATTCGTATTTTTGCTCTTGCAAAAGAGTTGGGCATGGACAGCAAAGTGCTGATCGATGAATGTAACAAAGCCGGGGTGAAGTTGAAAAACTCCGCTTTGGCCAGCATTACGCCCGACGAACGTGACATTGTTATTGCATATCTGGAACAGAAGGGGAAACCTGCCGTCAGTTCCGAGGAGTCCTCCGCCCAGGAGACTCTGACGCCTCAACGGGAACAACCGAAGATGCGTAATATCAAGACGATGACATCCCGTCCGCAGCCGTCCCGTTCCTCGACCCAGAAGTCATCCGGTACTTCTGATGAAGACTCCTATTCCGAAGAAGGTGCATCTGGGGTAGTGGTTGAACAAGAGGAAGCGGAGACTGTTTCAGAAGACGAGGTCACCACCAGTCAGGATGATGAGTCGATTGAAGAAACAGAAGAAGTTGCTGAAGGACGCTCCGCGGCACTCAAGCGTCGGTCAGAGGAATCAATTGAGGAAACTGCCGCCAAGCCAGAATCTGATCAGGCGATGACCCGCGATGATTATGTTCCCGCTGGTGGCGCCTCCGGTTCCAATATTCGAGAAATGAAACCAATTGGATCAACCCGCTCAAGCAAGCCTCAACCGAAAGCGAAGCCGAAGTCTGCATTGCCGAACGTAGCAGCGCCTCCTGCCTATAAGCAGCCGGTGATTCCAAAGCCCAAGAAAAAAGAAGAGAAGGCACAAAAGCCGGAAGTGCGTTTGACTGCTGATATTCTGGAGCAGAAAAGCCCCTTGGCTGCTCATCTGGCACAACATACAGAGCAGAAAAAGAAAGAAAAAGACCGGGATCCCCAGGATGACGATTTGAAGACCCGTCGTGGCAGCCTGAGTCTGGTCGAAGCGCGTAAGCAGCGTCGCGAACAGCGTAAGGAAGGTCGCCGGGGATTCTCAGGCGAAGGGTCGGAGCAGCAGGATGTCGTTGGCCGCCGCCCCCGCCGTTCCAAGCGGAAGCATGATACAGGTAATGTCGTCCACAAGACCGAGGCGGAAGTGGAAGTGCCGATGACGGTGCGGAGTCTGTCCGAAGCAATGGGGCGTCCTGCCAAAGCGATTATGTCCATCATGTTCAAGGAATTTGG